>NZ_JBYTCN010000005.1:98896-222677 GCF_058790335.1 Rhodanobacter sp. FW101-FHT13A11 | reverse complement strand
CCCCTCCCCCCTCCCCCCCCCCCCCCCCCCCCCCCCCCCCCCCCCCCCCCCCCCCCCCCCCCACGGCCGGATCTTCCGCTTCCATGGACATGCCCCGCCTCCTCGCCGTCCTGGCGCTGGCGCTGCCGCTGGCGGCGCCGGCACATGCGCGCGAGCCACTGGAGCAGGCCGTGGCCGCGGCGGCGCCGGGTGCCACCGTCCGCGTGCCGGCCGGCGTGCACGCGGTGCACCTGCGGCTGGACAAGCCCATCACCCTGGTCGGCGAGCCCGGCGCGGTCCTCGACGGCGGCGGCTCGGGCGACGTGGTGCGCATCGGCGCCGCGCGGGTCGCCGTGCGCGGGCTGACCCTCCGCCGCAGCGGCACCGACCTCACCGCGATGAACGCGGGCATCTTCGTCGAGCGCCAGGCGCGCGAGGTCACGCTCGAGGGCAACCGCATCGAGGAAAGCCTGTTCGGCGTCTACCTCGACGGCGCCGCCGACGTGCGGGTGGCGCACAACGTGATCCGCGGCATGCGCTCGCTGCGCGTGGCCGACCGCGGCGACGGCATCCACCTGTGGAACGACACCGGCTGCACCATCGAGGGCAACGACGTGGCCGGCTCGCGCGACGGCATCTACGTCTACGTCAGCCCGCACAACACCATCGCGCGCAACGTGGTGCACGACGTGCGCTACGGCATCCACTACATGTATTCCCAGCACAACCTGCTGCTGGGCAACGTCAGCCGCGGCAACCTCGCCGGCTACGCGCTGATGTCGTCCGACCACCTGCGGGTGATCGGCAACACCGCAGAGCACGAGGATTCCTACGGCTTCCTGCTCAACTACATCTCGCACAGTGAAATCGCCGGCAACCAGATACGCCACGTCGACGGCTTGCGCGACACGCAGGGTGGGCTGATCGACGGCACCGAGGGCAAGGGGCTGTTCGTCTACCTGTCGCAGTTCAACACCCTCCACGACAACCTCGTGGCCGACTCGCAGATCGGCATCCACGTGACCGCGGGCTCGGAGGACAACCGCCTCTGGGGCAACCGCTTCGTGGACAACCGCATCCAGGTGAAGTACGTGCAGAACCTCGCCCAGGAGTGGTCGGCGGACGGCCGCGGCAATTTCTGGAGCGACTACCTCGGCTGGGACCTGGACGCCGACGGCATCGGCGACGTCCCGTTCCGCCCCAACGACGGCGTCGACGTGCTGCTGTGGAAATACCCCACCGCGCGCAACCTGATGTCCAGCCCCGCCGTGCTGCTGATGCGCTACGTGCAGCGCGCGTTCCCGGTGTTCACGCCGCCGTCGGTGCAGGACAGCCATCCGCTGATGAAAGCCCCCGCCTCCTTCCGGCCCGACCATGAACCACGCGATTGAATTCGAGGCGCTGGCCAAGCGCTACGGCGCGCTCGCCGCGCTCGACGGCGTCAGCGCCTGCGTGCCGCGCGGCCGGGTGATCGGCCTGCTCGGCCACAACGGCGCCGGCAAGTCGACCCTGATCAAACTGATCCTCGGCCTGATCGCGCCCAGCGGCGGCCGCCTCGACGTGCTCGGCCAGTCGCCGTGGCGCGCGCACGCGCTGCGCCGGCGCATCGGCTACCTGCCCGAGAGCGCCACCTTCTACGCCAGCCTCAGCGGGCGTGAGCTGCTCGACTACCTGGCCCGGCTGAAGCAGGCGCCGCGCGGCCAGGCGCAGGCGCTGCTGGAACGCGTCGGCCTGGCGCACGCCGCCGACCGGCGCATCGGCACCTACTCCAAGGGCATGCGCCAGCGCCTCGGCCTGGCGCAGGCCCTGCTGGGCTCGCCGGAACTGGTGCTGCTGGACGAACCGACCACCGGCCTCGACCCGCAGGCCACCCGCGAGCTGTACCGCATCGTCGGCGAGCTGCGTGCGGACGGGCGCTGCGTGCTGATCTCCTCGCACCTGCTGGCCGAACTGGAACCGCACATCGACGGCGCGCTGATCCTGCGCCAGGGCCGGCTGCTCGCCGCCGGCAGCCTCGACGCGCTGGGCGAGCAGGCCGCGCTGCCCGCCCGCCTGCTGCTGCGCCCGCACCAGCACGCCATCGACGGGCTGCTGATCCGGCTGGACGCGCGCGGCCTGCCCGCGCAGCGGCGGCCCGACGGCCGGCTGGAACTGCAGGTGCCGCGCGCCGGCAAGCTGCCCGTGCTGCGCGAGCTGCTCGCCGACCCCGCCGTGGTCGACCTCGACGTGCGCGAGCCCACGCTGGCGCAGCTCTACGACTGGCTCGGCGCCGGCCAGCGGCCCGCCGCGGAGGCCTGCGCATGAACACCATCCTCATCGTCGCCGGAAAGGAGTTCCGCGACGACTTCCGCAACCGCTGGACGGTGGCGCTCACCATACTGTTCGCGCTGCTGGCGCTGGGCATCGCCTGGTTCGGCAGCGCCGCCTCCGGCAAAGTCGGGTTCACCTCGTTCGACGCCACGCTGGCCAGCCTGACCACGCTGGGCGCCTTCGTGATCCCGCTGATCGGCCTGCTGATCGCCTACGACGCCATCGTCGGCGAACGCGACGACGGCACCCTGCTGCTGATGCTCAGCTACCCGCTGGCGCGCGGCCAGCTGGTCGCCGGCAAGTTCCTCGGCCACTGCGGCGCTCTGGCCGCCGCCACCCTGGCCGGCTTCGGCCTGGCGGTGGCGATCATGCAGCTGATGCAGCCGCCCGCGCAGACGCTGCAGGCGTGGCTGCACATCGGCCGCTTCATCCTCAGCGCCTCGCTGCTGGGCGCCTGCTTCGTCGGGCTGGCCTGCCTGATCAGCGTGCAGACCGCAGACAAGTCGCGCGCCGCCGGTCTGGCGCTGATCGGCTGGCTGCTCAGCGTGGTGCTGTTCGACCTGGCGCTGCTGGCGCTGCTGGTGGTCAGCGGCGGCAACCCGGTGGAGCGGGCGGTGTATCCGTACCTGCTGCTGCTCAACCCGGTCGACGTGTTCCGGCTGGTCAACCTCACCGCGCTGGGCGACGGTGCCGGCAACGACCTGCTGACCGGCATGACCGCCCACCACGCCTATCCGCCGCTGCTGCTGTGCCTGGTGATGCTGGCTTGGGCGGTGGCGCCGTTCGCGTGGGCGATGCTCGCGTTCCGGCGCAAGGAAGTCTGAGGAGAACCGCATGCGAACCCGTTCCGCGCCCCGCTCCGCCGCACTGGCCGCACTGATCCTCGTGCTGGCCCTGCTTGCCGGCTGCGGCGGCGGCCGCGCTCCCGCGCAGCAGGCGGTCGATACCCACCCGGACGACGCCTGCGCCGTGTGCGGCATGTACCTGGACGGCTCGCCCGGCCCGCGGGCGGAAGCCTGGGTGACCGGCCGCGCCAAGCCGCTGGTGTTCGACTCCACCCGCGATTTCTTCGCCTACGTGCTGCAGCCGGAGAACCAGTCCGCGCTGCAGGAACTGTTCGTGCAGGACAGCACCCACCTCGACTGGCAGCAGCCCAGCCACGCCGCGGTCAGCTTCATCGACGCGCGCCGCGCCTTCTACGTGGCCTGGCAGCCGCTGCCCGGCTCGATGGGGCCGACCCTGGCGTCGTTCGCCACCCGCGCCGCGGCAGAGGCCTTCGTGCGCGGGCATGGCGGCGGCGTGCTCGGTTTCGACGAGGTCACGCCCGCGCTGGTGGCCGCGCTGGATTACCAGTGCCCTGCCCGGGCTGCCACCGGCGCCCGTGGCCCGCTGCAGTGCCTGGCCGGGCCTGCGGCATCCACCGGCCTGCTTGCCACGCCGCCACCATCGGCATCGCCTGCAGCGCAGGGCATGCCGGCCCACCCACTTCCATAACCGGGAACCCTCAACATGTTCGGACTCGACAGTTTTTCGCACTGGATCGTGCTGCTCGTGCTGGCGCTGCTGGTCTTCGGCACCGGCAAGCTGCGCAACGCCGGCCGCGACCTCGGCAGCGCCATCGCCGACTTTCGCAAGGGACTCCGGGATACTCCGCCGGACGAAGCCGCGCCACGGGCGATCCCGTCGGAGGCCGGCGACGAACGGCGGCCCTGACGCCAAGCACTCCGCCGCCGGCCGAAAGGTCAGGCCGCGGCCAGCAACCGTTCGCAGATGGCGTGGTACAGCTGCGGCAGGCGCTCCAGCTCGTCCAGCGACACGCATTCATCAACCTTGTGGATCGTCGCATTGACCGGTCCCAGCTCGATCACCTCGGCGCCGAGCGGCGCGATGAAGCGGCCGTCCGACGTGCCGCCGCCGGTGCTCTGCTCCGGCTCGAGGCCGCACAGCTCGCGGCAGACCGCCAGCACGGTTTCGCGCAGCATGCCGCCGGGCGGGGTGAGGAAGGGTTCGCCGGAGAGGTTCCAGTCCAGCGCATAGTCCAGGCCGTGTCGTTGCAGGATCGCCTCGGTGCGTGCACGCAATTCGTCCGCCGTGCTCGCGGTGCAGTAGCGGAAGTTGACCAGCGCGCTGAGTTCACCCGGGATCACGTTGTTGGCGCCGGTGCCCGCGTTGAGGTTGGAGACCTGGAACGAGGTGGGCGGGAAATCCGCGTTGCCCGCGTCCCAGCGCTCGGCGGCGAGTTCCGCCAGCGCGGGGGCGAAGGCATGGATCGGGTTCAGCGCCTTCTCCGGATACGCCACATGCCCCTGCACACCGCGCACGCTGAGCGTGCCCGACAGCGAACCACGCCGCCCCACGCGAATCAGGTCGCCCAGCTTTTCCTTCGCCGACGGCTCACCGACCACGCACCAGTCGATGTGCTCGCCAACGCTACGGAAATGCTCGACCACCTTGCGCACGCCGTCGAGATTGGTCGGCCCCTCCTCGTCACTGGTCAGCAGCAGCCCGACCCGGCCGTGATGGCCCGGATGCGCCGCCACGAACTGTTCCAACGCGACCACCATCGCCGCCACCGATCCCTTCATGTCGGCGGCGCCGCGACCGTATAGACGGCCATCGCGAATGGTCGGTTCGAACGGCGGACTGCGCCATGATGCTTCGGGGCCGCTCGGCACCACGTCGGTATGACCGAGGAAGGCCAGCGTAGGCCCGCCCGAACCGTGCGTCGCCCACAGATTGTCCACCTCGCCGTAGCGCAGGTGCTCGACATGGAAACCCGCACCCTGCAGGCGCCCGCCGATCAATGCCAGACAACCGGCATCTTCCGGCGTCACCGAGCGGCGACGGATCAGGTCACGGGTGAGATCGAGAACTTCGGACATGGACACTCGCCAGGCGCAATGGATCGACAGCGCTGCAGCATAGCAAGCCGCGTCGTTGCGAGTGCGCCCGAGATCAGTGCCCCTGCTTGGCGCTGACGCCGCCCTCGATGCTCAGCCGGCCGACCACGCCGAGCATCTCCAGCGGCGCGATGCCGTCGCCGTGCGTGGTGACGCCGCCGTCGATATCGATCTCGCGTGCGGAGCCACCGGGCTTCACACTGAGCGCGATGGCGGAGAGCTTCAGCACCACGCCCTTCACCAGTGAATCGCCGGTGCCGCCAAACGTTTCGAGACCACGGCGCACGCTGAGGTAGCCGATCGGCTGGCTGATCTGGATGCCGACCGCGCCATCGGCATGGGTGGTGATGCGATCGAATACCGCGCGATTGACGGTGCCGGCGTAGACGTTGAAACCGCGCGCGCCCTGCCCGAACGTCTCGATCGGCGCCTCGACTTCCAGCTCGTTGACCAGGCCGAAGTTGACGAAGCCGATGCCGCTGGGACCGTACGAGGTGATCTTTTCCTCGGCGACCCAGTGATCCACCGAGCCCCAGTTGTCGAGCACCATGTCGTTCTGCCCGTAGGTCACCACCGGAGCCAGGTTGCGCACGGTATCGACGAACGCGTTGAACACGGTGAACACACCACCGGTGATCATGTCCGGCGTGCCCGGCGCGATGCGGCCATCGCTGTGAATTTCGCCGGTTTCGAGCAGTGACACGGTGAGCCGGCCACCCTCGAAGCCGGCACCGCTGACGAAGATGCCGCTACCGAGCACCGGCGCCGCCGCCCGCCCGGCGGACAGGCCGACCAGCCGCGCGCTGATCACCACCGTGGCATCGGCCTGCATGTTCCACAGCGTGAACGCGCCCTGCAGCACATGCACGCCGAACCCCTGCGGCCGATCAGCCTGCGCACGTGCATCGGCGCTAACCACATCCAGGCCGGCGACCTCGACATGGCCACTGCGCACCTTGTCGCGTGCGAGGATCTGCACCTGGCCGATCGTGGTCACTTCACCCAGCACCAACCGGCCGAGACTTTCGACCTGGGTATCGTTGTGGATCGCGCGTCGATCCGGCGAGGCGACGAGATGGAGGTCGTGAACCTCGTTGTCGGTGGTCAGCTGCAGGCCGTCGATGCCGCTCGTGAAAATCAGCGCCGCGTCGTCACCCTGTCCCAGCAACACCTGTCCGGGCGACAACCGGAGCGCCGGCACACCGGCCAGCTCACCATCGACCGTGATCTGCCGTATCCCGGTGTCCTGCACCGCACGGATCAGTTCGGCAACGCTGCTGACGACAATCGAGGAAGCGGTCATGCGATGCTCCTGGGTAGGGGAGGCCGCCATGCTACGCCTTTGCCGGTCATGCCAAAACGTTGCCTGCATGACAGCCGCATGATCGATAATTTCTTGCGAAAACTCGCTTCAATCGGCGATCACCACGCCCGACAAATGACTCACTACATAAGTGATCGCCACTTTGTCAGCGCCCCGACTTCAATGATCGATCTCGTCGTCACGCTGGCCCAGATAAACCAGCGCAGCAAGCAGCACGACGACGAAACGGAACGCGCTTTCCAGGCCGTTCCACTGGCTGGACATCCACATGCCGAACCACTCGCCGCCGATCGCCACGAAACCGCCCAGCCACAGTATCAGGCCTGCCGTCAGCCCGTATATCGCAACGCGTTTGGCACGACGGAATGTCGATGCCGCTGCGCGACGTGCGCGCCACATGCGCCAGGCGCCGATCCAGCACAGCACCGCGGCGAGCGTTTCGATGGCGATGATCAGCAGATAGGCGGCGTGCTGCAGCAGCGGCGCATGGATGGCGCGGTAGCGGATGCTGGCACCGGGAAAGATCGAATCCATCGCCAGCACATGCCGCACGAACACCCAGTTGCTGCCGTAGTCGGTGATGTTGCCGAACGCGACCAGCGCCAGCCACAGTGCAATCGCGGCCATCAGCAGGATGCCGGAAAGCCGCACCGCCATCTCAGCGCCCGAACAGCTTCTTGAAGCCGTTGTCGGTGAAACCCACGCTTACCGCGCCATCGGACTGCACCACCACGGGGCGGCGGATCAGCGTGGGATACTCCTTCAGCAGCAAGGTCCACTCCGGATCACTGCCGGGGTTCTTGCGCTGCGGCAGCAGGTTGCGCCAGGTGGTGGACGACTTGTTGACCAGTTTCTCCCAGCCGCCGAGCTTCGCCGCCCAGTCCTTCAGCGTGGCCGCAGGCACCGGGCTGGCGCGGTAGTCGATGAAGTCGTGCGCCACCTCGAAGCGGGCGAGCCAGTTGCGCGCTTTTTTGCACGTGTCGCAATTCGGAAGTCCATACAGAGCGAGGCTCATTCGCCGCTCCTCAGCAGTTCGTTGATGCTGGTCTTGCTGCGCGTCTTCGCATCGACCTGCTTGACGATGATCGCGGCGTACAGGCTGTGGCTGCCGTCCCTTGCCGGCAGGCTGCCGGCCACCACCACGCTGCCGGCGGGCACGCGGCCGTAGCTGGTTTCACCCGTGGCGCGGTTGTAGATGCGGGTGGACTGGCCGAGGAACACGCCCATGCCGATCACGCTGCCCTTCTCCACCACCACGCCCTCGACCACTTCGGAGCGCGCGCCGATGAAGCTGCCGTCCTCGATGATGGTGGGGTTGGCCTGCAGCGGCTCCAGCACGCCGCCGATGCCGACGCCGCCGGACAGGTGCACGCCCGCGCCGATCTGCGCACAAGAACCCACCGTGGCCCAGGTGTCGACCATGCTGCCGGCGCCCACGTAGGCGCCGATGTTGACGTAACTGGGCATCAGCACCGCGTCCTTCGCGATATGCGCGCCGCGGCGCACCAGCGCGCCGGGCACCACGCGCGCGCCGAGCCGCTGCAGTTCCTCATCGTTGCCGTGGGCGAAGCGCAGCGGCACCTTGTCGAACGCCTGCGCCGGGCCGCCGTCGACCACGCGGTTGTCGTTGATGCGGAAGTACAGCAGCACCGCCTTCTTGATCCATTGGTTCACCGTCCAGCCGCCGCGGCCGTCCGGTTCGGCGACGCGGCGCTCGCCGGATTCGAGCAGGTCGAGGACCTGGCCGATGGCCGGCCGCAGGTGGGTTTCGATCTCGGCCTGGGTGAGCGCGTTGCGGCGCTCGAAGGCGTCGTCGATCAGGGTTTCGATGGCTTGCATGGGGCTCGTTCGCTTGGAGACGGCCGTCGAGCGCGACGGCCGTCGGGGGTACATGCCGCGGCGGTGGCAGCCACGGTCGGGTTCGGCCATCCACGATGGCAGGCCCCCATTCTTTCACAGCCGGCCCGGAAGCCGCGACCCGGGCGCGGCCAGCCGGGTACGGAACGTGGCCTTTCACCGCTCCAAGACGACAGCTGTGCCCATCATGCGCCGCGGCCCGCCATGCGGCGCCCCTCCGCCCACCCGCCCCGGAGAATCGAGACATGCGCGAGCAGATCAACGAGGGTTCCATGGTTTTCGTCGCCGACGGCTGCGAAGGCATCGGCTCCGTCCGCGAGATCCGGCACGGGCTGCCCGAGCTGCTGGTCTACATCGAGAACGCCGGCGACTTCGTGGTGCCGATGTCGGCCGTCAAGGCCGTCCACTCCGGCAAGGTCATCCTCGATTTCGACCATCTCGACCTTCGCCTGCGCAACGCCATCCGCCACGCGCGCGATTCGGAAGACCCGAACTACCTGTCGCCCGCTTCGACGGAGGACGAGTAGGCCCCCATCCACCGGCCCGTTGCGGGTGGGAGGCACCGGTTTGCCGATACGATGGCCCCGGCTCAGGCGACGGTTGCCCGCGAGGCATGAACGACAAAGACAAGGAAAGACTGGACCGGCGACTCGACCGTCTGGAACGGGAGCTGCCGAAGGGTGTCGGCCGGTGGGTTCGCCGGCTGCGCTCGCCCTCGGCGCGCTGGGTGCGCCTCCCCGTGGGGCTGCTGCTCGTGGTGGGCGGGGTTTTCAGCATCCTGCCGATCCTTGGCCTGTGGATGCTGCCGCTCGGCCTGTTGCTGCTGGCCCAGGACCTTCCTTTCCTGCGCCGCCCGATGGGGCGGGCCCTGGTCTGGACGGAACGGCGCTGGCTGCGCTGGAAACGCCGGCGTCAGCGCGCAAACAGGTAGTCGCCGGCGTGCTTCGTCCCAACGGGCTACGGCATCATTGTTGCCTCGGAGTCGCGTCACCGCAACGTAACGGACAGGGATGCGCCGGGGCGAATCGGTGACGAGCAAGGGAGAGGAGGTGGCGGCCATGACGGGCGGTACGCCGCGTTCAACCCAGCCCACCTCGGGCAGCCCCGCAGAGCGCCGGACGCCTGGAACGCCGATCCGGACGATGGCGTGCCCCGGCTTCACAGGTCAGTTCGGAGTCAGCAGCCGCAAGAAGCAGAAACGGCGCCAAGCCCGAAAGCCGCGCCGTTGCTGGACTCAAGGTGGTGGGCGGTACAAGGATCGAACTTGTGACCCCTACCATGTCAAGGTAGTGCTCTACCGCTGAGCTAACCGCCCGTATCGCGCAAACCAGCTACGCGAGCCGCGCAGTATACGGGAGCTGCCGGCACCGGACAATATCCCGCAGGCGGCCCCGTTGCCGACTCAGCGCAGGGCCTGTTCGCGCAACTGGTGGATCTGGTCGCGCAGACGGGCGGCGTCCTCGAACTCGAGGTTCTGCGCGTGCTTGTACATCTGCGCCTCGAGTTTCCTGATCGTACCGGCCGCCTGCTGGGGACTAAGTCCGGCGTACTCGGCGGCAGGCTCGGCCACCGCGGCACGACCGCGCGTCGAGGATTTGCCGCCACGGCGATTGCCCGCCTCGCTGCGCGCGCCTTCCATGATATCGGCGATGCGCCGCACCACGGTCTTGGGCGTGATGCCGTTGGCCTCGTTCCAGGCCATCTGCTTCTCGCGGCGGCGGGCGGTCTCGTCCATCGCCGCCCGCATCGAGCGGGTCACCTCGTCGGCATAGAGGATCGCCTTGCCGCGCACGTTGCGGGCGGCGCGGCCGATGGTCTGGATCAGCGAGCCGGTGGAGCGCAGGAAGCCCTCCTTGTCGGCGTCGAGGATCGCCACCAGCGACACCTCGGGCATGTCCAGCCCTTCGCGCAGCAGGTTGATGCCGACCAGCACGTCGAACTCGCCCAGGCGCAGGTCGCGGATGATCTCGCTGCGCTCCACCGTCTCGATGTCCGAGTGCAGGTAGCGCACCTTCACGTCGTGCTCGGCCAGATACTCGGTGAGGTTCTCGGCCATCCGCTTGGTCAGCGTGGTGACCAGCACGCGGTCGCCGATCACCACGCGCTTGTGCACCTCGCTGAGCAGGTCGTCGACCTGGGTGCGCACCGGGCGCACCTCCACTTCCGGATCGACCAGGCCGGTCGGGCGCACCACCAGTTCGGTCACCGCGTCGCCGGACTTGCGCAACTCGTAGTCGCGCGGGGTGGCGGAGACGTAGATCGCCCGCGGCACGCGCTCTTCCCACTCCTCGAAGCGCAGCGGCCGGTTGTCCATCGCCGACGGCAGCCGGAAACCGAACTCCACCAGGGTCTCCTTGCGCGAGCGGTCGCCCTTGTACATCGCGCCCAGCTGCGGCACGGTGACGTGCGATTCGTCCACCACCAGCAGGCCGTCGGCCGGCAGGTAGTCGAACAGCGTGGGCGGCGGCTCGCCCGGCGCACGCCGGGTCAGGTGGCGCGAGTAGTTCTCGATGCCCTGGCAGTAGCCCACCTCGGCCATCATCTCCAGGTCGAAGCGGGTGCGCTGGTCCAGCCGCTGCGCCTCGACCAGCTTGTTCTCGCGGTACAGCAGCTCCAGCCGTTCCTTCAGCTCGACCTTGATCGTCTCGATCGCGTTGAGCACGCTTTCGCGCGTGCTGGCGTAGTGCGTGCGCGGGTAGACCGTATAGCGTTGCACCTTGCGGATCGTCTCGCCGGTGAGCGGATCGAACAGCACCATGTTCTCCACTTCGCCGTCGAACAGCTCGATGCGCAGCGCCTCGGTCTCCGACTCGGCGGGGAACACGTCGATGATCTCGCCGCGCACGCGGTAGGTGCCGCGACGCAGTTCCAGCTCGTTGCGGGTGTATTGCAGTTCGGTGAGCTGGTGGATCAGCTTGCGCTGGTCGATGCGCTCGCCCTTGGCCAGGATCAGCCGCAGCGACAGGTAGTCCTCCGGATTGCCGAGGCCGTAGATCGCCGACACCGTGGCGACGATGATCGAATCCCGCCGCGACAACAGCGCCTTGGTCGCCGACAGGCGCATCTGCTCAATGTGCTCGTTGATCGAGGAGTCCTTCTCGATGAAGGTGTCCGACGCCACCACGTAGGCTTCCGGCTGGTAGTAGTCGTAGTAGCTGACGAAGTACTCCACCGCGTTGTGCGGGAAGAACTCGCGGAACTCGCCGTACAACTGCGCTGCCAGCGTCTTGTTCGGCGCCATCACGATGGTCGGACGCTGGATGCGCTCGATCACGTTCGCGATGGTGTAGGTCTTGCCCGAGCCGGTCACGCCGAGCAGGGTCTGCGCGGCCAGGCCGGCCTCGAAGCCCTCGGCCAGCCGTGCGATCGCCTGCGGCTGGTCGCCGGCGGGTTGGTAGGGAGCGGCGAGTTGGAAGCGGTCGGTCATCGGCTACAGGTGTGGGCGCGGCAGGTCATTTTAAATCGGGCCTGCTGACAGGAACCGTCAGCAGGGGCCGACAGCCACATCGGCACCGGGCTGCTGGCCGCATGGCGCCAGCGCCCTAGCATGGAACCTCCCGGACCCGCAGGAAGCGACGCCGTGACGACCTCCAGGCATTCGGCACCTTGCCCGCTGCAACATGGCATGACCCTGATCGAGCAGATCATGGTGCTCCTGATCATCGCTGCCGTCACCAGCATGTCCATACCGGTAATGGCGAAGCTGCTTGGCCGCAACCATCTGCAGGTTGCCCAGGCGGATTTCATCGCAGCGCTGCGACACGCCCGCGAAACCGCCATCATGAGCGGCAGGCGCACGCTGTTCTGCCCGTCGCGCGACGGCAGCAGCTGCAGCAACGACGCGCGCTGGGAAGACGGCTGGCTGCTTGCCCACGACGCCGACCATAACGACCAACCCGACAACCGGCCGCTTCGCGTCGGATCCGGCTACCGTGACAAGCTGATCATCCGGAGCAGCAGCGCCCGGCCCATCGTGCGTTTCCATCCCGACGGCACCGCTCATGGCAGCAACCTCACCCTGCTGTTCTGCCAGCGATCCGGTGCGGAACGGGTACTCAGCGTGGTGGTCTCCAACGCCGGCCGCGTCCGCGGCGCACCGGGCAGCACGGCGCAGGCCGCCAGCTGCAAGGAATAGGCGGCGCGAAAACACGAAAGCCGGCAGCATGCCGGCTTTCGTGGAGCATGTCTGGCGCCCGAAGTTGGACTCGAACCAACGACCCCCTGATTAACAGTCAAGTGCTCTAACCGGCTGAGCTATTCGGGCGGGAGCTGCGTAGTTTGTCGGGGCCGCGATGAGCTGTCAAGCCGGCGGACGCGGGCAGCGCCCATCGATTCAGCCGGTCAGTATCCGGTAGCACGGCACGTACGCCGCGCCGCCGGGCAGCTTCATCCGATGCTGCTCGACGAAGGCCTGCAGCAGCTTGTCCAGCGCGTGCATGATGTCCGCATCGCCGTCGATCTCGAACGGACCATCCTGCTCGATCGCCTTCACGCCCTCCTCCTTCACGTTGCCGGCGACGATGCCGGAGAACGCCCGGCGCAGGTCCGCCGCCAGCTCGTGCCGCGGGCGCCCGTGGTGCAGCTGCAGTGCGCGCATCGCCTCGTGGGTGGGGCGGAACGGCTGCTGGAATTCCAGCGGAATCTGCAGCGCCCAGTTGAAGAAGAACGCGTCCTTGGTGTCGAGCCGGTTGTGGCGCACCTTTTCCAGGCCCTTGAGCATCGTGCGCGCCACCGTCTCCGGATCGTCCACGATGATCTGGTAGTGCCGGGCCACTTCGTCGCCCAGGGTCAGGCGCAGGAAACGATCGATCTGCTCGAAATAGGCGGCCGACTGGCGCGGCCCGGTGAAGATCAGCGGGAAAGGCGTGCTGGCGTTGTCCGGGTGCAGCAGGATGCCGAGCAGGTAGAGGATCTCCTCGGCCGTGCCGACGCCGCCGGGGAACACGATGATGCCGTGGCCCAGGCGCACGAACGCCTCCAGCCGCTTCTCGATGTCCGGCATGATCACCAGGTGGTTGACGATCGGGTTCGGTGATTCCGCCGCGATGATGCCCGGTTCGGTGATGCCGATGTAACGGTTGTGCCGCCGCCGCTGCTTGGCGTGCGAGATGGTCGCGCCCTTCATCGGCCCCTTCATCGCGCCGGGGCCGCAACCGGTGCAGATGTCCAGTCCGCGCAGGCCGAGCTGGTAGCCGACCAGCTTGGTGTAGTCGTACTCCTCGCGCGAAATCGAATGGCCGCCCCAGCACACCACCAGGTTCGGATCGACCTGCGGTTTCAGGATGCGCGCGTTGCGCAGGATCTCGAACACGCCCTGGGTCAGCGCGGCCGAGCCGTCGAGATCGAAGCCGATCTGTTCCAGCTGGGTCGACACGTAGACGATGTCGCGCACCACCGCCACCAGCAGCTCGTTGATGCCGCGGATGATCTGGCCGTCCACGAAGGCCTGCCCCGGCGCGTTGGTCAGTTCGATCTTCATGCCGCGGTCCTGCTGCAGCACCTGGATGTCGAAATCCGGGTACTGCTCCAACATCGCCCGCGGGTCGTCGCTGACGTTGCCCGAGGTCAGCACCGCCAGCGCGCAGCGCCGCAGCAGCGCATGCAGGCCCGAGCCGCTGGCGCCGCGCAAGCGCGCCACTTCGTTGCGGGACAGGACGTCCAGCCCGCCGATCGGCGAGATGCGGGCGCTGACGGTCTTGGTTGTGCCGGAAGGGTCGGCGTAATGGGTGTTCATCGAATCTCCATGGTCCTACGACAGGCACTGCCTTCATGCAGGGCAGACCGCCTAGCTTCAAGGCATACGCGGGACAGGGTCAAGTACCGGCCAACAAAAAGCCGGCACCCTCGCGGGCGCCGGCCAGTATTACCGAACAACGGATGACTCAGAACGTGTAACGCAGGGTGGCCAGGATCGACCAGCGCTGGGTCGGGCCGTTCAACTCGTCGGCGCGCGGCAGCGGCAGCGGGCTGTAGTTGCCGTTGCTGTCCTTGTAAGCCGCCTTGCTGATGTCGTAGATGTACTTGCCATCGGCCCCTACGCCGGCGAAATCGGCGAGGTTGCGAACCAGCGGGAAGCTGGCGCGGTGGTCGACGCCCCACTTCTTGTTGAGCATGTTGCCGACGTTGTAGATATCCAGCCGGATGACGCCCTTGTTGCCCTTGAACAGGCCCGGGATCTCCTGGCTGAAGCTCAGGTCGATCTGGTTGATCCAGGGAGCACGGGCGCCGTTGCGGCTGGCAATCTCGCCCTTGTGGTCACGCAGATACTTGTTGCTGTCGATGTACGCCCAGAACGAATCCTTCTGTGCCTGCGTGGTGCCCGGCGCGAAGTTGATGTCGCCCTTGTTCGGGATGTAGGCCAGGTCGGAGGTGAAACCGTCGCCGTTGGCGTCGTTGCCGAAGCGCCAGCTGTACGGAGTGCCCGAGTGGCCGTCATAGAACATGGTGGCGCTGGTGGCGTAGTCGCCGAAGAAGCGGTGCTGCCAGGTCAGCGAGGCGATCACGCGCTTCGGGATCGAGTAGCTGGAGGTGCTCGCCTTGTTCGCGTTCGGGTTCACCCAGACGTTGTTGCTGAAGCTCGAACGGGCCACGCTCGAGGTACCCGGGTTCACCTCCGTGGCGCGGCTCCAGGTGAAGCCGACCATGCCGGACCACTCGTCCGCGAACGGCTTCTTCAGGGAGAGGCTGAGGCTGTCGGCGCTGCCCCGAGCGCTGTTGGCCAGGTTGATCACCGCATCGCCGAACGCCTGGTTGGAATTCGCACGCGCGGTATTGCCGCTGCTGCCGCCCGTCGGATTCTTGTAGTAGGTGAACCGGCCATCCGGCAGCACGCCGGTGGGTGCGCCGATATTGAGGTTCTGGTACCAGATCGCGTTGCGGTTCTTGATGTGCTCGTAATCCGCGGTGAACACCAGGCCCCACCACGGCAGCTCGCGATCGAAGCCGAGCGACATTTTCCAAACGCTCGGAAGCTGGAAGTTGTCGCTGACCGTGCTGACCGCCATCTGCGCGCCCTTGGCGCCGGGAACCGGCGCCGAGCCGCCATTCTGCCCGTTCGGGTTGGCGCTGAACGGCGGCAGGCCGGTCGCGGTATTGCACGCGCTCTGCGTCGGACCGCAGTTGTACTGCACCTGGGTCACGCCGGAGTTCTGGTAGATGTTGCCCAGCCACACGCTCGGCGGGTTGGAGATGAACAGGCCGGCACCGCCGCGCAGTTGGGTCAGGCGCTCGGTGTCGAAGGTGTAGTTGAACGACATCCGCGGCTGTACCTGGCGGTTGCCATTGATCGTGCTGGTATTGGTACGACCGAAACCACCCTTGGCCGAAACGCAGTTGGCCGCCACCACGGCTACCCCGGGAGCAGCCGCATAGCACGGGTTGTACAGCGGCCGGTCACTAGTCAGCGGAATATCGACGCGGAAACCGTACTGCACCGACAGGTTGTGGTTCACCTGCCAGGTGTCCTGCAGGAAGATGCCGTATTCCTTCAACTCGAAGTTGGCGGCGACGTCGCTCAGGCCGAGGCCTGCGGCCGGTGCGTTGTAACGGTACTGGTAATACTTGCCGGCATTGAAATCGGCCAGCGTGTTGAACTGGTAGCTGCCGAACGCGTTCTGCAGGAACAGGTTGTAGTACTGGCCGCGCTGGAAATCGAAACCACCCTTGACCGTGTGGTCGCCCAGATAGAGCGTGCCGGCCCACGCCGCATTCAGCGTCTTCACGTGCAGCACGTTGGCCTGGCTGGAGTATTCGGTACCGAACTCCACGCCCGGCGAGCTGCTGGAGCTGTAGCAACCGTTGACGCTGTTCAGGCACACCGAGACGTCCGGCTGGGCGACGCCGTTGTACGGGCCGCGGTTCTGCTGGAAGTCGGCGTAGGAAAGAGTGGTGTCGGTGGAGAAGACATCCGACCAGTCGTCATAGAAGTGCAGCGCGTAGCTCTTGTTGTCGACGTTGGTCTTGTACCAGCCGCTGGACAGCACCAGGATGTTGTTGTTGCCGGTGATGATCGGCTTGTTTTCCTTGGTCTGGCTGTAGGTGAAGCTGGCGCGGTGGTTGTTGGTGATGTTCCAGTCGATCTTGGCCAGGTAACGCTTGTCCTGCAGATCGGTGTTGCCGCCGCCGAGACCACCGACGTCAAAGCCCTTGGCCTTGGCTGCAGCGGTGATGGCGTCGACGTTCTGCTGGGTCAGGCCGCGGATCTCGGTGGTCGCGCCGGAGCCCTGCACGCCGTACTGGGAGGACGGGCCGATCTGCTTGCTCTTCTCGTACGAGGCAAAGAAGAACAGCTTGTCCTTGATGATCGGGCCGCCGACGGTGCCGCCGGCGGTCCAGGTGCGGCGGAAGCCGCCATACGGCTTGTCGTTATAGTCGGCGATCATCTTGTCGCGATTCTGGAACGCGTAGTACGCCGAACCATGGAAATCGTTGGTACCGCTCTTGGTCACTGCGTTGACGATCGCGCCGACGCCGCGACGCGTGGCCACGTCGTAGTTGGCGGTCGAGATGTTGTATTCCTGGATCGTGTCCTGCGAAATCGGCGTGCCCAGCGTCGGCAGGCCGTTCGCGTTCAGCCCGAACGGATCATTGGCGCTGACCGAATCCACCGTGATGTTGTTGTAGCGGCTGTTCTGGCCGATCGCGGAGATCTCGCCGCGGTCGCGGTCGGAGATCACGATGCGCGGATCGAGGCGCACGATATTCTGGATCGAGCGGCCCGGGGTCGGCGTCGCCTCGATTTCACGCTGCGAGATGTTGGTCGAGATGCCCTTGTTGTCCGGGGTAAAGGTTTGTGCCAATGCGTTGGCCGAGACGATGACTCCGGCAAGGTTCTGGACCTGCTTGGCCTGTCCCGCACCCATGGTCAGGTTGACCGGGGTTTCCTGGGCCAGCTGCAGGTACACCTGCCCATGCTCCGCCTGCGCCAGGCCGGCCTTGGATGCCGTGACGTCGAACGGACCGCCCACGCGCAGACCCTGTGCGGCATAACGGCCGCTGGCATCGGTGGTGGTGATCTTGGTGGTGCCCGACGGCTCGTGCACGATCTGCACGGTGGCGCCCGCCACCGGCTGGCCGCTCGCGTCCAGCACGCGGCCGCTGATCGAAGAGGAGGTGTCCTGCGCGATGGCAGGCACCGACGACGCCAGCAGCGAAGCGATGGCAAACGGCAGGAGTTTGGCGCGAATTCGGCTATTCATTCTGTCGACTCTCAGGCTCGAAACGAAAGTATTTGCGTCTCGGGATGCAAACGGTGCCTGGCCCGGAGCATGCCAAGCGCACTATTGACCCGTGTTTGTTTGATACCCTGGTATGGCAGGCCCCCGATGCACCAACAGAGTGGATTCGGGACGCTTCGGCCAGCAAGATTTTGCGTCGGCCGGTTGTTTAAGCGAACTTTAACGGCATTGTATGACACTTTTGTAACATTTACACGTCACCCGCCATACACGGCCAGATTGCACAAAACTTGTTTGTTACTTTTAAATCAAGCATATGCATCAATCGCAGTCATCATGTGACGCGGCGGCGGCGGCGGGGCAACATCGACTCAACCTGCCTTGCCGAGATAGCGCGCACGCTTGGCGGGTTTCAGGTTCGCCAGGTCGAGCATCACCAGGCCATCCACGCAGCCGGAGAAATCCGGATCCTCGCCGAAACCCAGGAACTGCACGCCGGCGGGCTCGACCAGGTCCACATACTGGCGGTACAGCACCGGAATGCTGACGCCCAGTGCATCCAGGTGGTGCTTGAGCTTGCCCAGCCCGGCGACGGCATCCAGGCCCTCCAGTGCCGCATGCACGCCCTGCACCACTTCGGGCGAGACCACGAACGGCTGCCGCGCCGCGGCCAGGCCCGGTGCACCGAAATAATATTGATGCGCGGCGGCGATCCATTCGCGCGCCTCGCGCGGCAGGCTCACCGACATGCTGACCGGTCCGAACAGGTAGCGCAGCTCGGGATGCCGCTGCAGGTACAGGCCGATGCCCTGCCACAGCTGGTCCAGCGCGCGCGAACGCCAGTAGGCCGGCGCGATGAAGCTGCGGCCCAGTTCCAGTCCCTGCGCCAGCCGCGATTCCAGCGCCGGTGAATAGGAGAACAGGCTGGAGGTGTACAGGCCGGCCATGCCGCGTTCGGCAAGCAACCGGCTGCCATGGCCGAAGCGGTAGGCGCCGACGATGCGCGATGCCTGCGGGTCCCACAGCACCAGATGCTCGTAGTGGGGGTCGTAGGCGTCCAGGTCGCATCGCGTACCGGTGCCTTCGCCCACCTTGCGGAAGGTCAGTTCGCGCAGCCGGCCGATCTCGCGCATCACCGCGCCGCCTGCAGCGCCCATGTACAACCAGGCCTGCTTGCCGTCGGCAAGATCGGCCAGTTTCTCACCGCGCGCCAGTTCCGCCGCCACCTGCGCCGCCGGTTCCGGCAACGCCAGCGGCGCCTGGCCACCGAAGATCAGGCCCCGATGCTGGCCGACCCGGTAGACGTGCCGACGCATCAGTTTCGCCACCCGCCCCGGTGAACCGCCGCTGCGCCGGGCAAGCTCCTCGGCATCGATCAGCGCGCCGATGCTGAAGCCGATCCTGCGCTTGCCGGGCGCCACCGCCTCGCGCGGCAGCATCGCCGTGCTCAACGGCTTGGCGAGCATCGACAGGCCGTAGAACATCGCCGAATTGCGCGCCGAAATGTGCACGGGCAACACCGGCACCTTGCTGCGCAGCGACAGCCGCGCGAACCCCTCCGACCAGCGGCCGTCGCGCACGCCGCCGGCGCGCACACGCGAGACCTCGCCGGCAGGGAACACGATCAGCGCCTCGCCCCGCTCCAGCGCGCGGTAGATACCACGCAAGCGGGAGGCAGCTCCTTTGCCGAACACGTCCACCGGCAGCAGCAGCTTGCCCAGTTGCGGCACGGTCGCCAGCCAGTCATTGCCCAGGATGCGCACGTCGCGGCGTACCGAACCGATCAGCTGCAGCATCGCCAGTGCGTCCTGCATGCCCAGCGGGTGATTGGCCACCACCAGGAGGGGGCCCTCGGCCGGAATGTTCTCGAGATCGCCGGGATTGACGTGATGGCTGGTGCCGAGCACCTCCAGCACGCGATCGACGAAATCGAAACCCTCGGCGCTGCCGGCCCGATCCAGCACGCGGTTGAAGCCGTCCTCGTCGGCCAGGCGTCCCAGCATGCCGGCCACGGGTCGGCGGAGGCGCGGGAACTGCGCCAGCCAAGGCAATCGTTCGGTCAGGGACTGTTCGATACTCAGCATGTCTGCGTCCTCGGATTCCCCCTCCATCCTGGCGCCCGATTATGACAGCAGCACGATGACCCGAAGCGATGCCTGCGACATGACGGCAAGCTCGCCGTTTCAAACGTTCATGTGCAGGAACGCCGCCACGCCGGCCATGAACATCTGTACCGACAACGCGATCAGCAGCATGCCCATCACGCGCTCCAACGCGGTCAGCACGCTCTCGCCCAGCCAGCGGAAAAGATAGGTGGCGCTGAGCAGGATCAGCGAGCTGGCCAGCCACGCCAGCAGCAGCGCGATCGTCCAGTCGGCGGTGCGGCCGGGCTGGGTATTGGTCAGCAGCAGCAACGCCGCCATCGCCGAGGGGCCGGCCACGCCGGGAATCGCCATCGGCACGATGAACGGCTCGCCGCCGCCGGACTTGCCGAAGATGCCGCCGCCGTCGGCTGGCGGGAATACCATGCGGATGCCGATCAGGAACAGCACGATGCCGCCGGCGATACTGATCGACTCCTGCTTCAGCTGCAGCAGCTTGAGGATGTGCTGGCCGCCGAACAGGAACACCAGCAGCACGCCCAGCGCGATCAGCAACTCGCGCACCATGACATGGCGCCGGCGCTTCGGCGGCACGTTCTTCAGCAGGCTCAGGAACAGCGGGATGTTGCCCAGCGGGTCCATGATCAGGAACAGCAGGATGCCCGCCGACAATGTGGTCATCTGCGTTTCCATCTCGACTCCATCCTCGTTGGGCGGCACGCCATCATGCCGCGGAGTGACAACCGGTCAGTCGTTCCGCAGGTCCAGCATCGTGCCGCGCGCTGCCGCGCCCTGCGCGCCAAGCAGATACACCGCCGCCGCGGCCGCGACATCCGGCAGCGGGCGTTGCAGGATGTCCTCGCCGAAATAGGCCAGCTGCCGCAATGCCGTGCGCATCGGCGCCGGCAGCATGGCATGGACGCGCAACGGGCCGCTGTCGTTTTCCTCGTGCAGGATCGCCACGAAGCGCTCCAGCGCCGCCTTCGACACGCCGTAGCCGCCCCAGTGCGCGCGCTGCAGCAGCTCGGGGTCGTCCAGCACGAACACTACGGCGCTGTCCTGGGCCTGCGTCAGCAGCGGCAGGCAGGCCTGGGTCAGTGCGAACGGGGCGTTGACGTTGACGTGCATCGCACGCAGCCAGGCATCCGGCTTGTGCATGGCGATCGGGGTAAGCCCGCCGAAGCTGGCGGCCGCATGCACGATGCCGTCGAGCCGGCCGAAGTCGCGCTCCAGGCCTTCGGCCAGGGCAGCGTATTCGCGCGGCGTGGCCACCTCCATGTCCAGCGGATGGATCACCGGCTCGGCCAGGCCCTCGGCCAGCATGGCGTCGTACAGTTGCTCCAGCTGTCGCTTGCGCCTGCCGGTGATCACCACCGTGGCCCCGGCGCGCGACGCTGCGCGCGCCACCGCGCCGCCGAGCCCGCCGTAGGCCCCGGTCACCAGCACCACGCGATCGGCCAGGGTGTCGGCGGCCGGTTGCCAGCCGGCCGGCAACCGGGCAACCGGCAGCGCCGTCAAGGCGCCACCCCGGCCACGTCGCTGGCCATGCGGGACAATTCGCCGGAGGACTTCAGGTCCTCGATGATGTCGCAGCCGCCGATCAGCTCGCCCTGGATGAACAGCTGCGGGAACGTGGGCCAGTTGGAAAAGTGCGGCAACGCCGCGCGGATCTGCGGATCGGCCAGCACGTTCACCGCGTGGAACGCGGCACCGGCGTCGGCCAGTGCTTGCGCGGCCCGGCTGGAGAACCCGCACATCGGGAACTCCGGCGTGCCCTTCATGAAAAGCACGATGGGATGCTCGGCCAGCGTCGCCCTGATTTGCTCGTTGATATCCATGGCTCGGTGTTTCATCTTTACAATGCAGGCAGACCGGTATTGTATCAGTCACCCGTCGGCTGCCGTCCGCTGCGCCGATCTTTTCTCCCCCAGCCACATCTCAAGGAGCCTCATCATGGCGATCGAACTTCCTCCGCTGCCGTACGAAAAGAACGCACTGGAGCCGCACATCTCCGCCGAAACGCTGGAATACCACTACGGCAAGCACCACCAGGCCTACGTGACCAACCTCAACAAGCTGATCGATGGCACCGAGTTCGCCAGCGCCCCGCTCGAGGAGATCATCCGGAAATCCTCCGGCGGCGTGTTCAACAACGCCGCGCAGATCTGGAACCACACGTTCTACTGGAATTCGATGAGCCCGAAGGGCGGCGGCGCCCCGACCGGCAAGCTGGGCGACGCGATCAACAAGGCGTTCGGCTCGTTCGACAAGTTCAAGGAGGAGTTCAGCAAGTCCGCCGCCGGCAACTTCGGCTCCGGCTGGACCTGGCTGGTGCAGCGCCCGGACGGTTCGCTCGGCATCGTCAACACCTCCAACGCCGCCACTCCGATCACCGGCAGCGACAAGCCGCTGTTCACCACCGACGTGTGGGAGCATGCGTACTACATCGACTACCGCAACGCCCGCCCGAAGTACGTGGAGGCGTTCTGGAACCTGGTGAACTGGGAATTCGCGGCCGGCAACCTGGCCTGATTCCCCGACACCCATGCGATAAAAAAACGGAGCCGGCGACGGCTCCGTTTTTTATCGGGCAACCCCATCCACGATGTAAAGCCCGTAGGAGCGCACCCTGTGCGCGATGCTCTGCTTCTGGCGTGGCTCGAGGCGAAGAGCATCGCGCACGACCGAAGGAAGTCCCTTGTGGACAGGGTGCGCTCCTACGGCCGATCCAGCACCTGCAGCACCGGCGCCACCTGTGCCTCGCGCCCGAGCGCCGCGGCAATCCCGCCCAGCCGCGCGGCCAGTTGCCCCGCATCCGGCGCGCACACCGTGGCATGGCCCACCTTGCGGCCGGGCCGGGCCTGCTTGCCGTAGTCGTGCCAGTGCGCGTCGACGACCCGCAGCACCGCGGACGCATCGGGCAGCTCGCCGATCCAGTTGAACATCGCCGACGGGCCGCGCGCGCCGGTGTCGCCCAGCGGCAGGCCGAGCACCGCACGCACGTGGTTCTCGAACTGGCTGGCGTGCGCGCCCTCGATGGTCCAGTGGCCGGAGTTGTGCACCCGCGGCGCCATCTCGTTGCCGAGCAGGTCGCCGTCCTTGACGAACAGTTCCAGCGCGAACACGCCTACGTAGTCCAGCCGCTCGGCCAGCGTCCGCGCCAGCGTGGTGGCGCGCTGCTGCAGCCGCTCGATGTCCGGCGCCGGCGCCAGGCTCATCGACAGCACGCCATCGACGTGCCAGTTGCGGGTCAGCGGCCAGGTGCGGAAGTCGCCGTCGCGGCCGCGCACGGCGACCACCGACAACTCGCGCTCGAACGGCACGAACGCCTCCAGGATCAGGCCATGCCGCGACGCCTGCGCGCCGAGCGCAGCCCATGCCGCATCGGCATCGGCCAGGTCGCGCAGCCGGAACTGGCCCTTGCCGTCATAGCCGAGCCGGCGCGTCTTCAGGATGGCCGGCGCACCGACCGCGGCCAGCGCCTGGTCCAGCTGTTCGCGGGTATCCACCGTCATGAAATCAGGCGTGGACAGGCCGCACTCGCGGAACAGCGTCTTCTCGGCCAGCCGGTCCTGCGCCACCGCCAGTGCCTGCGGCGCGGGGAAGACCGTCACCCGTTCGGCCAGCCAGCGAGCCGTCTCGGCCGGCACATTCTCGAAATCGAAAGTGACCACGTCGACCCCGCCCGCAAACGCCTCCAGGGCGGCGTAGTCGGTCCAGTCGGCCACCACCAGTGGCGCGACCTGGCCGGCGCAGGCGTCGGCCGCGCTGTCCACCACCAGGGTGTTCACGCCCAGCGGCGCCCCCGCCAGCGCCAGCATGCGCGCCAGCTGGCCGCCACCGAGTACGCCCAGTACGGGCTGCCGCCGTTCGCTCATTGACGCGGGTCCGGCTGCTCGATCACGGCCTGGGTCTGCCGCGCGCGCCAGTGATCCAGCGCCGTGGCCAATGCCGGATCGTGCAATGCCAGCACCGCCACGGCCAGCAGGCCGGCATTCACCGCACCGGCGCGGCCGATCGCCAGGGTACCGACCGGAATGCCGGCCGGCATCTGCGCGATCGACAGCAGCGAGTCCATCCCGTTCAGCGCCTTCGACTGCACCGGCACGCCGAACACCGGCAGGCGGGTCTTGGCCGCCAGCATGCCGGGCAGATGGGCAGCGCCGCCGGCGCCGGCGACGATCACCTGGATGCCGCGTGCATGGGCCTGTTCGGCGTAGCTGAACAGCAGGTCCGGCGTACGGTGCGCGGACACCACCCTCACCTCGTGAGCCACGCCCAGTTCGGTCAGCACGTTCGCCGCGTGCTGCATGGTTTCCCAATCCGACCGCGAACCCATCACGACGCCAACGCGCGGCAGTCTGCTTGTTCCTGTCATGGCCGGGCCATCCAAAAGCGGTTATTGTACGGGCTTTCACCAGCCCGGCACACCCAAGCGATCCACCATGGACAAGCGCCTGCTCGACATCCTGTGCTGCCCCGTCAGCAAAATGCCGTTGCGCCCGCTGGGCAAGCGCGAGCTCGATGCGCTGAACGACGCGATCGCCACCGGCAAGGTCGACACCGTCGCGGGCGCACCGGTGCGCGAGCGGGTCGGCGAGGCCCTGATCACCACCGATCGCAAGGTGATCTACCGGGTCGAGGACGGCATCCCGGTGATGCTGCCCGAGGAAGGCATCGGCACCCTCCAACTGAGCGGATTCCCCGCGGCGTAGCGTCGCGCCGACGGCCGCCGGGGAATGACACGCATACCCGCTTTGGCTTATCGTCGGTACCTGCCCAGCCCGTGCCGGATTCGGCTGTGCACCGCAATGTTTCAGGGGGTTGGCGATGAACGAAGCCAGTGATCCATCCAAAGTCATCAACTTGAGCCAGCGCCTGGACCCCGCCAGCGAACGCGTCGGCGAGTTGCTCAACGCCGTGCGCAACATCGCCGGCAAGCGGCTGCAGCAGTGGATCGGCAATGCCTTCGAGCACGTCGACGACGCACTGTTCGACCTGGCCGAGAAGGCCGAGAACAACGCCGCGCAGATGCACTACTTCGACGGCATGCGCGAAGTGCGCAAGCGTCGCTCCGCGGTGGAGCGCAGCTTCCTGGGCCGGGTCAACCGCGACCTCGGCGAGCTGGCGCATCCGCAACAGCGCCCGTTCGGCGCAGGCATGTCGACATCGTCGGGCACGGTCGAACTGACGCTGGTGGCCGACAACGAGCTGGAGGAATCGCTGGCGATCACCAGCATGACCAGCAAGCACGAGTCGCGGCTGTCGCGCGACCTGTTCGCGGTCAACCAGCGGCTATCGGTGATCTGCGGCGGCCACAAGATCGAGGATTCCGGCAACCCGGTGGCACCGGCGGGGCTGACCCAGGCTTTCCGCCACGCGCTGCACGAACTCAGCGCGGACATGCGGGTCAAGCTGATCATCTACAAACTGTTCGACCGTTACGTGCTGTCGTCGCTGGAAGACCTCTACCAGGACATCAACACCGAACTGGCGCGCGCCGGCGTGTTGCCGCAGCTGCGTCAGGAGGCCTCGCGCAGCAACGCAAAGGCCGCCGCCGGCACCGATCCGGCCCACGCCGCAGCCGGCGAAGAGGCCAACGAGATCCCCAGCGACCTGCTGCAGACCCTGCACGCGCTGTTCAGCGCGCGCCGCGGCCCCGCGGCCGCCGGCGTGCACTCGATACCGACCGGCCCGCTGCCCTCGGCAAACGAATTGCTCGGCGCCCTCAGCGTGCTGCAGAGCCAGATCGCCAGCGCCGGTCCGCTGCCCTACGCGGAACCCGGCGACGCTGCCGAGCTGAGCCGCGAGGTGATGCAGCTGAAGGGCCAACTGCTGGCCCAGATCGGCGCGCTGCGCGGCGAGAAGCCCGGCCACGTCGCCAGCATCGACGAGGACACCATCGACCTGGTCGGCATGCTGTTCGAGTTCATTCTGGAGGACCGCAACCTGCCCGTCGCCATGCAGGTCATGCTGGCGCGGCTGCAGATCCCCTACCTCAAGGCCGCGATCCTCGACCGCAAGCTGTTCGCGCACCGCCAGCACCCGGCCCGCCGGTTGCTGGACGGCCTGGCCGAGCAGGCCAAGGGCTGGTCCGAGGAGTCCGATCGCGACCGCCGCCTGCACGAGAAGGTCAAGTCGATCGTCGACCAGCTGCTGCACGAATTCGACGATGACATGGGCATCTTCGAGCGCCTGCTGGTCGACCTGCAGCAGTTCCAGGACCTCAACAAGCGCCGCTCCGAACTGGCCGAGCAGCGCGTCGCCGAATCCACCCGCGGCCGCGAGAAACTGGAACAGGCGCGCCGCCGGGCCGCCCGCGAGATCCTCGACCGCATCGGCGGGCACAAGCTGCCGCCACTGCTGCACGGCGTGCTGGCACGGGCCTGGGCCAACCACCTGGTGCTGACCCTGCTGCGCCAGGGCGAGGGCTCGCCCGAGTTCAGGGGCGCGCTGCGCTTCGTCGACGAATTCATCGCCAGCACCCGGCCTGCAACCACCCAGGAAAGCCGGCAGGCGCTGCGGCAGATGCTGCCCGGGATCGAGCGCGCGCTGCGCCACGGCCTGGCCAACGTAGCCTTCCAGGAACAGGACATCGAGCGCCTGCTCGGCCAGCTGCACGCGTACTACCGCCAGCAGCTCGGCGAGGCGCCGGCGACGATCGAGGCAACCTATGCCGAAGATGCCGGCGCCATGCTGTCCATCCCCGACAGCATCCAGCCGGTCATCAGCCAGGATGCCCCGGCGGACGACGCTATCGACGAGGAAGTCGTCGAGGTGCCGCTGGACAGCCCCGAGTGGCACCAGGTACAGGCGTTGCAACCGGGCTCCTGGCTGGAATTCTGCATGCCCGACGAGGCGATGACCCGGGCCAAGCTGTCGTGGATCAGCCCGATGAGCGGTCGCTACCTGTTCGTCAACCGGCGCGGCCTGAAGGTGGCCGACCACTCGCCGCGGGAACTGACCGTGCTGCTCACCGACGGCCGCGCCCGCGTACTCGCCGGCAATGCCCTGTTCGACCGGGCGATGACCGCGATCGTCGGCAAGCTGAGCCAGTCCGACGCGGCGGCGCCCGCAGGCGACGCCGCCGAATGAGCCATGCCCCGTCGTTCGCGCTGCCGGATGCCGCGCAGATCGCCGCCGATGTCGAGCGCGCGCTCACCGAGGATCTCGGCCGGGGCGACGCCACCGCCGGCCTGCTGCCGGCCGGCGCCCGCGCGCATGCCACACTGACCTGCCGCGACGCGGCGGTGATCGCCGGCACGGCCTGGTTCGACGCCTGCTTCCGCCGGCTCGATCCGGCCGTGCATCTCGACTGGCAGGTGCGCGACGGCGAACGCGCCGCGCCCGACTCGGTGATCTGCCGCCTGTCCGGCCATGCCCGCTCGCTGGTCACCGCGGAACGCTCGGCATTGAATTTCCTGCAGCTGCTGTCGGCCACCGCCACGGTGACCGCCGAGTACGTCGCCGCCGTCGCCGGCACCGCCGTACGCGTGCTGGATACCCGCAAGACCATTCCCGGCCTGCGCCTGGCGCAGAAGTACGCGGTGCGCTGCGGCGGCGGCCACAACCAGCGCATGGGCCTGTACGACGCGATCCTGGTCAAGGAAAACCACATCGCCGCCGCCGGCGGCATCGCCGCGGCGGTACAGGCCGCACGCCGGCTTCACCCGGAACTGCCGCTCGAGGTCGAGGTGGAGGACCTGGACGAATTGGAGCAGGCGCTGCAGGCCGGCGCGGACCGCATCATGCTGGACAATTTCGAGCTGGCGACGATGGTCGAGGCGGTGCGGCGCACGGCCGGACGCGTGCCGCTGGAGGCCTCCGGCAACGTCGACCTGCACACGATCGGCGAATTCGCCCGTACCGGCGTCGACTTCATTTCGGTCGGCGCACTGACCAAGCACGTGCGGGCGGTGGACTTGTCGCTGCGCCTGCAACTGGACTGAGCCGCGGCTTGCGCCCGGCCAACCGCGCCCGCACACTGCGGGCATGAGCGATCTCTCCAGTCTCCTGCTGTTGCTGGTGCTCGGTGCCGTCGTGGCACTGTGGCTGAGGCTCAGCGCCGCGCGCGAGCGGGCCGTGCAGGAAGCGCGGCGGCAGTGCCAGCAGCACGGCCTGCAACTGCTCGACGAGACCGTCGGCCTGCGCGGCCTGCGCCTGCGCCGGATCAACGGCCGACGCCGGGTCGAGCGATGCTACGGCTTCGAGGTCAGCATCGACGGCCACGACCGCGAGCCGGGGCGGTTGTGGATGGCCGACGACACGCTGAGCAGCCTCAGCCTGCCCACGATCGAACTGCTGCCGCACGAGGAGGCCGCGGTGCGCCCCCTCACGCCGGCCAGCAACGTGGTGCCGCTGCGCCCGCGTGCCCGCACGGACCACCGCCTGAACTGACCGCCATGCTGGCACGCCGTACCACCGGCGCGCGGGCGACGCCTACTTGACCACCCGCAGATGCGGCGCGCTGCGTTTCGGCTTGTCGCTGCCGGCGTCGTCGCCGGGCACCGGCGGAGTGTCGTCGGGCTCGGGGGCGGACGGCGGTGTATCGCCACCTTCCTCTTCGGCGGGAAACATCATGCCCTGGCCGTTCTCCTGCGCATACAGCGCCAGCACGGCGCGCACCGGGATCTGGATCGCCTGGCTGACGCCGGAAAAGCGCGCCTGGAAACTGATCCACTCGTTGCCGAGGTCGAGGTTGGCCACCGCGCGCGTGGCCAGGTTGAGCACCACCTGGCCGTTCTTGACCACCTGAGGCGGCACCCGCACGCCGGCGAAACCGGCGTCGACCAGCACGTACGGGGTCAGGTCGTTGTCGCTGATCCAGTCGTAGATCGCCCGCAGCAGGTACGGGCGGTTGGAACTCATCGGCGCAACTTCATTCTTGCTCATGGATCTGCCGCATCGCCTTTTCCTGGTCGGTCATGCTGCGCGCAAAACCCTGACTGTGGAACAAACGCTCGCCGTAATCGACGATCGGCTTGCCTTCGCGCCCCAGTTCCACGCCCAGCCAGGGCAGCCGCCAGATCACCGGGGCCACCAGGCAGTCGGCCAGGCTCATCTCGGGATTGAGGAAGAACCGGGCCGCCTTGAACAGCGGCACGGCGGACAGCAGGTGCTCGCGCAGGCGCTTGCGTGCGGCATCCGCCGGCCGGCCGCCGGCGCGGACGAT
Source organism: Rhodanobacter sp. FW101-FHT13A11 (assembly GCF_058790335.1). Lineage (NCBI taxonomy): Bacteria > Pseudomonadati > Pseudomonadota > Gammaproteobacteria > Lysobacterales > Rhodanobacteraceae > Rhodanobacter > Rhodanobacter sp. FW101-FHT13A11. Next base: position 193,857 of record NZ_JBYTCN010000005.1, on the reverse strand, counting down.
GTCCACCTCGGTGAGCCAGTCCTTCTCGATGCGCACCGCCGCCACCCGCAGGCGCGCGCGCGATTGCGGGTCGATCGGCATCAGCGGCGGGTGCGGATAGCGTTCGTCGAGGTATTCGCAGACCACCGAGGTGTCGAACAGGGTCAGGTCGCGGTCCACCAGGGTCGGCGTGCTGGCGTAGGGGTTGAGGTCGACCAGATCCTCCGGCGGCCTGGCCGGATCCACCAGCACCCGTTCGTAACTGACCCCCTTGGCGGCCAGCACCAGCCGCGCGCGATGGCATTGCACATCGTCGGCCGTGGTGTAGAGCGTCAATACAGTACGCGAGCGAGCGCTTGGGACCATGCGCGATTCCCCATCGTTGATACGACCGCGGCGGCTCGTGGCCGCCGCGGTCGGTTGGTGCCATCCGTACTCAGTGGACGTCTTTCCAGTATTCCTTCTTCAGCAAGGCAGCCAGGAAGGTGAAGAACGCCAGGAACAGCAGCACCCAGATGCCGTAATGGTGGCGCTGCAGCGCGGCCGGTTCGGAAGCGTACTCCAGGAAAGTGGTCAGGTCGCGGGTGGCCTGCTGGAACTGCGCCGGGGTCAGCTTGCCCGGCTGCGACAGCACCAGCTTCTCCACCGCCGGATCTTCGCCCGCCTTGGCCGGCTTCATCTCCGCCGTCTGCAGGCCCTGCAGCTCCCACAGCGGGAACGGCATCGACGCGTTCGGGAACACCGTGTTGTTCCAGCCCACCGGGCGGCTCGGGTCCAGGTAGAACGAGTTGAGGTAGGCGTTGACCCAGTCGGCGCCCTTGGAGCGCACTTCCAGCGACAGGTCCGGCGGAGCCTTGCCGAACCACTTCGCGGCCGCATCCTCCGGCATGTGCGAGACCACGGTCTCGCCGAACTTGGCGCCGGTGAAGTTGAGGTTCTGCATCACCTCCTGCTCGGACAGGCCCAGGTCCGTGGCGATTCGCTCGTAACGCATGTACTTCAGCGAGTGGCAGCCGACGCAGTAGTTGAAGAACAGCTTGGCGCCGCGTTGCAGCGAAGCCTGGTCCTGCACGTTGGTGCCGGCACTGGGCAGGGCGCCGCCTTCCGACGCCTGCACCGGCACGCTGCCGACGACCAGGCCAAGCGCCAACGCCACCGGGAAGATGTATCGCTTCATTAGCAGCTGCCGCTTAGTCATGCGTCGTCACCCGTTCCGGAACCGGCTTGGTCTTTTCCCAGCCGAAGTATGTGTAGGCCCAAAGGAATGCGAAGAACCCGAAGTAGATCGCCGTCATCACGCGGCCGAACAGGTTCTCCCAGAACGTCACGTCGATATCACCGAACCACTCCGGAATCACCTCGGCGGTGATGCCCGCACCGACCGCACCGAGCATGAAGAACGACAGCACGAACAGGCCCAGCGCCACCTTGAAGCCGGTGCCGCGATAGCGGATCGACTTGACCTTGCCGCGATCCAGCCACGGCATCGCGAACAGCACGCCGATCGAGCCGAACATCGCGATCACACCCCATACGGCCGAGCCGAGGAACGACGGGATCATGCGCACGATCGCGTAGAACGGGGTGAAGTACCACACCGGCTTGATGTGCGACGGCGTCGCCAGGTTGTTCGCCGGGATGAAGTTGTCGTGCTCCAGGAACCAGCCGCCGAAGGTCGGCGCGAAGAAGATGATGAAGGCGGCGATCAGCAGGAAGAAGCCCACGCCGACCAGGTCCTTCACCGTGTAGTACGGGTGGAACGGGATGCCGTCGGTCGGCTTCAGCGCATCCCAGCGGTTGCCCTTGGGACCCTTCTTGATCTCCACGCCGTCGGGGTTGTTCGAACCCACTTCGTGCAGCGCGGCCAGGTGCAGCACCACCAGCAACAGCAGCACGATCGGCAACGCGACCACGTGCAACGCGAAGAAGCGGTTGAGCGTGGCGTCGGCCGGCAGGAAGTCGCCCATGATCCACTCGACCAGGTCGCCGCCGATGTAGGGGATGGTGCCGAACAGCGAGATGATCACCTTGGCGCCCCAGAACGACATGTTGCCCCACGGCAGCACGTAGCCCATGAACGCCTCGGCCATCAGCACCAGGAAGATCAGCATGCCGAGCAGCCACACCAGCTCGCGCGGCTTCTTGTACGAGCCGTACATGATGCCGCGGAACATGTGCAGGAACACCACCACGAAGAACAGCGAGGCGCCGGTGGAGTGCATGTAGCGGATCAGCCAGCCCCACTCCACGTCACGCATGATGTACTCGACCGAGGCGAAGGCTCCCGCCGCGCTCGGGTTGTAGTTCATGGTGAGGAAGATGCCGGTGACGATCTGGTTGACCAGCACCAGCAGCGCCAGCGAGCCGAAGTAGTACCAGAGGTTGAAGTTCTTCGGCGCGTAGTACTCGGTCATGTGCTTGCGGTACATCGGCATCATGCCGGGCGCGCGCTCGTTGACCCACTCGCCGATGCTCGTGAATACGTTGGCCATTAGCCAGCCTCCTTCGGATCCACGCCAATCTGGATGGTGCTGTCGTCGATGAAGTGGTACGGCGGCACCGGCAGGTTCTTCGGCGCCGGCACGCCGGCGAAGACGCGACCAGCCAGGTCGTAGCGCGACTTGTGGCAGGGGCAGTAGAAGCCACCCTTCCACTCCGGGTCGAACGGCTCGGGCTTGATCTCGGGCACGAAGTCGGGCACACAGCCCAGGTGCGTGCAGATGCCGATCACCACCAGCCATTCCGGCTTGATCGAGCGCCCCTCGTTCTGTGCGTATTTCGGCTGCTGGTCCGCGGAGACGCCGTTGGACTTGGGGTCCACCAGGCGCGAATCGACCTGCGGCAGCGTGGCCAGCTGCGCCGCCGTGCGGTTGAGCACGAACACCGGCAGGCTGCGCCACGAGACGATGAGCAATTGCCCCGCCTCGATCTTGGCCAGGGACTGGGTAACCGGAGCACCAGCGGCCTTGGCACGCGCGCTGGGTTCCCACGACTTGATGAAGGGCACGGCTGCCGACACGATTCCGATGCCACCAACCACTGCGGTGGTCGCTGTCAGGAAACGGCGGCGGCCGTGATCGACGACTTCGTTCGCCATCAGGCTCTCCGGATTACTTGCTTGCCATTGAGACACAGGCTTTTGGTGCCTGCAAAAATCGCGTTAGTGTAGCGTCAGCCCCTGCCCCGTACAATCAACCGCATCGCGACGGGCCCGGCCCGCCGCCACATTCGCCACGACCCGCCGGACCCCCATTCACGACATGAGACATGCCGCCGGCACCCTCCTCTTCATCGCCCGCTTCGCCATCCTCGGCCTGGCGATGGCGTTCGTGGTCGGCCTGTTCTGGCCCGGCAGCGGCGAGCGCCTGCGCGCGCGCTTCGGCCTGACGGCGCCGGCGCCGGCCAGCCAGCCCCATGCCGCCGCCGGCCCCGTATCCTACGCCGACGCCGTGGCGGCCGCGGCACCCTCGGTGGTCAACATCTACGCCAACAAGATCGTCACCGAGCAGGCCGTCCGGATGTACGACAACCCGGTGCTGCAGCAGCTGTTCGGCGGCCAGCCCACCACGTTCCAGCACCGCGAGCAGACCCTCGGCTCCGGTGTCATCGTCAGCGCCCGGGGCCAGGGCTACGTGCTGACCAACAACCACGTGATCGCGCACGCCGCCGACATCCAGGTGCTGCTGTACGACGGCCGCATCGCCAAGGCCAGCCTGGTCGGCGCGGACGAGGAATCCGACCTGGCGGTGCTGAAGATCGACGCCAGCAACCTGCCGGTGATCCGCATCGCCGGGCAGCCGCTGCGTCCCGGCGACGTGGTACTGGCGATCGGCAACCCGCTCGGCCTCAACCAGACCGTCACCATGGGCATCGTCAGCGCGATCGGCCGCCAGTTGAACGGCTCCAGCGCCGAGGACTTCATCCAGACCGACGCCGCCATCAACCTGGGCAATTCCGGCGGCGCGCTGGTCAACGCCGAGGGCGAACTGGTCGGCATCAACACCTTGCTGATCGGCAAGGCCGCCGGCGCCGAAGGCATCGGCTTCGCGATCCCGGTCACCACCGCCAAGAAGGTGCTGGACCAGATCATCGCCACCGGCCACGTGGTGCGCGGCTGGCTCGGCGCCGACTACGCGTTCGTGCCGGTGGCCGCCAACAGCGGCCTGCCCGCGGCGGCACGCGGCGCGCTGGTCACGGCGGTCTACCCCGGCAGCCCGGCGGCATTGGCCGGCATCCGGCCGCGCGACATCCTGCTGCGCCTCGGCATCGACGACATCCTCGACCCGGCCGACCTGCGCCGGCACGAGGCCGCGCTCAAGCCCGGCAGCAAGGTGGCGATCTCGGGGCTGCGCAACGGCAGTCCGTTCCACGTCGAAGCTACCCTGGCCCAGCGCCCGGCGATGAGTGCCGACGGCATGCCGGACGGCTGACGGATCAACCCGGCCCGCGCGCGGCCAGCGGCGGATGGATCACCGCGCCGTAGCGCTTGCGCAGGGTGTCCACCCGCTCCACGTAGACCCGGGTCTCGGCATAGGGCGGCACGCCCCGGTAGCGCTGCACCGCGCCGGCGCCGGCGTTGTAGGCGGCGGCGGCCAGCCGTTCGTTGCCGTCGAAATTGCGCAGCAACAGGCCCAGGTAGCGCGCACCGCCGCGGATGTTCTGCTCGCTGTTGAACGCATCCAGCACGCCCATGTCGCTGGCCGTGCCGGGCATCAGCTGCATCAGCCCCTGCGCGCCCTTGAGCGACAGCGCGCGCGGGTTGAACGCGCTCTCGGCGTGGATGATCGCGCGCAGGAACGCCTCGTCGACGCCGTACTCGATGCTGGCGGCGCGGATGGTATCGGCGTACGCGGTGAGGTTGAGCGGCACGCTGCCCCAGTGGATCGGCGAATGCAGGTTGCACGCGACGCAGGTGGCGATGTAGGTGAACAGCATGGTCACCGCGCGGCCCTTGCCGCCGGCCGGCGGCAGGTTGGTGTATTCCACGCTGCCGTCCGCGCGCACGATGCGGTAGACCGCGCCGCGCAGGACCCTGTCGGCCGCCGCGGTCGCCACCGGTGCCGCCGTCGCCGCAGCGGCCTGCGATTCGCGATAATTCCACTGGCCCGGCTTGCCGGCAGTCGCCGCGGGAAGCCTCGCGCCGGTCATGGCCAAGCCCTGTACGGCCGCCAGCGAGGTCTGCTCCGCCGGCACTCCGCCGATGCGCTGGGCGCTGGTTTCGACCGTCCCACGCACGCCGGTCAGCGAGGCCGCTCCGGTGCCATCCGCCGCAAGGCCGCGCGCCGTGGTCACGGCCGAACCGGCCACCTTGCCCAGCGATGCCCGCGGCGGCACCCGGCGGCGTGGCGCAGGCGCGGCGTAGCTGCTGATCGCCTTGCAGCCCTGGTAGCCGGCTTTGCTGCTGCTGAACACCGCCTCGCCGCTGGAGCCGGTGCACTGGTACAGCGTGGCCGCCCCCGCCGGCGACCACCACAGCAACGCGCAGCCGAACGCGACCCCGCAAAGGATCGAACGTAATGGGAAGCCCCCGGCAGGCCGATCGGCGCTTCCCCCATGGCTTGCGACGCCGAACATGGATGCAGTGTGCCGCCGGCGGGCGCCAGCGCCAAGTACGAACCGGCGATTCCGTGCGCCATGCGACGTTCCGGGCGGCCACCACCGGAATCGGCGCCGCGATCGCCCTGTCCCCGCAAGTGATTGATCCGCCATGCCGAATTACTGGCGACGCCGCGTGCACGGGGGTAAACTGCATGGTCCATCGGGTTGCGCGTCCGACTTCACGAACCACGGTACCCCACGCCAATGAGCGGCAAGCCAGCTCTCCATAAACTTTTCATCAAGACCCACGGCTGCCAGATGAACGAGTACGACTCGGCCAAGATGGCCGACGTGCTGAAGGCCTCGCATGGGCTGGAGCTGACTCAGGACGAGTCCGAGGCGGACGTGATCCTGATCAATACCTGCTCGATCCGCGAAAAGGCGCAGGAAAAGGTCTTCAGCCAGCTCGGCCGCTGGAAGCAGCACAAGCAGGGCGGCAAGCCGGTGCTGATCGGGGTCGGCGGCTGCGTGGCCTCGCAGGAAGGCGCGGCGATCGTCAAGCGCGCACCCTACGTGGACCTGGTGTTCGGCCCGCAGACCCTGCACCGCCTGCCCGAACTGATCGAGAAGCAGCGCGAGACCGGCAAGCCGCAGGTGGACATCTCCTTCCCCGAGATCGAGAAGTTCGACCGCCTGCCCGAGCCGCGCGCCGAGGGCCCCACCGCCTTCGTCTCGATCATGGAAGGCTGCTCCAAGTACTGCAGCTACTGCGTGGTGCCGTACACCCGCGGCGAGGAGATCAGCCGTCCGTTCGACGACGTGCTGGTGGAAGTGGCCCAACTCGCCGCGCAGGGCGTGCGCGAGGTGAACCTGCTCGGCCAGAACGTCAACGCGTACCGCGGCCCCACCCACGACGACGCCGACTCGCACCTCGGTGCGAGTCGTGACGGTGGTTATGCCGACCTCGCGGTGCTGATCCACGCGATCGCGCAGATCGACGGCATCGGCCGCATCCGCTTCACCACCTCGCACCCGCTGGAGTTCTCCGACTCGCTGATCGAGGCCTACGCCAACGTGCCGCAGCTGGCCAACTACCTGCACCTGCCGGTGCAGGCCGGCTCCGACCGCATCCTCGGCGCGATGAAGCGCGGCTACACCGCGCTGGAATTCAAGCAGAAGATCCGCAAGCTGCGCGCGGTGCGGCCGGACATCTGCGTCTCGTCCGACTTCATCGTGGGCTTCCCCGGCGAGACCGACGAGGATTTCGAGAAGACCATGAAGCTGATCGACGACGTCGGCTTCGACCAGAGTTTCTCCTTCATCTTCTCCGCGCGCCCCGGCACGCCGGCGGCCAACCTTGCCGACGACACGCCGATGGCGGTGAAGCACCAGCGCCTCGAACGCCTGCAGGCTGCGATCAACGCGAACGCGCGGAAGATCAACCAGGCGATGGTCGGCACCGTGCAGCGCGTGCTGGTGGAAAAACCCAGCGCGCGCAACCCGGACGAACTCAGCGGCCGCACCGAGAACATGCGCTACGTGAACTTCGCCGGCCACCCGCGCCTGATCGGCCGGTTCGTCGACGTGGTGATCACCGACGCGATGAGCAACTCGCTGCGCGGGCGGGTGCGGCTGGCGGCTGAAGACGCCACTTGACGGCGACGCGCTGCCCGGCTCTTTCGCGATCGTGAGCAACCCCCTCCCGACCTCCCCCTGCGAGCAGGGGGAGGAGCATGGCAATAGGAGGCTTTACTCCCTCCCCTGCTCGCAGGGGAGGGCTGGGGAGGGGTTGCTCCTCGCCATCAATCCAGCCGCTTGCGAAAGCGCAATATGGCCAGCGCCATCATCAGCACGGTGAATGCAGCCAATGCCAGCACCTCGCCCCACATCTCCCACAGGCCGGCGCCGCGCAGCATCACGCCGCGGATCAGGCGCAGGAAATGGGTCAGCGGCAGCACCTCGGCGAACCACTGCACCGGCTTCGGCATGCCGGCGAACGGGAACATGAAGCCGGACAGCAGGATCGACGGCAGGAACACGAAGAACGTCATCTGCATCGCCTGGAACTGCGACTGCGCACGGGTGGAGATCAGCAGGCCCAGGGTGAGGTTGGCGAGGATCAGCAGCCCCGATGCCAGATACACGTCGAGCAGGCTGCCGCGAATGGGCACGTCGAACAGCCAGACGCCCAGCGCGAGCACCACGCTGGTCTGCACCAGGCCGATCGCCACATAGGGCAGCACCTTGCCGACCATCAGCTCGGTGCTGCTCAGCGGCGTGGCGATCAGCAGCTCCATGTTGCCGCGCTCGCGCTCGCGCACGACCGCGATGGCGGTGAACAGCACCATGGTCATGGTCAGGATCACCCCGATCAGGCCGGGCACGATGTTGAGCGCCGAACGCCGCTGCGGATTGTAGAAACCGACCACGCTGATCCGCCCGCCCACCGGCGTGCTGGCCAGCGGCGCGCGCATGTCCGGCGCGGCGCTGTCCAGCGGGGTCTGCGCGAGCTGCGCGGCAGCGGCCTGCACCGCCGTGTCGCTGCCGTCGACCAGCACCTGGGCCACCTCGCGGCCGTCGATGCGGCGTCGCTCGAAATCCGGCGGCACCACGATGCCGATGCCAATCCGGCCGCGCTGGATCATCGCCATCAGTTCCTGCGGCGTATCCGCCCTCGCCACCGGCGCGACCACGCCGGTGGCCAGCATGTCCAGCACCAGCGCCCGCGAGCCGGCGGTGTTGGCCTGGTCGGCGATGCCGGCGTCGAGCCCGCGCAGGTTGGTGTTGATCGCGTAGCCGAACAGCACCAGCTGGATCGCCGGTATGCCCACCACCATGGCCAGCGTGACGCGGTCGCGGCGCAGCTGGCGCAGCTCCTTGACCACGATCGCCCATAGCCGGCGCCAGTTCATGCGGCGCGCTCGCGGTCGGCACCGCCCTTGCGCGTGGCGGCGACGAACACGTCCTCGAGGTTCGGCGACGCGGGGACGACCCTGGCCTGCTGCGCCGACGCGGCCAGCGCCTGCTCCATTCGCCGGGCGACAGCATCGCTGCCGTCGGCGGCCAGCACGCGCAGGGTATTGCCGACCTGGGCCACGCCGAGCACGCCTGGCACATCGACCAGCGCGCGCTGGGCCCACCGCGGATCGGCCGCCTCGACGGCGAAGGTGCGCCCTTCCAGCTGCGCGGTCAGCTCGAGCGGCGTGCCGTCCGCCACCAGCACGCCGCGGTCGAGGATGGCCAGCCGATGGCAGCGCTCGGCCTCGTCCATCAGGTGGGTGGAGACCAGCAGCGTGGTGCCGGCATCGGCCAGCTCGAACAGTTTCTCCCAGAAATCGCGGCGTGATTCCGGGTCGACCGCGCTGGTCGGCTCGTCGAGGAACAGCAGTTGCGGCTCGTGGATCACCGCACAGGCCAGCGCCAGGCGCTGCTTCTGGCCGCCGCTCATGGTGCCGGCCAGTTGCTGCTGGCGGTCGCCGAAATGGTATTGCGCGACCAGCTCGTCGATGCGGCGTTTCGTCCCCGCCTTCGGCACGCCCTGGATCGCGGCGAGGAACTCCAGGTTCTCGCGCACGCTGAGGTCCTCGAACAGCGAGAATTTCTGGGTCATGTAGCCGATGTGCGGGCGCAACGCGTCGGCCTGCGCCGGGATGCGCAGGCCGAGCACCTCGATCTCGCCGTCGCTTGGGGTGAGCAGCCCGCACAGCATGCGGATGGTGGTGGACTTGCCCGAGCCGTTCGGGCCGAGGAAGCCGTACACGCGCTTCATCGGCACCTCCAGGTCGACATGATCCACCGCCACCAGCTGGCCGAAGCGCCTGGTCAGCCCGCGCGCGCGGATCGCCACGCCGTCGGCGCCGGCGGTCACCTCGCGGCCCCGCGGAACTCGGCGTGCACCGGCAGGCCGGCGGGCAGTTCCGCCGCGTCCGCGCCCAGCGCGACTTCGGCGAGGTAGCTCAGCCGCGCCGCGTCGTCGCCGATCAGCGCGTAGTACGGAGTGAAGTCCGGCTCGCTGCGGATCATCCGCACCTTGCCGGCATACGGCGTTCCGCGGCCGGCCACGAACACCCGCACCGGATCGCCGACGCGCACGCCGGCGCGCTGCTGCACCGGCACGTAGATGCGCGCGTACGGCGCGTCGCCCGCCAGCAGGATCGCCAGCGGCGCGCCGACCGGCGCCTGGTCGCCGAGCTTGTACGGCAGGCTGTCGATGCGCCCGGCGCGCGGCGCCACGACGGCCAGCTTGCCCAGCAGCACCTGCTGCGCACCGACTTGTGCGTCGGCCGCCGCCAGCGCGGCCCGGGCCTGCGCGATCTGCTCCGGACGGGTGCCGTGCAGCAGTTCGTCCAGCGCGGCCTGTGCCGCCGCCGCCTGGCCATCGGCATTGCCGGCCGTGGCGCGGGCGCGGTCGAGGTCGGCGGCGGCCACGTAGCCGTTGCCCTTGAGCGGGGCCAGCCGCGCGTAGTAGGCCCGCGCCTCGCGCGCCTGCGCCTGCGCGGCCGCGAGGTTCGCGCGCGCCTTGTCGATGTCCTCGCGGCGCGGCCCGGTTTCGAGTTCGGCCAGCAGCTCGCGCTGCTGCCGCGCCTGTGCCTGCGCCGCGGCGAGTTCGGCGCGGGTGTGCGCGGGATCGAGCTGCAGCAGCGACTGGCCGATGGCGACCCGTTCGCCCTCGCGCACGTCGATCGCCACGACGCGCTCGGCCGCCGGGGCCGGCAGGGTGATGCGGTCGAACTCGAGCGTGCCCAGCGCCTGCGGCGGCGCCGGTCTGCAGGCGACGAGAACGAAAAGGACGGACAGCGCCGCCAGCGATCGGCGAAACATGCGTGCGGCATTCATGCATTTCCTCCCGGCCCCGCGGCGCCCACGCCGTGGGCAAGCAGCGCCAGCGTATGTCCAATCATCACTTCCGGCCCCAGCCCCTCGGCGCCGAACACGCGCCGCCAGATCGGCGCGCCGGCGGCGGGAAACAGGGTCAGCCCGACCAGCGAGACGACCAGCAGGCGCGGATCCAGCGCCGCGTTCAGCCGTCCATTCGCCTGCGCCGCGGCGAAGCGCCGAGCCAGCAGCTGCGGCACGCCCGGCACCGCCTGGGTGAACAGCACCTCGCGCAATGCGCCGCCTTCGCACAGCACCTCGCGCACCCACAGCGCCGGCAGCCAGGGGTGGCGTTGCACCGCCTCGCCGATGCCGCGGGCGAAGGTGCCGATCAGTTCGGACGGATCGTCGCCGGCGCGCTCCAGCCGGGCGCGCAGCGGCGCCAGCGTGGGCAGCAGGCGTTCGTCGACCAACGCCTGTACCAGCCGCTCCTTGTCGCCGAAGTAGTAATGCAGCAGCGCCGGCGTGACGCCTGCCGCGGTGGCGATCGCCCGCAACGAGGTCGCGCCGATCCCCACCCGGGCGAACTGCGCGATCGCGGCGTCCAGCAGGTGCTGGCGCAAGTCCCGGTCGTCGCCGCCGGGTCGCCCGGCGCGGCGGCCGGCCTTGGAGCGTTTGTTCGGAGTGGTCATGCCCATAAATTAATTCATCATTTAATTATTTGCAAACCGCTTGTCGGGCGGGCCTTCGCCATGGCCCTGTCGGCGCCGACGCGCTACTCTCGCGCCCCTATGAGCGAACTCAACCAGCGCGATTTCACCCTCGATCCCGAAGACAACGCACGCCTCGCCAACCTGTGCGGCCCGTTCGACGAGCACTTGCGCCAGGTCGAGCTGCGCCTTGGCGTGGAGATCAACCATCGCGGCGGCATCTTCCAGGTAATCGGCGAAGACGCTCCCGCGCGGGCCGCCGAAAAGGTGCTGCGCGCGCTGTACGCCGCCACCGGGGACGAGGCGCTGACCGGCGCGAGGATCAACCTGCAGCTCGCCGAATCCGGCATCGACGCGATCACCGAGGCGGCCGCCGAAGGCGCCCAGGAAGTGGTGATCAAGGTCAAGCGCGGCGTGATCAAGGGCCGCGGCCCCAACCAGGCGCGCTACCTGCACGCGATCGCCGGCCACGACATCAACTTCGGCGTGGGCCCGGCCGGCACCGGCAAGACCTACCTGGCGGTGGCCAGCGCGGTCGAGGCGCTGGAGGCGAACCGGGTGCAGCGGCTGATCCTGGTGCGTCCCGCGGTCGAGGCCGGCGAGAAGCTGGGCTTCCTGCCCGGCGATCTCAGCCAGAAGGTCGATCCCTACCTGCGCCCGCTGTACGACGCGCTGTACGAGATGCTCGGCTTCGAGAAGGTGGCCAAGCTGATCGAGCGCAACGTGATCGAGATCGCCCCGCTAGCCTACATGCGCGGGCGCACCTTGAACGATTCCTACGTGATCCTCGACGAGGCGCAGAACACCACGGTCGAGCAGATGAAGATGTTCCTCACCCGCATCGGCTTCGGCACGGTGGCGGTGATCACCGGCGACGTCACCCAGGTCGACCTGCCCCGCAATACGCGCTCGGGCCTGCGCCAGGCGATCGAGGTGCTGCGCGGCGTGGGCGGCATCAGCTTCACCTTCTTCACCTCGCGCGACGTGGTGCGCCACCCGCTGGTGGCGAAGATCGTGCGCGCCTACGAGGCGTTCGAGCAGAAGGACGAGGGCGGCGAATGAGTGCGGCGCTGACGCTCGCCGTGGGCTACGCCGTGCCGCGCGCCGGGGTGCCCGCGCCGGCCAGCTTCCGCCGCTGGGTCGAGGCGGCGCTGCGCGGGGCGAAGCGGCGCAAGCGCACCGAACTGGCGATCCGCATCGTCGATGCCGACGAAGGCCGCACGCTCAACCGCAACTACCGCGGCAGGGACTACGCCACCAACGTGCTGTCGTTCCCCGCCGAACTGCCGCCCGGGGTGGCGCTGCCGCTGATCGGCGACCTGGCGATCTGCGCCCCGGTGGTGGTGCGCGAAGCCGCCGAACAGGGCAAATCGCCGCGCGACCACTGGGCCCACCTCACCGTCCATGGCGTGCTGCACCTGCTCGGCCACGACCACATCGAGGAGGCCGAGGCCGAGGCGATGGAGGCGCTGGAAACCCGCATCCTCGCTGGCCTGGGCATCGCCGACCCGTACCGGTAAGGAGGCTTGTGCCCTGAACCGTCACGGGTTTTCCGCTAGAATCGGCCTTCCGCCCGGTTTCGGGCAGACACCCAACGAGTAATGAGCGACGACCCTGGCAGTACCAGCGGCCCGGCCCACCGAACCTGGTGGGATCGACTGGGCCACATGTTTTCCGGCGAGCCGCGCAACCGCGACGAACTGATCGAGGAATTGCGTTCCGCCCAGACCAACGGACTGCTGTCCGTGGACACCCTCACCATGGTCGAGGGGGCCATCAAGGTCACCGAACTGAGCGTGGACGACGTGATGGTCCCGCGCATGCAGATCGTGATGCTGGCCGCCGAGTCGCCGCTGCCCGACATCCTCGCCGCCGTGGTCGAATCCGGCCACTCGCGCTTCCCGGTGCACGGCGAGGACAAGGACGAGATCCTCGGCATCCTGCTGGCCAAGGACCTGCTGAAGTACTTCGGCGCCGCCGAGCATTTCGACATCCGCGCGATCCTGCGTCCGGCCGTGCTGATTCCCGAGTCGATGCGCCTGAACGTGCTGCTGGAGGAATTCCGCCTCAGCCGCAACCACATGGCGCTGGTGGTCAACGAGTACGGCGGCGTCGCCGGCCTGGTCACCATCGAGGACGTGCTCGAGCAGATCGTCGGCGAGATCGACGACGAGCACGACGACGAGGTGGAGCCCGAGCTGATGCACGAGCAGCCCGGCGGCGACTGGCTGGTCAGCGCGCTGACCCCGATCGAGGATTTCAACGAACAGACCGGCGCCGATTTCCCCGACGAGGAATACGACACCGTCGGCGGCATGGTCACCGCCGAGTTCGGCCACCTGCCCGAAGTCGGCGAAGAGGTCGGCATCGGCGACTACCTGTTCCACGTCACCGAAGCCGACGACCGCCGCGTGCAGGCATTCCGCGTGGTGAAGCGGTAGGAGCGCACCCTGTGCGCGATGCTTTTCCCTCACATGACTGAACAGCCATCGCGCACAGGGTGCGCTCCTACACCTACCTGCCGATGGGCCGCATGAACCTGATCAGCCGCAACCTCCTGCTGCTCGCGCTGTTGGCATTGGCCGCGCTCCCGCCCGCACGCGCCAGCGTCGCCAACGCACCCGGCGCCAACCTCGAGGTGTCGCTGGTCACCTACGGCCCCGGCGAAACCTACTGGGAGCGCTTCGGCCACGACGCGATCGAGCTGCGCGACACGGTCTCGGGCGAGGCGGCCAACTTCAACTACGGCGTGTTCGATTTCAGCGAGAAGAACTTCCTGCTGAACTTCGCCCGCGGCCGCATGCACTACCTGATGGATGCGGCGCCCAGCGATCTCGACGAGCGCTACTACGTCGAGGCCGGCCGCTCGATCACGCGCCAGCGGCTGGCACTGAACGCCGAGCAGGCTGCAGCGCTGCGCGACTTCCTGCTGTGGAACCTGCGCCCGGAAAACGCCGGCTACGACTACGACTACTACGTCGACAACTGCACCACCCGCGTGCGCGACGCGCTGGACAAGGCGCTCGGGGGCGCGCTGGAAACCCGGCTGAAGGCGCGCGCCGGCGGCATGACCTACCGCCAGCAGACCGTACGGCTGATGAGCGCGCAGCCCTGGCTGATGCTGGTGCTCGACCTTGGCCTGGGACCGTATGCCGACCAGCCGCTGAGCGGCTGGCAGGAAAGCTTCCTGCCCGAGGTGCTGCAGGCGCAGTTGCGCGAAGTGCATGTCGCCGACGGCCACGGCGTCCTGCGCCCGCTGGTGCAGGACGAACAGCTCGTCTCGCCGAACCGGCTGGACGTGCCGCCGCCGGCTGCACCCGACCTGCGCCTGCCGCTGGCCCTGGCCGGCCTGCTGCTGGCCGCGCTGCTCGTGCTCGCCCGCCGTGCGTGGCCCACCGGCTACGCCCTGCTCGGCACGCTGTACCTGCTCGCCGCCGGCGTCACCGGCCTGCTGCTGCTGGCCCTGTGGACGCTGACCACCCACCATTCGGCGTGGGCCAACGCGAACCTGCTGCTGTTCAATCCACTGGCCTTCCTGCTGCTGCCGACACTGTGGCGCTCGCGCCGCGGCCTCGCCGCCTCGCGCTTCATCGACGGCGTGATCGCGCTGCAGCTGTTCGCCTGCATGGCCGCCGTGCTGCTGCACCTGCTGCCCGGCACCGTGCAGCAGAACCAGCCGTGGCTGCTGTTCGCCCTGCCGTGCTGGCTGGCGCTGGCCTGGAGCCTGCGCCGGCACCGGTAGGTGCGGCCGCGCAAGGACCCCGCTGCCGCGCCGGCTCAATTGCCCCGCCTGCGGGCGCGGGGCATCATGCGCGCATGAACCTGATCACGCCGCCGACCGCGACACCGACCGCCGATCAGCCGATGGTGGTCAACTGCATCGCCTACAGGAACGACGGCACGCGGATCGGCGACGTCACCATCGACGCGATCAGCGATGTGCTGGCCGAACCGGATACCTTCGTCTGGGTCGGCCTGTACGAGCCGGACGAGGCGTTGCTGGAAAAGATCCAGGACGAGTTCGGCCTGCACGACCTGGCGATCGAGGACGCGCACGCCGCGCACCAGCGCACCAAGCTGGAGGCCTACGGCGACTCGCTGTTCCTGGTGGTGCAGACCGCGCAGCTGATCAACGGCGAACTGGCGTTCGGCGAAACGCACATCTTCTTCGGCCCGCGCTACCTGGTCACCGTGCGCCACGGCGCCTCGCAGTCCTACGCGCCGGCGCGGCGCACCTGCGAACACGCGCCGGAACTGCTGGCGAACGGCCCGAGCTATGCGCTGTACGGCGTACTCGATTTCATCGTCGACAACCTGCTGCCGATCGTGCGCGACTTTCGCGAGGAAGTGCAGCAGCTCGAACACGACATCTTCGGCGAGACGTTCAAGAGCAGTACGGTGCGCCGGCTGTACGACATGCAGCGCGACCTGATGACGCTGCGCCTGGCGGTGGCGCCGCTGCAGGACATCATCAACCAGCTGATCCGGCTGCACCCGAACCTGATCCCCGAGGTGCTGCACGCGTACTTCCGCGACGTCTACGACCATGCCTTCCGCGTCAACGAGGCGATCGGCGCCATGCGCGAGATGCTCACCGCCGCGATCAACGTCAACCTCTCGCTGGTGAGCCTGCGCCAGAACGAGGTGATGAAGAAACTCGCCGGCTGGGCCGCCATGCTCGCCGCACCGACCCTGCTCACCAGTTGGTACGGCATGAACTTCGCCAACATGCCCGAACTCCACCAGTCCTGGGCCTATCCCGCCATCATCGTGGTGGTGGCCGGCGTCGTCAGCGGCATCTACCTCGGCCTCAAGCGCGCCAGGTGGCTGTAGCCGGCGGCGGGCGGTTGTCGCTGCCATGCGGAACGTTCAAGATGTCCGCCGGCCTTCTCCCGCACGCGACCACCGATGAACGATTCCGCAAGCCGCATCCCCGCCGACGCCAACGCCCCGGTGGAAACCCTGCATGAAGGCCGCTGGCTGAGCCTGCGCAAGCGTGGCCGCTGGGAGTACGCCGAGCGCAACAACCCCGGCGGCGCGGCGATCATCCTGGCGGTGACGCCCGAGGACAGGGTGCTGTTCGTCGAGCAGTACCGCGTGTCGATCCTGCAGAACACCATCGAGATGCCGGCCGGACTGGTCGGCGACGAACGGGGGCGCGAGGGCGAGGACGCGCTGCTCGCCGCCCGGCGCGAGCTGGAGGAGGAAACCGGCTACCGCTGCCAGCGGGTGGAGTTCATCCATCGCGGGCCGTCCTCGTCCGGCATGAGCACCGAGATGATCACCTTCGTGCGCGCCTGGGACCTGGAAAAAGTCGGCCCGGGCGGCGGCGACGAAACCGAGAACATCGTGGTGCACGAGGTACCGCGCCGCGAAGCCGGCAGCTGGCTGTTCGCCCGCGCCGCCGAAGGCTATTCGATCGACCCGAAACTGTTCGCCGGGCTGTGGTTCATCGAGCACGGCCGGCGCTGACGCCTGGGCGCAGGGGCACCGGCACGCCATGAGAAAAGGCTCTCCGCGGAGCCTTTTCCCGGGTGGCCCCGCGCCTTTACCAGGCGCGCACGTCGACGATGCTGGCGGTGTAGCTGCTCATGCTGGACTCGTAGCGGAACAGGCGGCCCAGGTCGAAATTCACCGTGCCGCCGGGGGCGATGTTGGAGGTGCCGGCCGGCCAGCCCTGCTTGCTCTGCAGTACCTTGCCGTCGGCATCCTTGATCTCGATGCGGACCTGCGCGGCCGAGGGGGCGGCACAGTTGTTGACCAGCTCGCCGCGCAGGCTGAGGCGCGAAGCGGCGACACCGGGCCTGAAATCCTTGATGGCGAAATCGGTGGGCGAGCAGGCCGCGTGGGCGGCCAGCGGAGCGAGCAGCAACACGGCGGAAGCGGCGAATGCTTTCATGGGAACTCCATTGGCAGTGGGGAGTGAGGGAAACCGGGAAGCGCGAATGATCGGCCCCTCCATGTCGGCGCACGCGCGGGAATCTTTAGCCCGGCGCGGGGCGCCCCGGGCGTCGCGAGCAGGCTCTAAAGGTTCCGCCCGTGGTGCCGATGATCCCGGTGTCCGCGCTGAAAGCGTTTACCGGGATGGCCGATACCCATGAAAACACTCATCGTCTCCGCCGTATTGCTGCTCGCTCCGCTGGCCGCCCACGCCGACTGCAACCCCAGGGATTTCGCCATCAAGGATTTCCACCCGGGGTTCAACAGCATGGGCTCCACCATGCGGATCAGCCTGCGCGGCGAGCTGGTCAACAACTGTGCCGCCCCCTCGGCCGCGCAGGTCCGCGTCGACGTCAAGGATGCCGACGGCAAGGTACTGCAGAGCAAGCAGGGTTGGCCGGCCGGCACCTCCAACATCGCCCCCGGCAGCGCGGTGAATTTCGACCTGGGCCGCCTGTTCCACTACGAGTCCGGCATGAGCAGCTTCACCGTCAGCATCGTCGACGTGCGCACCTGGTAACCGGCGATCGTCGACCGCAGATGGCAAGAAGGCTCCGCAGGGAGCCTTTTGCCGCTTGTCCTTCGGTTCCGTCAGTGCAGCACGAACAGCTTGTCGAAACCGGCCACGCGCAGGGTGCTGCGCAGTTCGCCGGCAGCGTTGACGATGCGGATATCGGCACGATCGGCGCCGGCGTGCTCGCGCAGCAGCAGCAGCATGCCGAGCGCCGAGCTGTCCATGCGGGTAACTTCGCCGAGGTCGACGACATAGCTGCGCGCGGCCCTGCCGCTGCCCAGGCAGGCGTCGTGGAAGTCGCGATGGATGCTGAAATCGAAACGCTCGCCCAGCTGCAGGGTGAGGCAATCGTGTTCGCTGTCGTGGTGGACAATCATGGTGCCATCCTCAGAAGAGTTCGATCTCGCCGGCGTCCATCGAGTTCTGCAGGGCCGGGCCGCGCGAACGCAGGCGTGCCTTCTCGCGCTGGATCGCCAGCCGGCTGCGCACCCGCTGCGCGCGTTCGTCCAGTGCCCCGGCCTCCAGCGGCGCGCAGGCCAGCTCCTCGATGTCGCGGGTACACTCGGTGGTGACTTCCTGCAGCTCGGTCAGGCGGGTGCGGGTCTGGCTGATCAGCTGGCTGAGGATGTCCTCGAACTGCAGCGAGCGGATCGTGGTGGAGACGTCGCTGCCGAGTCCGCGGTTGATCTCGACCACCTGGTCGGCCACCGCGCTGGTACGCGCGTCGCTCTCGGTGACGTGGGCCATCATCGCGTCGATGCCGCCCTTGGCCGAGAGCGCCACGTTCAGGTCCTGCGACGCCATCGCGCCGATCAGGCCGCGCAACTGCTCCATCGCGGCGCGGGCGCGTTCGACATGGCTGCCGATCTGCTCGTTGAGCTGGTTGGAATTGCTGGCCAGGTTGCGGATTTCGCCGGCCACCACCGCGAAGCCGCGGCCGGATTCGCCGGCGCGCGCCGCCTCGATCGCGGCGTTCAACGCCAGCAGGTTGGTCTCCTCGGCGATGGTGTTGACGTTCCTCAGCAGGCCGAACACCGCATCCATCTCCTTCGCCATGCCGTCGATGCGGTAGACGATGCGCAGGCTCTCGCGCGACATCTGCACGATCATGCCGACGAAGTGTTCCAGCAGGTCGCCGGTGCGGGCGGCGAAATCCTGCACGCTGACGCCGCCGTCCTGCACGTCGATGATCTGCTTGAGCAGCGACTGCTGCAGCGCGGTCTTGCTGGACAGCCCGTCGAAACCCCCGCCCAGCTCGGACACCGCGTCGCGCAGCAGGTCCAGGCCCTGGTGCAGTTCGCGGGTGGCATGGCCGAGTTCGTCGACCAGCGCACCGCGCACATCCTCCAGCGCCTCGCGCACCGGTCCGCTGTTGGTGGTCGCGGCTGCCGGTGCCGCCAGCTCTCCCCGGGGACGCGCTTCGGCGGTCCACACCGCGGCCAGGGCGATCACCAGCACCGGCGCCAGCCATGCCGGGTGCCATGCCAGCGCCAGCAGCAGGGCCGCTGCGCTGGCCATCCAGCCATAGACCGGACGCTGGGCAAAAAGGGCGGGGGTGAATGACATGATCCGGGATCCGCAGGTCAGGCGCTGATGGCGCCGGTATGGGTTTGACGCGCCAGCGCAAGCAGGCGCGCCGCGATGTGGTCCAGCGGCAGCATCTCGCGCGCCGCGTCGAGCTTCCAGGCGGCGCCGGGCATGCCCCACACCACCGAACTGGCCTCGTCCTGCACCAGGGTGGCGGCGCCGGCCTGGCGCAGTTCGAGCAGGCCGCGCGCGCCGTCGTCGCCCATGCCGGTGAGCAGCGTGGCGATGGTGGCGGCGCCGGCGCTGGCCGCCAGCGAGCGGAACAGCACGTCGACGCTGGGCCGGTGCCGGTTCACCGGCGGCCCGTCGTGCAGCCGGCACACGTACTTCGCGCCGTCCCACATCACCAGCAGATGGTGGCTGCCCGGCGCGATATAGGCATGCCCCGACTGGATCGGCTGGCCGTCGTGCGCCTCGCACACGCGCATCGCCGAACAGCGGTCCATGCGCGCGGCGAACGGGCCGCTGAAGGCGGCGGGAATGTGCTGGGTCACCAGGATCGGCGGCGCATCCGGCGGCATCGCCTCGAGTACCACGCGCACCGCCTCGGTGCCGCCCGTGGAGGCACCGATCGCGATGATCGGACTGCCGCCGCGGCTGCCCGCTGACTGCGCCCGCGGCAGCACCGCATCGGCCGACAGGCGCGGCGCCACGTCCAGCTTGCGCACCGTGGTGCGCGCGCGCGGCTTCGCCTTCGCGGCCAGCTTCACCTTGGCGCAGATCTCCTGCGCGCTCGCACCGAAGCTGTTGGCCAGGTCGCTGCCGGGCTTGGCCAGGAAATCCACCGCGCCCAGTTCCAGCGCACGCAGCGTGACCTCGGCGCCCTGCGTGGTCAGCGACGAGACCATCACCACCGGCATCGGCCGCAGCCGCATCAGGTTTTCCAGGAAGGTCAGGCCGTCCATCCGCGGCATCTCGACGTCCAGGGTCAGCACGTCCGGGGCGAGTTGCTTGATTTTCTCGCGGGCGATCAAGGGATCCGCCGCCGTACCCACCACCTCGATCTCCGGATCGCAGGCAAGCATCGCCGACATCAGCTTGCGCACCAATGCGGAATCGTCGACGACCAGAACACGCACTCTTTCCATTGCCTACCCTGCCATGCAGCCGCGGCCCCGTCGCCAGCGACGGCGGCCCGGTCGATCGTCACGCCGGACATCCCGACGCTAGAACAGCTCGACCTCACCCTTTATCGGATCGTTTGCCAAACGCTTGAGGTAACCGCGCTCTTCGGCCACCAGCGCCACGTCGTCGCTACGGCGCAGCAGGCGCACGCGGACCCGGCCGCTGTGCGGGAAGAACTGCACCTGCCGGGGATAGACGTCGCCCAGATCCGCCGCCACCAGCTGCAGCTTCTCGGTCTCGATGTAGCGATGCACGAAATCGATGTTGCGCTGGCCCACGTCGCTGAGCCGGGCCAGCACGCGGCCACCGCCGAACACCTTGACCCTCAGGTCGGCGCGCCGGCCGCCCGCCTTCAGGATCGCGTTGATCAGCTGCTCCATCGCATCGCTGCCGTAGCGCGCGGCACGCCCGACGGTCGACGACCAGTCGTCGCGCTCGCCCATCGGCTCGGGCAGCATGAAGTGGTTCATGCCGCCGATGCCGCGGCCCGCATCGTGGATGCAGGCCGCCACGCAGGAGCCGAGCACGGTGCTGACCGTCTCTTCCTGCGCGCTCACGTAGAACTCGCCCGGCAGTACCTTCACGGTCATGCAGCCCTGCGCCGGATCCCAGAACCGCCGCAGGTGCTCGAAGCCCGGCGGTGCCGCGGAAAGCGCCGGCGCCACCCGACGGTCGGCCTTCAGTACCGGCATCAGCCGCGCTTCCGGTAGACGGTGCGGCCGATCAGTTCGAAGTCGTCGTTGACGCCGTGCAGCGATTCGGAATGGCCAAGGAACAGATGGCCGCCCGCCGGCAGCAGCCCGGCGTAGCGGCGAAACAGGCGCTGCTTGGTCGGCTGGTCGAAATAGATCACCACGTTGCGGCAGAAGATCGCGTCGAACGGCCCGCGCATCGGCCATTCGTGCAGCAGGTTCAGCGGCTGCACGGCCACCAGCTCGCGCAGCCGCGGGTGCACGCAGGCGAAGCCTTCGTACTCGCCCGAACCGCGCAGCATCCAGCGGCGCCGGCGCCCGTCGCTGATGCCCGTCAACCGCTCCAGCGGGTACACGCCGTTGCGCGCGGTTTCCAGCGCCTGCGGCGAAAGGTCGGTGGCGAGGATCTTCGCATCCAGGCCCGCGGCATCGTGACGCTCCAGCGCCTCGGCCAGCACCATCGCCAGCGCGTAGGGTTCCTCACCGGTGGCACAGCCGGCCGACCAGATCCGCAGCCGGTCGCCGCTGCGGCGCTTCTGCTGCAGCCAGCGAGGCAGCAGTTCGTCGGCCAGCAGGTCGTAGTGGTGCGCCTCGCGGAAGAACGCGGTCACGTTCGTGCTGATCGCGCTGGCCAGATCGCCCAGCTCGCTTTGCGGATCGTGCCGCAGCAGGTCGCAGTAGGCGCCGAAATGGCGCAGCCTGAGCGCCCGCAGGCGCCGTGCCAGCCGGCCCTGCACCAGCTGGCGCTTGTGGTCGCCCAGCGAGATGCCGCAATGCTCGCGCACGAAATCGCGCAGGAACCTGAACTCGGTATCCCCGAGCAAGGGGGCACCGCCGTCCGCCATGGCGACGGCGCCATCGATCGCGCCGGCGAGCGCCTTCATGCTCAGAACTCCTTCCAGGCCCCGACGGCAGCAGCGTCCGCCTCGGCGACGGCGCGCCCCGGCGGCGCCTTGCGCACCGCGGCGAACACCGCCTCGGTGGCCACGGCCACGTTCTTCGCGCGCGACGGCGACGGAACCGGTTCCACAGGCGCCGCGTCGTCGGCCAGATGGAAGAAGCCCACCTGGCTGGTGAGATCGCCGGCCTGTTCCTGCATGGCGCGGGCGGCGGCCGAGGCTTCCTCGACCAGCGCCGCGTTCTGCTGGGTCATCTCGTCCATCTGCATCACGGCGTTGTTGACCTGGTCGATGCCGGCCGACTGCTCCTGGCTGGCCGCGGCGATCTCGGCCACGATGTCGGTGACTTTCTTCACGCTGTCCACGATTTCGGCCAGCGCCTTGCCGGACTGGTTGACCAGCTCCGAACCGCTGCGCACCTTCTCCTCGCTGTCGGCGATCAGGCCCTTGATCTCCTTAGCCGCGCCGGCGCTGCGCTGGGCCAGGCTGCGCACCTCGGTGGCCACCACGGCGAAGCCGCGGCCCTGCTCGCCGGCACGCGCCGCCTCCACCGCCGCGTTCAGCGCCAGCAGGTTGGTCTGGAAGGCGATTTCCTGGATCAGGCCCACGATGTCGCCGATCTTGCGGCTGGAGGCGTCGATCTCGGCCATCGCTGCGATCGCCTTGCCCGCCACTTCGCCGCCGCGCTCGGCCTGCTCGCGGGCGCCGCGCGCCAGCTGGTTGGCGTGGCTGGCGTTCTCCGCGTTCTGCTTCACGGTGGAGGTCATCTCCTCCATCGAGGAAGCGGTCTCTTCCAGGCTGGATGCCTGCTCCTGGGTGCGCTGGCTGAGGTCGTCGTTGCCGCGCGCGATCTGCTGCGCCGCGCTGCTGACCGCATCGGAGCCGTGGCGCACTTCGCTGACGATCGCGCCGAGGCGCTCGTCCATCGTGCGGAAGGCGTCGAGCAGGCGGCCCAGCTCGTCCATGCGGCCCACCTCGATATGGTGGCCGAGCTTGCCGCCGGCGATGTCGTGGGCCACCTGCACGGCATGGTTGAGCGTGCGCACGATCTTGCGGATCACCAGCGTGGCGATCAGCAGCGCGAAGACCGCGCCCAGCAGCAGGGCGATGATGCTGACCGCGCGGATCAGCCGGAAGCGGCTGCTCTGCGCCTGGAACAGCGCCAGCGCGTCGGCGTCCTGCGCCGCAACCAGGTCGGCCATGCGCGCCTGGCGGTCCATCAGCAGCGGACGCACCTGCAGCTCGAGCAGGTCGCTGGCACCGGCGTCGCCCTGCTTGAGGGCATCGGCCATGTCCTTCAGCGCGCCCGCGTAGTCATCGTCGGTGGCGTGGTAGGCCTTGATCTTCTCGGCCACCTTGGCGCTGCGTGGGATCGCGTTCAGCTGCTTGCTGATCGCCGCGATCTCCTGCTGGTACTTGTCCACCTGGGCCAGCTTCTGCTTGACCTGGTCGGCCTTGCCGACGTTCGCGGCCGCCTCGCCCAGTTCCACGAACGCCATCAGCGAGCGCACGCGGATCGTGTTGGCCAGGTCGCTGGGCACCATCGCCTCGTCGTACATGTGGCGCATGCCCTCGTTCTGCAGCTGCATCGAACCCAGGCCGATGACGGCGCCGCCGATCAGCATGAACACGAGCATTCCGAGTACGAGGCGCAGGCGGCCGCGAACGGTGAGGGCGGGGATCTTGAACTTGAACGAGGGCATCTTCATGGGTGGTTCCTGTCAGGCCACGGCTTGTACGTCGGCGGCCGCGGGCAAGGCGGCTTCCAGCATCTGCGCGTCCTGCGGCTGCAACAATCTGTCCACGTCAAGGAGCAGCACCATCCGCTCGGCGACCGAGGTCAGCCCCTTGAGATATTCGGTGTCCACGGCCGTGCCCATGTCGGGCACCGGCCGCACGTCGCCGGCGGCCACGTCGAGCACGTCGGAGACGGCGTCCACCACCACGCCGAAATGGCGCCCGGCGACGGTGACGATCACGGTCACGGTGTTGGCGTCGTAGTCCTTGCGCACCAGGCCGAAGCGCAGGCGCAGATCGAGCACCGGCACGATCGCGCCGCGCAGGTTGAGCACGCCGAGCACGTAGTGCGGCGCCTGCGGGATGCGCGTCACCGGCGTCCAGCCGCGGATCTCGCGTACCGCGAGGATGTCGATCCCGTACTCCTCGTGCGCGAGGCTCACCGTGAGGTATTGCATCGGCACCGCCGTCTCGGCGGCGGATGCGGCTGCAGTGTTGGCTGACTGGCTCATGTGCGTTCCGCGGGGACACGCTGTCCCCCTTGCCCTGGAATGGCTATCGGCCGCCGTGCGGGTTTCTTGAATGCCGATGCCGTGTTGCCGCGCGCGGATGACACGCGTGCGGTGCGGCTCAGGCCACCTTGCGGCGGCTCTGCATGCGGACCATGCCGGCGACGTCGACGATCAGCGCCACCGAGCCGTCGGCCAGGATGGTGGCGCCGGAAACGCCACTGACGCGCCGGTAGTTCGCCTCCAGCGACTTCACCACCGCCTGCTGCTGGCCGATCAGGCCGTCGACGAACAGGCCCACGCGGGCACCCTCGCCTTCCACCACGATCAGCAGGCCTTCGTCGATCGCCCGCACCGCGTCCGGGCAGCCGAACAGTTCGTGCAGGCGGATCACCGGCAGGTAGTCGCCGCGGAAGCGGAACAGCTCGCCGCCGCCGACGACGGTCCTGATCGCCTCGCGCTGCAACTGGATCGACTCGACGATCGACACCAGCGGCACGATGTAGCGCTCCTCGCCCACCGCGGCGGTGAGGCCGTCGATGATGGCCAGCGTGAGCGGCAGGGTGATGGTGAACACGCTGCCCTTGCCCGATGTGCTGCGGATGGTCACCGAGCCGCCGAGGTCGGCCACGTTGCGGCGTACCACGTCCATGCCGACGCCGCGGCCGGACAGGTCGGTGGTGACCGCGGCGGTGGAGAAGCCCGGCTGGAAGATCAGGTCGGCCACCGCCTCGTCGCCGAGTCCCTCGCCGCTGGCGATCAGGCCGCGCTGCACCGCCTTCGCCACGATCGCCTCGCGGTTGAGGCCGGCGCCGTCGTCGCTCACCTCGACCACGATGTTGCCGCCGCGGTGCGAGGCTTCCAGCCGCAGCGTGCCGGTGTCGCCCTTGCCCGCGGCACGGCGCTGCGCGGGCAGCTCCAGGCCGTGGTCGATGGCGTTGCGCACCAGGTGCACCAGCGGATCGCCGATCTTCTCCAGCACCGTCTTGTCCAGCTCGGTGTGCTCGCCGACCAGCTCCAGCCGCACCTGCTTGCCGAGTTTCTGGCTGATGTCGCGCACCATCCGCGGGAAGCGGTTGAACACCGAGGCGATCGGCAGCATGCGGATGCCCATCACGCTTTCCTGCAGCTCGCGCGTGTGCCGCGCCAGCTGCGCCAGCCCCTGTTCGAGCAGGGCCAGCCGCGAGGCGTCGACGCCGTCGCGGAAGGTGTCGAGCATGGACTGGGTGATCACCAGCTCGCCGACCAGGTTGATCAGGCCGTCGATCTTGTCGATCGCCACGCGCACCGTGCTGGATTCGGCGCTGGTCTCGCGCTGCGCGCGGGCGGCGGCGACGTCGGCCACCGGCGCCGCGGGTGCGGCGGGTGCCGTAGCAGCGGGTGCCACCACGTGCTTCGGCTCGATCGCCAGCTCGCATTCGCCTTCGACCCAGTCGAACACCGCGGCGATGTCCGCACGCTTCGCCGGCCCGGCCAGTTCGATGGTCCAGCCAAGATGGCACTCGGCCGGATCGAGCCGGTCCAGCGCCGGCAGGCGGTCCAGCTCGGCCGTCACCGCCAGTTCGCCCAGTCCGGCCAGCTCGCGGATCAGCCGCAGCGGATCGTTGCCGCCGGCCAGCATGCCCGGGTGCGGGCGGAAGCGGATCGTCCAGGCGTCGGCCTGGTCCACTTCGCGCCGCGCCTGCACACCGCCCGCCGCCGCGCCGCGACCCATCGCCGCGGCCAGCTCGCCGCGCAGGCCTTCGGCCACCGCGTCGTTGAGCGGCTCGCCGGCCCGCGCCCGGGCGAACATCCCGCGCAGGCAGTCCACCGTGCGCAGCAGCAGTTCGACGATGCCGCCGTCGATGGCGCGCTTGCCGCCGCGCACCTCGTCCAGCAGCGACTCCGCCTCGTGGGTGAACGAGGACATCTCCGGAAAGCCGAAGGTGGCCGCACCGCCCTTGATCGAATGCGCCGCGCGGAAGATGGTGTGCACCAGCTCCGCGTCGCCGCCGTCGTCCAGCGCGAGCAGCGACGACTCCATCGTGTCGAGCCCTTCCAGGCTCTCCTCGATGAACACCTGTTGGAACTGCGCCAGCGCGGCGTTGACCATGATCCTGCTCTCCGCGCTCAGCCCAGCACGCGCTTGACGGTGGCCAGCAGCTGCTCCGGGTCGAACGGCTTGACCAGCCAGCCGGTGGCGCCGGCCGCCTTGCCTTCCATTTTCTTGTCGGTGTGCGACTCGGTGGTCAGCATCAGGATCGGCACGCCCTTGTAGCTGTCCATCGCGCGCATCTCGCGCACCATCGCGATGCCGTCCAGTACCGGCATGTTGACGTCGGCCAGCACCAGGTCGAACGAACCGCCGCGCGCCACGTCCAGCGCCAGCTGGCCGTTCTCGGCTTCGGTCACCTCGTGGCCGGCGCCGCGCAGGGTGAATGCCACCATGCCGCGCATCGAGGCCGAATCGTCCACCGCAAGAATCTTTGCCATGCTGCCACCTCGTTCAGGCCGGCCTCGCGGCCGGCAGTTCCAGTATCCGGGCCAGCCCGAGCAGACCGGCCGCTTCGTTCAATGCTTCGCTCGCGCCGCGCCACGCCAGGGTGCCGCCGCGTTCGCCCAGTTCGCGCCGCAGCAGCACCAGCAACTGCAGGGCGGCGGTGTCGACACGCTCCACCTGCTGTCCGTCGAGCACGATGGCGCCGCGCTCCAGCACGCCCATCAGCTGCGCCTTCAGCGCCGCCTGGGCCGCGATGCGGCAATCCGGCGGCAGCGCCACCACGGCCGCGCCGGCATCCGCCTGTGCCGCGGCCTTCGCACCCGCCTGGGGTTCCCCGGTATCCTTCGCCGCCCGCTTGCCGGCCATGTCGCCACTCCGCTCGCGCCATCTGCGCTGACGGTGTGTTTATCGACCGCGGGCACGATCGCTTTAGCGCCAGCGCGGGCTCCTCAAGTTTGCCCGCACGCGGCCGATGCCCTCCGGGACGATCCCATCCGCGCAGCTGCGCTTTCGTGCAGGAACCCTCTTGATCATCCAGCCGACCAGCCTTGCCGCCCTGACCTGGGCCGGTGCCGCCTCCGGCAGCGCGGCGCAGAGCTGGCGCATCGGCAGCGTGCTGTCGGCGCGGCCGCTGGGCGTGAGTGCGCTCGGCCTGCAGGTGCTGCAGATCGGGGCGCTGACGGTGGAGGCGGACGTATCCGGCGGCCAGTTGCCCGCGCAGTTCCAGGTGCGCGTGCTCAGCCTAGGGGCGCAACCGCAGCTCGAAATGCTCGCGCACCCGGCCGACCCGGCCCTCCAGCGCGCCCTGCGCGAACGCCTGCCGCAGCAGAACGGCTATGCGCCGCTGCTGTCGACGCTCGACGCGCTGGCCCAGCGGCCGGTGCTGCGCCAGTTGCCGCCGGACCTGCGCGCGGCGCTGGCGCTGCTCGAACAGTCCCTGCGCACGCCGGCGGAGATCACCCGCGGCGAGGGGCTGCGCGAGGCGATCAACCGCAGCGGCCTGTTTTTCGAATCCCGGCTGGCGCTTCCCCACGGCAACCTGGCGGCCCTGGCCGCGGACGACTGGAAAGGCGCGCTGCTGCGCCTGGCCGGCCTGCTCGACCGGCGCGCCGCCACGCCGCCAGCGCCCGGCCGCGGCGATGCGGCGCCGCCGCTGCTGCAGCGCGGCCTGCAGGCCCAGCCGCGAGCGCCGTTGCCGCCGCTGCTCGCCGGCGAGGACGTGGAGCAGTTGCTGGACCGCCTGCACGGCGACGTGAAGGCCGCACTCGCACGGGTGGAAGTGGCCCAGCTGGAGGCCGGCGCCAGCCCGCTGCCGGCGTGGATGATCGAGATCCCGCTGCAGGGCGACGGCGGCCGCGACGTGCTGCAGTTGCACCTGGAATTCGTCGCCGACGCCGCCGACGGCGGCCGCGGCTGGACGCTGGGCTTTGCGCTGGATCTGCCGACGCTGGGTCCGCTGCAGGGCGAATTGCATCTGCGCGAACCGCGCTTGTCGGTGCGGTTGTGGGCGGCGCAGGCGGAAACCGCGCAGCGGCTGGAGCGCCAGTTCACCGCGCTGCGGCAGCGGCTGGCCGCGTGCGGCGTGCTGCTCGACCAGCTGAGCTGCCAGGTCGGCCTGCCGCAGCCGCCGGGCCGGCACAGCGCCGTGCTGCTGCAGGCCACCGCATGAACACGCCGCCGGTTCCTCGCCGGGTCGGCCTGCGGCTGGCCAGCGGCGACGGCGAGATGAAGGCGATGCCGCCCGAATCGCTGGAGGCCCTGCGCGCACGCGCGCAGTCGCTGGGCCTGCCGTTGCACCACGATCCGCAGATCGCCGCCCTGCTGGCGGCATTGCGGTTGCGCGACGACGTGCCGGCGTTGCTCTACGCCGCCGCCGCGTCGGTGCTGGCCGCCGTCTACGACGCGGCGGAAGAGTAGCCGCCGGGCCGGACCGCGCGGGCGTGCCTCGTCACGGGCCGGACGGCCGGACCTGCAGGATCAGCCTCGCCTCGTCGCGCGACAGGCCGCAGCGGGCGACCAGCTGTTCGGCATCGGCGCCTTCGCGCGCCAGCTGCTGGGCCAGTTCCCAGGATTGCCGGGCCGGCGGCGGTTGCTGGCCGATCAGGCCGACCTGCCGTTCCAGCCGTCCCAGTGCCGCCACCAGCATGGAGGTCGGCACATCGGCCGCGGCACGGGCCGCGTCGCCCCACAGCGCATCGACGCGTTGCTGCAGCCGGCGCGACTGGCGCCACAGGCGGAACAGCAGGAACGATTGCGCCAGCGCCAGCAGCAGCAATATGGCCACGCCCGCTTCAAGCCACATGGCCATCCTCCCCGTCCAGCCGGCACAGCCGGCGCACGTCGAGCAGGGCCACGAACCCGCCCTGCCAGGCCAGCACGCCGCTCACCGGATCGTCGCGGCGGTCGGCCCGCCCCGGCGGCGGCGGGGCGATCTCCCGGCCGTCGCTGCCGAGCAGCTCGCCGACCGCATCCACCCGTAGGCCGACCTGCTGGCCGGCATGCGCCAGCATCACGATGCGCACCGTCAGCGGATCCGCCGGCGGCGACGGCGACAGGCCAAGCCGGCGGCGTCCGTCCATCACCGGCACGATGCGTCCGCGCAGGTGGCGCACGCCGAGCAGGTCGCCGGCGGCGCCGGGCACGGGGGTCAGGTCGCCGTCGCGGATGACCTCGCTGACGTCGGCCAACGGCGCGGCGTACAGCTGCGCGCCGATGCGGAACGACAGCCAGTGCTGCTCGTGCGACGCGGACGTGGGGACGGTGGCGTTCATGCGATTGCTCCGCGAGCCGGCGGCCCGCTCATCGAACCGACGGCTGGGTCGACCTGGCGCGGCGGGCCAGGTCGGGGATGTCCTGGCCGCCGGCCTTCGCCGCGCGTCCGGTGCCGGCGGAAACCTCGGCGGTCGGGGCGGCCGGCCGGTCGCCTTCGCGCGCCGGCGGCGCCTCGGGCGAGCCGAACACGCGCACGGTGGGCAGCACGTCGGGAACCGGCGCGGGCACCAGCCCGGAAACCTGGCCGACATGCCCGGCGTCGCTCTGCCCGCGTTGCGCGGCCTGGCCATTG
The DNA here is from genome assembly GCF_058790335.1 of Rhodanobacter sp. FW101-FHT13A11. Classification (NCBI taxonomy): domain Bacteria; kingdom Pseudomonadati; phylum Pseudomonadota; class Gammaproteobacteria; order Lysobacterales; family Rhodanobacteraceae; genus Rhodanobacter; species Rhodanobacter sp. FW101-FHT13A11. The sequence continues at coordinate 164,269 of NZ_JBYTCN010000005.1, read as the reverse complement.
CCCATCACTACCACCAGCACCCGGCGGTTCTGGTTGCGTCCCTCCGCGGTGGCGTTGTCGGCGATCGGGCGCACTTCGCCCCAGCCGATGATGCCGAGCCGGTCCGGGGCGATCCCGTTGGTGGCGAACAGGCGCGCCACGCTGGCCGCCCGCGCCGCGGAGAGTTCCCAGTTCGACGGGTACAGCGAGGTGTTGATCGGCACGTCGTCGGTGAAGCCCTCGACCCGCAGCTGGTTGGCGAAGCGCGCCAGGATCGCGGCGAGGTCGCGCAGCACCGCGTTGGCCGGGTCCGACAGCTGCGCCACGCCGCTGGGGAACAGGATGTCGGTGCGGATCTCCACTTCCAGCCAGTCCGGCTTGTGCCGCACCACCACCAGCTTGCGGTCGATCAGCGGCTGCAGCGCCTTGCGCACCTGGTCCTCGATGCGGCCCAGCTCTTCCTGCGGCCTGGACCGGTGGGCCGCCTCGCGCCCGCTGCCGCCGCTCGCCGGCACCGGATGCGGCGGGATCGGCACCGCGATCGGCACGATCGACGAGCCCGACTGGCCGGCCGGGGCGGCGATCGCCGGCGCCACGTTGTGCGGGCGGATACGGGTCGGCGGCAGCGGCGCGATCGCGTGGCTGGAGCCGTTGAACGCCTCGATCAGCGATTCGGACATCACCCGGAACTTGCCTTCGTTGACCACCGAGACCGCGTACATCACCACGAAAAACGCCAGCAGCAGGGTCATCAGGTCGGCATACGGAATCGCCCATGCCTCGTGGTTCTGGTGTTCCTCGTGCCGGTGCCTCCTCATGGGACATAACCCTGCAGGCGCGCCTCGATCTGCCGCGGGTTGTCGCCCTGGGCGATCGACACCAGGCCCTCGATCAGGATCTCGCGCATCTGCGTCTGCTTGCTGATCAGGCCCTTCAGCCGCGCCGCCATCGGTAGCATGAACAGGTTGGCCAGCGCCACGCCGTAGATGGTGGCCACGAAGGCCGCGGCGATGCCGTGGCCGAGCTTGCTCGGGTCGGCCAGGTTCTGCATCACCGCCATCAGGCCCATCACCGCGCCGATGATGCCCAGCGTGGGCGAGTAGATGCCCGCCATCTCGTATACCTTGGCGCCGGCCAGGTCGATCGCCTCGCGCGTTTCCAGGTCCACCTCCAGCACGCTGCGGATCGCCTCCGGCTCGCCGCCGTCGACCAGCAGCTGCAGCCCCTTGCTGACGAACGGGTCGGGCTCCGCCTCGATCTGCGGCTCCAGCCCGAGCAGGCCCTGCCGGCGCGAGATCTCGCTCCAGCCGACGATGCGGCTGATCAGGTCGTCCGGCCGGTGCAGCGGCGGCCGGTAGACCATCGCCATCATCTTGAGCGCGTGCCTGAGCACCTTGCCCTGGGTCTGCACCAGCAGCGCGGACAGCGTGCCGAGGAAGACGATCACGAACGCCGCGGCGTTCCACAACGCGCCGATGTTGGAGCCCTTGAGAACGGTACCGACGATGATGACCAGGAAGGCCAGGATCGTGCCGACGATGCTTACCAGATCCATGGAGGTCAGCCGGTCGCTTGCAGTAGGGGGGAAGATTGCCCGGCGCCGTCGGCCAGGCCGGCCAGGTCCATCACCAGCGCCAGCCGGCCGTCGCCGGTCACGGTGGCGCCGGCAACGCCCGGCACGCCGTCGAACAGGTGCCCGAGCGGCTTGACGATGACATCCTCGCGGCCGAGCACCTCGTGCACCAGGCAGCCCAGCCGCTGGTGGCCGATGTGCAGCACCGCCACGTGCCGGCCCGCGGCCGACGCCGTACCGGCCCACTCGACCAGGTCGGCCAGCGGCAGGGCACGGCCGCGATGGCGGGCCACCAGCCGGCCGTCGAGCAGGCAGTCCTGGCCGTCGGCAAGCTCGAACACCTCCTCCACGTTGCCCAGCGGCAACGCCAGCAGGCGGGCCCCGACGCGCACCATCAGCACACGCAGCACCGCCAGGGTAAGCGGCACGGCCAGTTCCAGTTCGCTGCCGTGGCCGAGCTTCGAGCGTACCTGCAGGGTACCGCCGAGTTCGGCCACGCGCGTCTTCACCACGTCCATGCCGACGCCGCGGCCGGAGATGTCCGAGACCGTCGCGGCGGTGCTGAAGCCCGGGCGGAAAATCAGTTCGTAGCACTCGCCCTCGGTGAGTCGCGCGGCCTGCAAGGCATCGATCACGCCCTTCTCCACCGCCTTGCGGCGCAGGATTTCCGGATCCATGCCGCGGCCGTCGTCGCTCACCGCGATCACGATGCGTTCGCCGCGCTGGCTGGCCGACAGGCACACCCGGCCCTTGCGCGGCTTGCCGTTTTGCACGCGCAGGTCCGGCATCTCCACGCCGTGGTCGAGCGCATTGCGCAGCAGATGGATCAGCGGGTCGGCGAGTGCCTCGACCAGGCTGCGGTCGAGGTCGGTGCCCTCGCCTTCCAGCACCAGCTCCACCTCCTTGCCGAGCTGGCGGGCCAGGTCGCGCACGATCCGCGGGAAGCGCTGGAACAGGCGCCCCACCGGCTGCATGCGCATGCCCATCACGGCGGCCTGCAACTCGTCGGTGATCCGGTCCAGTTCGCCGGCGGCGGCGGCCAGCGCCTCGTCGCCGTGGCGCGCGGCCAGGCTGAGCAGGCGGTTGCGCGCCAGCACCAGTTCGCCGGCGTGGTTGACCAGCACGTCGAGGCGGCTGGTGTCGACCCGCACGGTGTTCTCCGCCGGCGCCGCATGGCGCGCGGCCGCCGGCGCGGCCGCCGGCGCGGGCGCGACGACGGGCGCAACGGCGGCTGCCGACATGGCTGCCGCGGCTGCCGCGGCAGGTTGGCCCTGCTGGCCGTGCAGCGCGTCCAGCAGGGCCTCGAATTCGTCATCGTCGATCGTCGCGGCCAGCCTGGGCGCAGCCGGCGGCACGGCCGGCACGACGGTACCGGGCGCAGCGCTGCCGTACATGCTGTCGAGCAGGGCCTCGAACTCGCTGTCGTCGATCGCGCCGCCCGCGCCTGCCGGCGCTGCGGCGGCCGGCGGCGCGGCAACGGGTACGGCGTGCGGCAACAGGGATTGCAGCAACGCCGGCGGCGGCATCGCCAGCGGTGCGGCGGCGCCCACTGCCGCCATCATGTCGTTGAGCAGGTCGAGCGTCTCCAGCAGCGCGTCCATGTGCCCGGCGCCGAGCACCACGCTGCCGTTGCGGGCCTCGTTGAGCAGGTCCTCGGCGTGGTGGCACAGCAGCACCATCGGCTCCAGCGCCAGGAACCCGGCGCCGCCCTTGACCGTGTGGAAGGCGCGGAACACGGCGTTCAGCAGTTCGCTGTCGCCGGGCGCCGCTTCCAGCCCGACCAGCTGCTCGCCCAGGCGCTGCAGCAGTTCGCCGGCCTCGACCAGGAAATCCTGGCGCAGCTCGTTGTCGAAGTCCGCGTTCATGGCGCCAGAGCCTGCTTGTGATCCCCAGGCGCCCCGCGCCAAGAGCTGTTTGCGCGCAGGCCGGGGAAGAACGAAGGTACGCGGGGAGGCGCCATGGATGGCGCCGGCTTTGAGGAGCGAGGAGTGGACGTCCGTCCACGGCCGAGAGATGACGCAGGCATGCGGGCAGACAGACCCGGCCCCGGAGTTGCCAGGTGTCGGGGTTGCCATCGAGTGGCCGCCATGCGGCAGCGCTCGGCTTTGACCCCCGCTTTCGCAAGGGCAGGCTCTGACGGCCGGTCAGGCGCTGCGCCACGCACTGCCGCATGGCGGCCACTCGATGGCAACGCGGTGGGCTTGGGGATCATAAGCAGGCTCTCTTCAGAACCCGAATTCGCTGAGCAGGCGATCGGCGTCTTCCTGGCTGGATACCTTGACCGCGTCGGCCGGCGCCTCGCTGCCGGCCAGCGCGCCGGTGAGGCGCACCAGTTCCAGCAGCGACGATTCGACCGTGCCGATGAAGCTGGCGACCTTCTTGATGCGCTGCCCGGTCAGGTCCTGCCACGACTGCGCCAGCACCATGTCGGCCAGTCCGTCGCGGCAGCTGCCGGCGAAGGCCACCGCCTCGCGCGCCAGCACGGCGGCGGCGTCGTTGCCGCTGGTCCACTTGAGGACCTCGCCGGCGTTGTGCCCCAGCGACTCCGCCTGCGGCCGCATGCGTTCGGCGAAATCGAGGCTGCGGTGCGCGGCGTTCGCGCTCATCTCCAGGACGTCCTGCAGGTGCTGGCGCGCGTCGGCGACGATGCCGGGCACGCCTTCCTGGGCCAGCTCGCCGCCGAGCCGGCGCACCGCATCGTGCAGGTCGCGGGCCAGCTGACCGAGCGCGCGGAACAGGCGCTGCTCGCGCTGGCGCACCATCGCATCCAGCGCCTGCTCGAAGGCGGGACCCTCGGGACTGTTCAGCAGTTCGCGCAATTCGGCCGGCAGCGTCTCGTCGGCGGCGAGGGGCGGAATGATGTTCATGTTCATGCGCTGACTCCGCTGGCGGCGATCCGTTCGAAGATCTTGGTGAGCTTCTCCTGGAGCGTGATCGCGGTGAACGGCTTGACGATGTAACCGTTCACGCCCGCCTGCGCCGCCGCGATGATCTGGTCGCGGTTGTTCTCCGCGGTCACCATCAGCACCGGCAGGCCCTTCAGCGAGGCCTCGGCGCGGATCGCGCGCAGCAGGTCGATGCCGGTCATGTTCGGCATGTTCCAGTCGGTCACCACCAGGTCGAACGGCTGGCTGCGCAGCATCGCGATCGCGCCCTCGCCGTCGTCGGCTTCCTGGATCAGCGGGTTGCTGAAACCCAGCTCGACCAGCAGGTTGCGGACGATCCGCCGCATGGTGGAGAAATCGTCCACCACCAGGATTTTCATGTTCTTGTCCAAACGTCTTCTCCGCGTGCGATGCGGGCCGGCGTGCGGCCCCGGGGATTGATGGGGTGTGGCCTGCTCATCCGCGCCAGCCGGCGAGCCTCGCGCGGAGCCGGATCACGGCCTGCCCGTGGATCTGGCAGACCCGCGACTCGCTCACGCCGAGCACCGCGCCGATCTCCTTCAGGTTCAGCTCCTGCTCGTAATACAGCGACATGACCAGTTGCTCGCGCTCGGGGAGTTCGCCGATGGCCTCGACCAGCGCCTCGCGCATGCCATCGTTCTCGATGCTCTCGGGCGGGCCAAGGCCGTTCTCGTCGGCTACGTCCAGCACGCCGCTCTCCTCGCCGTCGTCGGAGGCGGTCAGGCTGAGCAGGCGCGAGCAGGCCGCATCGGCGAGCACCTGGTGGTACTCCTCCGCGCTGATCCCGAGCCGGCGGATCACCTCGGCGTCGTCCGCCTCGGCGCCGGTCTCGGTTTCGATCTGGCGGATCGTCTCGGCCACCTCGCGGGTCTTGCGGTGCACCGAACGCGGCGTCCAGTCGGTGCGGCGCAGTTCGTCCAGCATTGCGCCGCGGATGCGGATGCCCGCATACGTCTCGAAGCTGGCCCCGCGATCGAGGGCAAAGTGGCGTGCCGCCTCCAGCAAGCCGATCATTCCCGCCTGGATCAGGTCGCCCACGTCGACGCTGGCCGGCAACCGCCCCATCAGGTGATAGGCGATCCGCCTGACCAGCGGCGCGTGCCGACGTACCAGTTCGTCGGCACTCTCGCGGGAAAGTTGCAGATATTCCGAAGCCACGCTCATCTCGGCATCTCCCGCGCCGGTGTCTCCCGGCCACCAAAGAAGGCAATCCGGTCGAGGCCCGTACGTTCGGGTTCCGCCCACTTATCGACCGCACCGGCCAGTTTCTTGAATGCCAGCGCCGACTGGCTGGAAGGCCACAGGTCGACCACCGCGGATTGCCGCCGGATGGCCTGCCGCAGGCGTTCGTCGTGCGGCACCCATCCGCTGAAATCGATCACCACGTCGAGGAAGCGGTCGCTGACCCGCGCCAGCTTGTGGTGCAGCGCTCGCGCGTCGCCCTCGTTGCGCACCATGTTGGCGACCATGCGCAGGCGGCGCACGCCGAAATCGCGGCTGAGCACCTTGGCCAGCCCGTAGGCATCGGTCAGCGACGCGGGCTCGTCGCACACCACCAGGACCACCTCGGCGGCGGCGGCGGCGAACATGGTCACGTTGTCGGAGAGCCCCGCGGCGGTGTCCACCAGCAGGTACTCGGGCGGCCGCGCCAGCTCGTCGAACGCGCGGATGATCGCGGCGTGCTCGCCGTTGTCCAGCTGCGCCAGCCGGCGCGCGCCGGAACCGGCCGGCACCACCTGCAGGCCGCGCGGCGCGGGCAGCAGCAATTCCTCCAGCGTGCACTCGCCGTCGAGCAGGTGGCCGACGTGGCGCGACGGGGTGAGGCCCAGCATCACGTCGACGTTCGCCAGCCCCATGTCGGCGTCCAGCAGGATCACCTCGTGGCCGGCGGCCGACAGCGCCACGCCCAGGTTCACCGCCACCGTGCTCTTGCCGACGCCGCCCTTGCCGCCGGCCACCGCGATCGCGCGGCACGCGCGGCGGGCCGCCGGCGCCGCGGTCAGCAGGCCACCGGCCTGGTGGCTGCCGGCCGCTTCCGGCGCAGGCCGGCCGGCCATGGCCGACAGCATCCGCTGCAGCCCCGAAGCCTGGTCCATTGCAAGTACTCCGCTCATGCTTCGGCCACCGCGAGGCCGAAGCGCTCGGCCATCACGCCGTCGTCGGGCGCCTCGCCCCTGAGCGACTGCGCGGCGCGGCACACCAGCACGCGCGCATCCGCCGTGGCGATATCCTCGGGCACGCGCTGGCCGTCGGTGGTGTAGTCCAGCGACAGCCGGTGCCGGATCAGCACCGACAGCGCGCCGCCCAGGTTCGGCGCCTCGTCCAGCTTGGTCAGGATGCAGGCATGCGGCCGCAGCGGCAGGTAGGCGCGCACCGCGTCGTCCAGCGCCTGCGACTGCGCGTTGGCCGCCAGCACCAGGCAGGCGCGCAGCTCGCCGGCGTCGGCGAGGATCTCCAGTTGCTGCGCGAGCCGCGGATCGCTGCCGGCCACGCCCGCGGTATCGATCAGCACGGTGTGGCGGTCGCGCAGCATCTCCAGCACCTTGCGCAGGCTGGCCGCGTCGTAGGCCGGATAAACCCGCACGCCGAGCAGCCGGCCGTAATGCTCCAGCTGCGCGGCGGCACCGATGCGGTAGTGGTCGGTGCTGACCAGCGCCACCTGGTCGGCACCGTGCTGCATCACTGCGCGCGCGGCGAGCTTGGCGATGGTGGTGGTCTTGCCCACCCCGGTGGGCCCCACCAGCGCGGTGACGCCGCGCCGGTCGCCGCACAGGCTGCGTCCGCTCACCGCGAGGCTGCGGCTGAGCATGCCCAGCGGCAGGTAGCGTGCCTGCTCGGCGCTGATCTTCTCGGGCAGCTCGGCCACCAGTGCGCGCGCGACATCGGATTCGATGCCCAGCCGCGTCATCTCGCGCAGCACGCGGGCGCGCAGCGGCTGGCGCCGTTCCATGTCGTTCCAGGCCAGGCTCGACAGCTGCACCTCCAGCATCGCGCGCAGGTCGCCCAGTTCGTTGCGCAGCTGCGCCGTGTCCTGCGCGGCACGTTCCATCAGCGGATGCATCGCCTGCGGGTTCTTCGCCGCGCGTGCGGCGACGGCCGGCCGCACCGTCGATGGACGCGGCAAGGACTCGGGCTCCGCTTCGTCCGGGGTGGCATGCGACGTCGGCGCCGCCACGACATCGGCCGCCGCCGGCGACGGCGCGGTGGACGGCGCGCCGTGCCTGGCCGCCTCGCGTACCAGCGCCTCGTCGTAGTCGATCGCGGCGATCACCTCGATGCCCTCCTCGAACCGGCGGGTGGACAGGATCACCGCTTCCGGGCCCTGCTCCTCGCGCACCTCGCGCATCGCCTGGCGCATGTCCGGCGCCACGAACCGTTTGATCTTCATTGCCTGCTCCGCAAACGGGATTCGAGATTCGGGATTGGGGATTCGTCAAAAGCGAAAACGCCGCAAGCTCGCCGCGCCGCCTGCTTTTTCGAATCCCCAATCCCGAATCCCGTCATCCCGGTTCTCATCGTCCCAGCGCCTGTACCAATCGCACCCGACGGTTGTCGGGCACTTCGTTGTAAGCCAGTACGTGCAGGTTTTGTGCCACGTGGCGGGTGAAGCGCGCGAGCCACGGCCGCAGCAGCGGCGCGACCAGCAGCACCGCCGGTTCCCCGCTCAATTCCTGGCGCCGCGCGGCGTCGGCCACGCTCTGCTGCAAACGGTCGGCCAGGCCCGGTTCCACCGCGGCGCCGGCCACGCCACCGCCGCCGGAGAGCGAGCCCAGCAGGATCTGCTCGAGCTCCGGCGCCAGCGTGATCACCGGCACTTCGGTGCCCAGCCCGGTGATCTCCTGCACGATCTGCCGGCCCAGCGCGACGCGCACGGCGGCGGTCAGTACGCCGGGATCCTGACTTTGCCCGGCGTGCTCCGCCAAGGATTCGACGATGCTGCGCATGTTGCGGATCGGCACCCGCTCGGCGAGCAGGTTCTGCAGCACCTTCACCACCACGCCGAGTGCCAGGCGCTTGGGCACCAGGTCCTCGACCAGCTTCGGTGCGGTGGCGGCGAGCCGGTCCAGCAGCTGCTGCACGTCCTGGTGGCTGAGCAGCTCGTGCGCGTGGCCCTGCAGGATGTGCGACAGGTGCGTGGCGATCACCGTGGCCGGATCGACCACGGTATAGCCGTAGCTCTGCGCCAGCTCGCGCTGGCCGCTTTCGATCCACACCGCCTCCAGCCCGAACGCCGGGTCCTGCGTGGCGATGCCCTGCAACGTGCCGTGCACCTGGCCCGGGTTGATCGCCATCAGGCGCTCGTTGTGCACCTCGGCCTCGCCCATCGGCACGCCCATCAGGGTGATCCGGTAGGTGTTGGGACCTAAGTCGAGGTTGTCGCGGATGTGCACCGCCGGCACCAGGAAGCCCAGCTCCTGCGACAGCTTGCGGCGCACCGACTTGATCCGCCCCATCAGCTCGCCGCCCTGGTGCACGTCGACCAGCGGGATCAGCCGGTAGCCCACTTCCAGGCCCAGCGGATCGACGCTGGCCACATCTTCCCAGCCCAGCTCCACCCGCTCGGGCGGAACGGCGGCGGCCGGCTTCTCGGCGATCGACTCGGCCAGCTTGGCGCGGGTATCGCGCTCGCGCTTCAGCAGCAGCCACGCCGCGCCGCCGCAGCTGGCGCCGAGCAGCAGGAATGCCACGTTCGGCATGCCGGGAATCAGCCCCATCACGGTCAGCACCGCCGCCGCCACGCCGAGCGCGCGCGGCTGGCCGAACACCTGGCCGATCACCTGCTTGCCCATGTCCTGCGACTTCGACACGCGGGTGACGATGATCGCCGCCGCCACCGACAGCATCAGCGCCGGCACCTGCGCCACCAGGCCGTCGCCGATGGTCAGCAGGGTGTAGGTCCGGGCTGCTTCGCCGGCGGACAGGCCATGCTGCATCACGCCGACGAAGAAGCCGCCGACGATGTTGATGATGAGGATCAGGATGCCGGCGGTGGCATCGCCGCGCACGAACTTGGAGGCGCCGTCCATGGAGCCGTAGAAGTCCGCCTCCTCGCGCACTTCCTGGCGCCGCTCACGCGCCTGCTCCTGGGTCAGCAGGCCGGCGTTGAGATCGGCGTCGATCGCCATCTGCTTGCCGGGCATCGCATCCAGGGTGAACCGCGCAGTCACTTCCGACACACGGGTGGCGCCCTTGGTGACCACCACGAAGTTGATGATGGTGATGATCGCGAACACCACCAGGCCGACCGCGAAGTTGCCGCCGATCACGAATTCGCCGAACGCCTCGATCACCTTGCCGGCGGCGCCGGGGCCGTCATGCCCGTGCAGCAGCACCACGCGGGTGGAAGCGATGTTCAACGCCAGCCGCAGCAGGGTCGCCATCAGCACCACGGTGGGAAACGCGGCGAACTCCAGCGGACGCATCACGTAGACCACCGCCAGCAGGATCACCAGCGACAGCGCGATGTTGAAGCTGAACAGCATGTCGAGCAGGAACGGCGGCAGCGGCAACATCAGCATCGCCAGCATCACCAGCATCATCACCGGAGCGCCGGCGCCACGTCGCGCCAGGTGTTTGAAGTTGCCCAGTACGTCTGCACCCGTCATGGATTTGACTCGTCGTTATTCGCGGTAGGGCCCCATGAGGTCGGGATCGACCTCGGGGGTGGGTGCCGGCGGCGGCGCTTCGCCCTGCGCCGCGGCCTGCTTCAGCTGGTAGACGTAGGCGAGGACCTGGGCCACCGCCACGTACAGCGCGGCGGGAATTTCCCGGCCCAGTTCAGTCGTGGCATACAAGGCGCGTGCCAACGGCGGCGCCTCGACCAGCGGGATGCGATGGGAGCCCGCCACCAGGCGGATCTGCTGGGCCAGCACGTCGACGCCCTTGGCAATCACCCGCGGCGCGCCCAGGCGGCCATCGTCGTAGCGCAGCGCCACCGCGAAGTGGGTCGGGTTGACCACCACCACGTCGGCCCTGGGCAGTTCCTCCATCATCCGCCGGCGCGCCTGCGCCTGCTGCACCTGGCGGATGCGCCCCTTCATCTCGGGGTTGCCCTCGCTCTCCTTCATCTCGTCGCGGATTTCCTGCCGGGTCATGCGCAGGTTTTTCGCGTGGTCGAATTTCTGGTAGAGGGCATCGATGCCGCCGATCAGCGCCAGCATCGAGCCGAACCACAGCGCGGCGCGGCCGAGCAGACCGATCGATTGCGCGATGCCGGCCATCACCGGGCCGCGCCCGGTGGCCTGCAGCTCGCCCTGCCAGTGCCGCAGCAGCAGGGCCAGCACCGCACCGATGAACAGCAGCTTCAGCAGTGCCTTGCCCAGCTCGACCAGGCCGCGCATCGCGAAGATCCGGCCCAGCCCCTTGATCGGGTCGAGCCGGTCGAACTTCGGCTGCAACGCCTGCGCGCTGAAATTCAGCCCGCCCAGCAGCAGCGGCGCGGCGACGGCGGCCAGCAGCGTGGCCAGCGCCACCGGCGCGAACAGGCCCAGCGCCTCGCTCACCGCCGCGTGCAGCGCGCGGCCGGGCAAGGCGTCGGAGAGCAGCGCCTCGCGCGAGTAGCCGAGGCCCAGCGCGAAGATCCTCCGGGCATGCAGCAACGCACTGTCGCCGCCGCTGATCAGCGCCGCCACGCCGGCCAGCACCACCACCGCGCCGGAGAGGTCGCGCGAGCGCGGGACCTCGCCCTTCTCGCGCGATTCGCGCAGCCGTTTTTCGGTAGGTTGTTCGGTTTTTTCCTGGTCGCTGTCGTCCGCCATCGCGGTCAGCTCCCCAGCAGGTTGCGCATCAGCGACCAGGCGTCATCCTGCAGCGCCGCGAACGCGCCCGGCAGGCTGCGCAGCGCCAGCCACAGGGCGATGAAGCCCAGCGACACGGTGATCGGAAAGCCCACCGCGAACAGGTTCATCGACGGCGCCGCGCGGCTGATCGCGGCAAAGCCGATGTTCACCACCAGCAGCGAGGTCATCGCCGGCAGCGCCACGCGCACCGCGCCGGAGAACAGCTCCGCCGCGAAGCCGACCACCGCGTGCAGGCCGTTCGCGTCGATCGCCGGCATGCCCGGCGGCAGGCTGCGGAAGCTGTCGGCGAGCAGCGCGATCAGGCGCAGATGGCCGTCCATCGCGAGGAACAGCAGGGTCACCAGCAACAGGTAGAACCCGCTCAGCACGTTCGCGCTGCCGCCGGCCTGCGGGTTGACCACCTCGGCGAAACCCAGGCTCATGCTCTGCCCCACCAGCTCGCCGCCGAACGCCACCGCCTCGAACACCAGCTTCAGTACGAAGCCCACCGCCGCGCCGATCAGCACCTGCCCGGCCATCGTCGCCACGCCGTCGCCGCTGAGCGGGTCGATCGTCGCCGGCGCCAGCGGTACCAGCACCAGTGCCAGCACCACCACCACGCCGATGCGGATACGCGCCGAAACCACCGTCGCGCTGAACACCGGCGCCACCAGGCACAGCCCGCTCACCCGGCCCAGCGCCCAGAACAGGCTGCCCAGCCACAGCGGCAGCCGCGCCAGGTCCAGCGCCGTCACCGGATCGCTCCCGGCAGGCTTTCGATCAGTTGCGTGGTGTAATGCACCAGCAGGCGCAGCATCCACGGCCCGGCGACCAGCGCCACCAGCGCCATCGCGATCAGCTTGGGGATGAAGCTGAGCGTCATCTCGTTGATCTGCGTGGCCGCCTGGATCACGCCCACCAGCAGGCCCACCGCCAGCGCGGTCAGCAGCAGCGGCGCGGCCACCAGCATCGCCACGTACAGCGCGTGCTGGCCGATCTCCATGACGGATTCGGGGGTCATGGGGCGGCTCCGCTTTGCTTTTCTGCGTCAAAGGCGAAGAGCTTTCGATCGCCTACGGCGACCGAGTCACTTTTCTCTTGCTTGGCCAAGAGAAAAGTAACCAAAAGAGAAGGCCACCCCGCTTGGCGCTTGCCGGGCATCCTGCCCGGCAAGTCCGTGAGTCGAGGCCGGGCTTTTCGACAGCACATCCATGTGCTGGCGAAAAGGAGTCGGCATCCTGCCGACTCCCGCTGCGCGGCCTGTCGACCCCGACTCACCGCCGCACAGGGGCCCCGGGTAGAGCAGCGGGCCATCGTGGCCCGCACTCGATGATGAAGCTGGGAAGCAAAAGCCACAGAGCAAAGTCCAGCGCTGCTGTTGCACTGCTGTTGATCTGGCTGTTGCTTTGGCTTTTCTGAAGAGTGCGGGCCACGATGGCCCGCTGCTCTACCTGGGGCCCCTCTGCAGCGGCGGGCGGGCGAAGGAAAGCCCGTAGGGTGGCCGGCATGGATGCCGGCCAGTTTTTCGCCAGCACAGGATGTGCTGTCGAAAAATCCCGTAGCCCGGCCGCGAACCTTGCGGGCAGGATGCCCGCAAGGCGCGCAAGCGGGGTGGCCTTTCTCTTGGGTTACTTTCTCTTTGGCCACGCAAAGAGAAAGTGACTCGGCTGCCGCAGGCAGACGAAAGCTCTTGCTCTGAAAGCTCTTCGCTCTGAATGCGGGGACGAGCGAGAGCATCGCCCGCGAGCGGGCTCCTACGAAGGCTGCGGCCAGCCGATGCGCGGTCACGTGTAGAAGCTCCCGGCCAGGGTCCCGAGCAGCAGCGTCCAGCCATCCACCAGCACGAACAGCATGATCTTGAACGGCAGCGAGATGATCATCGGCGAGACCATCATCATGCCCATCGACATCAGCACGCTGGCCACCACCAGGTCGATGATCAGGAACGGGATGAACAGCAGGAAGCCCATCTGGAACGCGGTCTTCAGCTCGCTGGTGAGGAACGCCGGCATCGCCACCTTGAACGGCACGTCGGCCTTGCCGGCGTAGGGTTTCTCCCGGGCCAGCCGGGTGAACAGCTGCAGGTCCGCCTCGCGGGTCTGGTCGAGCATGAAGCGCTTGAACGGCGCCGCGGCCGCCGGCAGCGCCTGCTCGGCGGCGAGCTGGCCATCCATGTACGGCTTCACGCCGTCGACCCAGGCGCGATTGAGCACCGGCGACATCACGAACAGGGTGAGGAACAGCGACAGCCCCAGCAGCACCTGGTTCGGCGGCGTCGACTGCGTGCCCAGCGCCTGGCGCAGGAAACCGAGCACGATCACGATGCGGGTGAACGAGGTCATCATCAGCGCGATCGCCGGCAGCAGGGTCAGCGTCGTCATCAGCGCCAGCACCTGCAGCGACAGCGTCCAGTTCTGGCCGCCGCCGGGCGCGCTCTGCACGTTCACCAGCGGTATCCCCGGCGGTGCCGCCAGCGTCGCCAGCGGCAGGGCCAGCAGCAGGACGGCGATGACCCAGCGCCGCGACTTCATGAGCCGCGCTTCCAGCGCGCCAGCAACTCGCCGAACGCGGGCAGCGCCGGTGCGGTGGGCACGGTGGGTTCGGCGGGCGTGCCGTCGTAGACGTGCAGCGTGCGCATGCCGCCCGGCCCCATGCCGACCAGCAGGCGCTTGCCGTCGGCGTCGAGCAGCAGCAGCCGCTCGCGCGCACCCACCGCGAACGTCTCCACGCAGCGGATGCGCCGCCCGCCGGGCCGGCTGCGCACCTGCAGGCGCCGGCTCAGCCAGCCCGCGACGAAGATCAGCGCCACCACCGCGGCAAGGCTGAGCAGCACGCGCAGCAACTCGCCGCCCACGTTGATGTCGGCCGCCGGCAGCGCCACCGGCGCCAGCGCCATGCGTATCCCGTATGACTCGCCGCATCGGCGGCTTGCCCTGGGGGCCATCGGCTTCGCCGATGTTCGCTCCGGCATCCTGCCTGCGCGATCCGCATCCCGGCTCTCAACAGACGAAGGCCTGGTCATCACGGCCGTTGTCACCGCAACTTCCGCACGCGCTCGGCCGGGCTGATCACGTCGGTCAGGCGGATACCGAACTTCTCGTTGATCACCACCACTTCGCCGTGCGCCACCAGGGTGCCGTTGACGAACACGTCCAGCGGCTCGCCGGCGGCGCGGTCCAGCTCCACCACCGAACCCTGGTTCAGCTGCAGCAGGTTGCGGATGCTGATGCGGGTGCGGCCGACCTCCATGGCCAGGGTCACCGGCACGTCCAGGATCATGTCGAGGTTGACCTCGCCGCTGCCTGCAGCGGTGCCGTGCAACGAATCGAACTCGACGCGCTCGCCGGCGTGGGCGGACGCGGCTTCAGTAGGCTGGTTCATGCGGGATTCTTCTCTCTGGAAAGGTCGCCGGCCGCGCGCCTTTCGCGCCGCCCGGCCTGGACATGGAAACGCACGGCGTTGCGGCCGCCGGACTGGCCGTAGCGGCCGCGGAACACCGGCACGTCTTCGGCGTAGACGGTGGCCAGTTCGGGCAACTGCACGGGGATCACGTCGCCCGGCCGCAGGTGCAGGAACTCGCCGAGGCTGAGCTGCACGTCGAGCAGCAGCGAGCTGAGGCCCACTTCCGCGTCGAGCACTTCCTCCTGCAGCATCTCCGCCCAGCGGTCGTCGCGGTCGGCGCGGTCGCTCTGCACGCCGGCGTCGAGCAGGTTGCGGATCGGCTCGACCATCGCGTACGGCAGGGTCAGGTGGATCTCGCCGCCGCCGCCGTCGAGCTCGACGTGGAAGCGCGACACCACCACCGTCTCGGTCGGGCTGACGATGTTGGCGAACTGCGGGTTGATCTCCGAGCTCTGGTACTCGAACTGCAGGCCCAGCACCGGCGCCCACGCCTCGGCCATCGCGCCGAACAGCTCGCCCAGCATGATCTGGATCACGCGGTTCTCGGTGGCGGTGAAGTCGCGCCCCTCGATGCGGGCGTGGTAGCGGCCGTCGCCGCCGAAGAAGTTGTCGATCACGGTGAACACCAGGCGCGGCTCGAACACCACCAGCGCGGTGCCGCGCAGCGGCTTGATGCGCACCAGGTTGAGGTTGCTCGGCACCGCCAGGCCGTGCACGTACTCGGCGAACTTGACCATCTTCACGCCCAGCACCGAGACCTCGCAGGTCTTGCGCAGCACGCTGAAGACGCCGGTGCGGAAGAACCGCGCGAAGCGGTCGTTGACCATCTCCAGCGTGGGCAGGCGGCCGCGCACGATGCGGTCCTGCTGGGTGAAGTCGTAGGTGAGCACCGCATCGGGCGGCAACGGCTCGTCGCTGCCGGTGCTCACCGCACCGCCGGCGACGCCGTCGAGCAGCGCGTCGATCTCGTCCTGGGAAAGCAGATCGCTCATGCGCGCGGCATCCGTTACTGCATCACGAAGCTGGTGAAATACAGCGCGTCGATGCCGGGCCGGCCGAGCCGCGCCCGGACGATCTTGCGCACCGCGTCCAGCGCCTGCTCCTGGAGCTTCTGGCGGCCGGCGGCGTCGCTGATGATCGAGTAGTCCTGGTTGCTGAACAGCGCCACCAGGGCATCGCGAAGCACCGGGTCGGCGGCCTTCGCCACGTTGATCGCCTCGGGATCGTGCGACATCAGGGTTACCCCCACCTGCAGGTAGCGCAGCGATCCGGCATCGCGGAAATTCACCACGAAGGCCGGATCCAGCGGCAGGTACAGCTCGGCCTTGCCGACGTCGGGGGCCTTCGCCCTGCCGTTCGCGGCGTGCGTGCCCTGGCGCGCCTGCCAGGCGTAGCCGCCGGCACCCAGCGCCAGCAGCAACGCCACGGCCACCCCGATCACCAGCGGCTTGCGGCTGTTGCGCTCCGCCGGCGCGTCGGCCACCGCTACGGCTTGTTCGTCGTCGATCATGAAAACCTCGGTCTGCCATGGTTTGGAATGCGCTCGGCGGGAGCGCCCACCAACAGAAGCAAACCACGTGCCATCCACAGGAAACGTTGTTCCAGCTGGATTTGACGGCATCGCACGCGAACGCGGCACGCCGCGCGGCGCTTTCTTGACGCCTGCCGGCGCATCGTCGCGACGCGATCGCGACGTGCCGGCCGGCGGTGCAGGCGCACTCCCGCCCCGGCGATTTCCGCGCGCGGAGAAAACCGCAAAGTGCGGATGCGATGAAGCGCGGATTCGCCCGCGTTACGCGAACGCGTCGAGCAGGCCGACCCGACCCGGCGATGCCGCCGGGCCGATGCCGTGGACTTCGACGATCTCGTCCGCCACGCCCGCGCCGGCATGGCCGGCGCGACGGCGGCCATCGCCGCGATCGCGCTGCCCCACCTCGGCGTGGCCCAGCGAGAGGCCGTGCCGGGCCAGCATCTGGTCCAGCTGCGGCAGGCCTTGCTGCACGGCCGCCACGGCCGCCGGATGCTGCGCGCTGAACACCACGTCCACGCGACCGTGCGTCACGCTGACATTGACGTCGAGCGAGCCCAGCTCCTCGGGATGCAGCCGGATCCGTGCCTGCTTGATATCCTGCCCGCCCAGCCAGGCCACGTGCTGGCCGAGTTCCTGGCCGAACGCCGGGCCGCCCGGCGGCGACTGCAGTTGCAGCGCATGCGGAACCACCGGCGCGGCGGGTGGCGGTTGGCCCGGCAGCGCGATCGGCGTCACCGCGTCTTTCGACGGCTCCCGGCCGGTATCGACCACCGGCAACGGGCCGCGCCCGGACACCGCCGCCACGACGGCCGTCACGGGCAGCTCGACGGCAGCGGCAGCGTCGAGCTGCAGCGACGTGGCGGCGCCGGCGTCGGTGGCCACGCTCTTGCCGCCCGCCGGCACGACGTCGACGGCCCCGGTCACGGCGGGGCGCAGCACGCCGGCGACCGACGGGCCGAGCAGCGCGAGCATGGCGCCGGCCAGGGCCGATGCCGCCGGCTCGCCCGAAGCATCCTTCTCCGCCGGCGCTTTCGCTGCAGGCGCTGCGGCATCCGGCGCCACCGCCACGGCGCCCGATGCCGGTGCCGGCCGGGGCCCCGTCGCGGACGGCGGATCGGCGGCGGGCGCAGCGGCGTCCGGCTGGCGCGGCGCCGGCGCCTGCTCGCGGCGCTCCGGCGCTTTCGACGAGGGATCCGCACCCGCCGCATCGCGCTGCTGGCGCGCCGCGTGCAACTGGCGGTCGAACGGGCCCGGCGCCGCGGCATCTTCGCGGGGGCCGCCTGCGGCCGCGGTGCGCGGAGGTGTCGGTGCAGGCGGGCCGGGGGCGACGGCTGGCGTGGTCATGGCAAGGACTTCCCTTCACGTGGAAACGCGGCAGGTGCCGGCGATGGCTGCACGATCGGGCCGCTCATCGCAGCCGCCGGTGCTGCATGCGCTCGTCGACTTCGGCCTGCTCGTGCCGGGCCTCGGCCCGGCGCTCGTGCTCGCGGTGCTGGGCGACGACGCTGTCCAGCGCGCTTTCGCGGGCGTGCGCCTGCTGCCAGCGCTCCCGTATCTGCTCCAGTTGCCGGCTCTGGCGGCCGACTTCGGCGGTCTGCTGCGTGATCGCCTGGTCGATCCGCTCGACGAATTTCCGGCGGTTGAGCAGCGCCGCCACGCCCAGCGCAGCGTCGCCGGCGGCGGCGTACTCGCGCCGGTAGCGCTGCAGTTCGCCAAGCTGCAGCTCGGCCCTGGCCAGTTGCTGCTGCTGTGCGGCCAGCTTCGCCAGCGCTTCCTCGCTGCGCTGCCTGGCCTGCTCCACCGCGGGTTCCAGCTGTTTCGTGCGCGAATTCATCCGGCCACCTGTTCGGCGAGGGCAGCGAGCTTGTCGATGGCCGTGTCGAGCGCCATCGGCTCGTCGACTTCCTGCTGCAGGAAGGCGCGCAGCTGCGGCCACATCTCGATCGCCTGGTCGACCTGCGGATCGGAGCCTTTCTGGTAGGCCCCCACCGCGATCAGGTCGCGCTGCTGGCGGTAGGCCGAATAGACCTGGCGGAAACGCTGCGCCGCGCGCAGGTGCCCGCGCGCCACCACCGCCGGCATCACGCGGCTGATCGACGCCTCGATGTCGATGGCCGGGTAATGGCCGGCTTCGGCGAGGTCGCGCGACAACACGATGTGGCCGTCCAGGATCGCCCTGGCGGCATCCGCGATGGGATCGTGGCGATAGTCGTCGCCCTCGGTGAGCACGGTGTAGAACGCGGTGATCGAGCCGCGTCCGTCGGCGTCGTTACCGGCGCGCTCGACCAGTGCCGGCATCATCGCGAACACCGACGGCGGGTAGCCCTTGGTGGCCGGCGGCTCGCCGATCGCCAGCGCGATCTCGCGCTGCGCCTGGGCGTAACGGGTCAGCGAATCCATCAGCAGCAGCACGCGCTGGCCGCGGTCGCGGAACCACTCGGCAATCGCGGTGGCGTACTGCGCGCCGCGCAGGCGCTTGAGCGGCGGCGCGTCGGCCGGCGCGGCGACGATCACCGCGCGCCGCCGGCCTTCCTCGCCCAGCGTGTGCTCGACGAACTCCTTCACTTCGCGGCCGCGCTCGCCGATCAGCCCGACCACCACCACGTCGGCGTTGGTGTAGCGGGTCATCATGCCGAGCAGTGTGGACTTGCCCACGCCGGAACCGGCGAACAGGCCCAGCCGCTGGCCGCGGCCGACGGTGAGCAGCGCGTTGATCGCGCGCACGCCGACGTCCAGCGGCGCGTCGATCGGCTTGCGCGCCATCGGGTTGATCGGTTCGCGCTTGAGCGCGGCGTGCTCGTCCGAATCCAGCGGGCCCAACCCGTCCAGCGGTACGCCGTCGGCGCCGATCACCCGGCCCAGCAAGCCTATGCCGACCGGCAGGCCGCCACTGTGCGCGCACGGGCGAACCCGTGCATTGGGCAGCACGCCGTGCATGTCGCCCACCGGCATCAGCAGCAGGCGCTCGTCGGCAAAGCCGACCACTTCGGTCTCGAGCTTTGCGCCGTCGGCCGTGTCGACCAGGCAGCGCGCGCCGAGCGCGGCCTCGCAGCCTTCCGCTTCCAGGGTCAGGCCGACCACGCGGCGCAGGCTGCCTTCCACCGTCAGCGGGCGCGCCGCAACGGCGCGCGCGGCGTATCGGGCAAACCGCCGCTGCCAGCGCGCGCGGCGCGCGCCGTCGGTGACATCGCGGTCGGCGTCGATACTCATGCGTCACCGCCGGTGGATTCGGCATCGTCGCCGAGCACGGCGTCGATCACCGCCGCCAGGCGGGTTTCCACCCGCGCGTCGAGGCGCGAGCGCTCGCTTTCGAGCCGGCAATCACCACGCGCCAGCGCGGGATCGGCGAGGAGCTGCCAATGGCTTTCGGCCGCTCCCAGCTCGCGCAGCAAGGCCAGGTCCTCCGGATGCACGTGCACCCGAAGCTCGCGGGTGGCCGCCGGCAGCGCGCCGGCCGCCTCGCGCACGGCGCGCGCGACCAGGTCGGGCGACAGCTGCAGTTCGCGCACGATCACCCGGCCGGCCACCACCGTGGCCAGCCGCGCCAGTTCCTGCCCGGCCTGTTCGTCGAGCGCCAGCAGCGGGCGCGCCGCCGCTTCGTACAATGCGTCGAGTTGGGCCATGCGCTGGCGCAACTGCAGCTGCGCCGCCTCCCGGCCTTCGGCGAGGCCGGCGGCATAGCCTTCCTCGCGCGCCTGCTGCTCGAGCGCCGCCAGTTCGCGCACGGTCGGTTGCGGCGACGCGTCGGCCGCCCTCGACGGCATCGGCCGGGTGCCCACGTTCGGCAGCTCCCAGCGCTGGAAATCCGCCACCGCGTTGTGGACCGCGGCCGCCATCAGACGTACTCATCCCCGCCGGAGCTCAGGCTGAGCTGGCCGGCATCGGCCAGCTTCCTGGCGGTGGCCAGCACCTCCTTCTGCGCGGCGTCGACCTCGCTCAGGCGCACCGGGCCCTTCACCTCCAGGTCGTCGCGCATCATGTCGGCGGCACGCTTGGACATGTTGGCGAAGATCCTCTCGCGCACTTCCGGTTCGGCGCCCTTGAGCGCGGTGACCAGGGTGCCCGACGGCACTTCGCGCAGCAGCTGCTGCATGCCGCGGTCGTCCAGCTCCGCCAGGTCGTCGAAGACGAACATCAGGTCCTCGATGCGCCCGCCGAGCGCCTCGTCGTGGCTGCGGATCGCCGTCATCAGTTCGGTTTCGCGGCTGGTTTCCATCGCGTTGAGGATGTCGGCGGCGGCCTTCAGCCCGCCGACGCTGGCTGACTTGAGCTTCTTGGTATTGCCGGAGAACTGGCGCTCCATGATCTCGTCCAGTTCGTTCAGCGCGTGCGGCTGCACGCCGTCCAGCGTGGCGATGCGCATCACCGCGTCGGAGCGCACGCGCGGCGGCAGGTAGCCGATCACCTCGGCCGCCTGGTCGGGTTCCAGGTGCGCCAGCACCAGCGCGATGATCTGCGGATGCTCCTGGTTGATCATCTCGGCGATGGCGCGGCTCTCCATCCACTTCAGCGATTCGAGCCCCTTGCTGCTGCGGCCGAGCAGGATGCGGTCGATCAGGCCGCCGGCCTTGCTCTCGCCCAGCGCGTTGACCAGGATCTTGCGGATGTATTCCTCGGTGCCCACGCCCAGCGCGGTCTGCCGGCCCATGTCCTCGCCGAGCTTGTCCAGCACGTGTTCGACGTGTTCGCGCGACACGCTGGAGAGTGCCGCCATGGCGGTGCCCACCGCCTGCACGTCGCGGGCGCTGAGATGCTTGAGCACCTCGGCGGCGTCCTGCTCGCCGAGCGTCAGCAGCAGGATGGCCGCGCGCTGCGCGCCGCTGATGGTTGCGTCGGGACGGTTAATTGCCATCTTCGCTCACCCAGTTCCTCACCACTTGTGCCACCTGCTTGGAGTTTTCGCCGACCATCCGCCGCGCCTGGCCGATGCGCTGCTCGTAGGCGAGCGTCGGCACGGCGTCGAGCCGGGCCGGCTCGTTGGCCGCCGGCTCGTCGTCCACGCGCACCGAGATCTTCGGCATCGGCGCCGGCAGCGCACGCGCCGTGGCCTCGCCGCGCAGCAGCCCCTTCAGCAGCGGGCGCAGCAGACCGAACGCCACCAGCAGCGCGATCAGCACGCCGAGCCCCTGCTTGAACAGATCCATCGCGCCGGGCCGCTCCCACAGCGGCGTCGCCGGCAGGGCATCCGGCGCGGGATCGCGATGGAATGCCTGGTTGACCACGCTGACGCTGTCGCCGCGCGCGGCGTTGAAGCCCACCGCGTTCTTGGTCAGCTCGGTAAGGCGCTGCAGTTCCTGCGCGCTGAACGGCACGCTCTTGGCCTCCGGGGCCGCGCCGCTGACCGGATCGGCGGCGGGAGCGACCAGCTTGTCGTCCAGCACCACCGCCACGGTGAGGCGGGCCAGCCGGCCGGCCGGGTCGCTGACATGGCTGATGGTGCGGTCGAGTTCGTAGTTGCGGGTGGCGCTGCTGGAGTTCTCGCCGGTACCGCCGGCCGCCGTCGCCGTCGCGCCGGCGCTGCCGGGCTTGCCGGCCTCCGGCCTGGCCGCGGTCGGTTGCGCCACCAGGGTCGGCGGCTGGTTGCTGAGCGCGCCGGGCACGCCGCCCGCCGCAGCGGTGCCGCCGCCGCGGTGCTCGCTGCTGGTCTGCTCGCTGCGCAGGGCCGGGTGATCGTGGCCGAAGGTTTCGGTGGCCTTCTCGCTCTGGCTGAAATCCAGGTCCGCGTAGACCTGCGCGCGCACGCGGCCGGGGCCGACCAGCGGCGTCAGCAGTTCCTCGATGCGCTGGGCATAGGTGTTCTCGATGCGCGTGGTCATGCGCAGGCGGTTGTCGCCTACCGCGCCCGGACTGTCCGGGTCGCTGGTCAGCAACTGTCCCTGCTGGTCGATCACCGAAACCTGGCGCGGGTCCAGTTCCGGCACGCTGGCCGCGACCAGGTGCACGATCGCCGCCACCTGGCCGGCGTCGAGCTGGCGTCCCGGATACAGCGTGACCAGTACCGATGCGCTGGCCTCGCGGCTGTCGCGGACGAAGGCCGACGGTTTCGGCAGCGCCAGGTGCACGCGCGCGGCGCGTACCGACTGCAAGCCGCTGATGGTGGTGCCGAGATCGGTCTCCAGCAGCTGCTGGTAACGGGTGCGCTCGGCCAGGTCGCTCATGCCGAACGGCGAATCGGCGGCCGGCAGCGCGCTGCTGGCGGCGCTCCCCTGCGGCAGTCCCTTCGCGGCCAGCCTGAGCCGCAGCGCGGCCAGGTCGGCCGCCGGCGCCATGATCGACGAACCGTCGTTGCCGAGCTGGTAAGGCGTGTTGCTCGCCTGCAGTTCCTGCGTGATCGCCGCGGCGTCTTTCTGCTCCAGCCCGGCGTACAGCAGGCCGTAGCTCGGTCCGCGCGACCACAGCACCACCGCCACGCCCAGCGCCACCGCCGCGGCCACCGCCACCAGCAGCATGAACTGGCGCGTCGCCGGATTGCTGGCGATCTGCTTGAGGGGATCCAGGCGCGTACCGTTGTTTGCGGTCGTCGCGATGGCGTTGTCTGCCATGCTGCTGCTCGTCGGCTAGGGCGGAGTCGAAGGTCGGCGCGGGCGCGTCAGACCGGCATGTTCATAATGTCCTTGTACGCATCGACCAGCTTGTTGCGCACCTCGACCATCGTGCGCAGCGAGAGGTCGGCCTTCTGCACCGCGATCATGGTGCGCCCGAGATCGGCGCCGGGGTCGCCGCGCTCGAAGCTTGCGGCCATGTTGCCCGCCTCCGTCTGGCTGCGGCCCACCGCGGAGATCGATTGCCTGAGCAGCGCGGAGAAGTCGGCCGGCCCGGCGCCGGCCGGCGCCGCCTTGACGGCGGTTTCCGGCAGGCGCACCTGCGCCGTCATCTGGCGCATCTGGGCAAGCAGGTTGTTGACGTCGATTGTGCTCATGTCGCTGGTTGCCTCGTGACGGAATCCCGGCGCGTGACGGGTTTGCAGGTGGTAAATGCACGAGCCGTGCCATGGCGATGCGAATGGCGATGTCGTGCTTCGCCGATCCGCGCCTCCGGCCCCGGCCTACGCCGCCAGGCTGTTCTGCAGGCCGTACTTGCGCAGCTTCTCCACCAGGGTGGTGCGCTGCATGTGCAGCAGGCGCGCGGCGTGCGCCACCACGCCGCCGGCGGCGTCGAGAGCCTGGCGGATCAGCCTCACCTCGATGTCGGCCAGGTGATCCTTCAGGTCGAGGCCGTCCTCGGGCAGCAGGCGCAGCGCTTCGTCCGCCGGATGCACGCCGCCTTCGCCCGGCTGCGGCTCGTCCTCCATCAGCGCCAGCAGGGCCGCGCCGCGCACTTCGTCGCCCGACTGCCGGCAGCGGTATTTTTCCGGCAGTTCGCTGCTGCGCACCTCGCCGTGCGGGAACAGGATCGCCATCCGCTCGACCAGGTTGGAAAGCTCGCGGACGTTGCCCGGCCACGCATGCGCACGCAGCGCCTGCATCGCGCCGGCACTGAAGCGCACCACGCCAAGGCCGCGGCGGGCCAGCCGCTGGTTGAACTCGTCGATCAGGGTCGGCAGATCCTCCAGCCGCTCGCGCAGTGCCGGAAGCTCCAGCGGGAACACGCTGAGGCGATAGAACAGGTCCTCGCGGAACTGGCCGTTGGCGATCGACTGTTCCAGGTTGCGGTGCGTGGCGGCGATGATGCGCACGTCACAGCGCTGGGTCCTGGTGCCGCCGATCCGCTCGTACGCGCGCTCCTGCAGCACGCGCAGCAGCTTCACCTGCATCGGCAGGCTCATGTCGCCGATCTCGTCGAGGAACAGGGTGCCGCCCTCGGCCATCTCGAAGCGGCCCTTGCGGGCGCTGATCGCCCCGGTGAAGGAGCCCTTCTCGTGGCCGAACAATTCGCTTTCCAGCAATTCGGCAGGGATCGCTCCGCAGTTGATCGCCACGAACGGCTTGTCGTGGCGCGGCGACTGCTCGTGGATCGCGCGCGCCACCATCTCCTTGCCGGTGCCCGATTCGCCCAGCACCAGCACGCTCGAATCGAACGGCGCGACCTGGCGGACCAGGGCGTTGACGCGGACCATCGGCATCGAATTGCCGACGAAGCGCAGGGCGCCGGACTGCCCGCCAAGCAGGCGCGCATAAAGGTTGCGCATCGCCTCGGCTATCTTCTCGTAGCGCAGCGGGAATGCCAGGGTGGCGATTCGCGCGGCAAACGACGATGCCGGGGCACTGAACCGCTCGAGCCAGGGCGAGTCGCTGGCCAGCAGCACCGGGACGTGGGCCGCCGCACCGCCGAGCAGGGCGAACTGGCGTTCGGCCTCGGCCTTGTCGTCGACGCTGCCGACATACACGGCGCGCCAGGCATGGGTGGACTCGTCGACGCCGTCGCAGCTGGCACCGTGTTGCGGCCGATAACCCAGGAAGTGAAGTGCCGAGAGCACGGAGCTTACCCGTGCCTGATCGGACTCGATGACCAGGAAGTCGAATTTTTGCACTGCAGTTTCTCCTTGCCGCACATTTGGCAGTCCCATGCTTCCGGCGGGACGGCCTTTTCATCGGTGCCGACTTTCCGTCGCCGGCCTGATGAACCATGAGCAATAAGGAGGCCAGTTTCGCGAACTGGCGCGGCAACAAAACGTCACATGTCGGCAAAACGCGATGCCCGACCCGCTTCCACATACGCGAGGGTCAGGCGTAACTTCATGAAACGAAAAATATTTATGTGGAAACGTTTACGTGACGCGATTAGCGCAAGAGATGTGACGGGCATCATGGCCGGTGCAAACCGAGTTTCGTATTTGCGAACCGCATCACATTCGACGCGCCGGCCGTGCCACGTTTCATCCGGCCAGTTGGCGGGCCTCTGCCACTTTGCGTCGATGATGGCGAAATACCAACCGCTCAATTGCGTCACCCAGCATGTCGCCCTGCGGTGCAAACGCCACGAAGATTCGACCATCGTCGAGTTGACGTTCCGCACGCGCCGCCAACTCGAGCGGCAGGCTGCGGCATGCGTCGAAGCGCAGCCGCAGCAGCAACGCACCGCCCGGCGGCACCAGCGCGGCCGGCAACAGCGCGCCGGCCGCATTGAAGCGCAGCGACTGGCGCGACGGTAGCGCGCCGGTGGGCGCCAGCAGGTGATTGACGATATCCACCAGCGCGGTGAGCTTGGCGTCTAGCCGCAGCATTTCCTGCATCAGCGGGTTGTCGTCCTCGCCGAGGTCGGCACGACGCTCTTCCAGCGCGGCGATCGCCGCCAGCGTGTTCGCGTTGCGCTCGGCCAGGCGCATCAGCAGCTCCTGCGACGGCGGCCAGGCGAGCGGCTCGCTGTCGGCATGCAGGCTTTCCTCGCTGCTCACCCGTTGGTCGAAATCATCCCAGCTGCTGGTGGTCATGGTGTGGCTCCGCGGCGCGACGGGGTGCCGAAAGCCGCCACGCCGGCGGCCTTGCGGGAGTCGGGCATCAGCAGCCGGTGCCCGTCACGGCTGCCTGTAGGCGGCGATCGCACGGGCACGGTCGGCTTCGCGTTGCCACTGCCCGGCCGCCGAGTCCCGCGCGCTGCCCACCAGCGCCTGCAGCTGGCGATCGTACGCCAGAATCTCGCCCAGCCGGGCACGGCTCGCCGGATCCGGCTCGTGCTCGCGCAACAGCAGCGGAGCACGCTCCGCTTCCAGCTCGATCAGCCGGGTCCACTCCTGCGCACCCGCGGCGGCCAGCATGCCGCGGGTCAGTTGCAGGGCGCGCTCCAGCAGGTTCATGGCTGCGCCGGCACGCCTGCCGCGGCTTGTACGGACGGGCCGATCTGCACCCAGCTGTCGCGGATCGGCTGCAGCAGGTTGCTGACCTCGTCGATCAGGCTGGCGTCGTCGCGCAGGTTGGCCTGCAGCAGGCGGCGGCTCATGTAGTCGTAGAGCGAATCCAGCCGGCCGACCAGGGCCGGGTCCGCCTTGGGGTCGAGGCTGCCGCGCAGGCCGCCGATGATCTCGATGCAACGTGAAATCGCCTCGCCCTTCGCCGCGACCTCGCCGCGCAGCATGTGCGCGCGGGCCTTCACCATGCGCTCCAGCGCACCGTCCATCAGCAGCGTGATCAGCCCGTGCGGATCGGCCGACTCCACCCCACCGTGCGAGCGGACTTGCTGATAGGCGCCTGCGCCGTAGCCGAATCCCATGTGCGTGTCTCCCGTTTGCTGATTACTTCTTGTTCGCCGCGGTGAGCGCGTCGAACTGCTGCTGCAGGTAGGTGCTGGTGCTGTTGAGCTTGGACATCAACGTGTCGAGCGCGGTGAATTGCGCCTTGTAGAGCGCGGTGAGGCTGTCCATGCGACTGTTCAGCGCGGTCTGCTGGTTGGCCAGGTCGCTCAGCTGCTGGCCGATGCTGCTGGTTCGGCTGGCCAGCACGCCCTGGCTGCCGACCCAGCTGGTCAGCGGAGCATTGAGCTTCGCCGCGAAGCCGTTGGTGCCACCGAACAGGGCGCCCACCTGCTTGCCGCCGTCGCCGAGCGCGGTCGCCAGCTTGCCGCTGTCCAACTTCAGCGTGCCGTCCACCTGCAGCGAGATGCCGATCGAGGACAGCGAGGCGCCGTTGGCGGTGCCGCCGATGATGCTCGACAAGGTGTTGTTGATGCTGTTGAGCGTGGCGTCGCCGAGCAGTGCGCCGGCGGTGCCGCTGGTAGCGTCGTACCTGGTCAGGTTCTGGTAGATCCCGACGAAGCCGTTGTAGGTGTTGACCAGGTTGGTCAGCGCACTGGTGGCCTTGCTGGTGTCGCTGGTCACGCTCAGCGTGCTGCTGCCGGCCTTGACCAGGTTCAGGGTGAGGCCGTCGATCGCGCTGCTGACAGTATTGCCGGCGCTGCTGGCGGCCAGGCCGTCGATGCTGTACTTCGCATCTGCGGCGGCGGTGACCACGCTCAGCCCGTTGCCGCTGGAGGCCGTCGGATCGTATTTCAGCGCCGCCAGCTTGCCGTCGCCGCCGCTGCTGCTTACCGAGAAACCGTTCGCCGCGCCGGTGCGGGTACCGCTCAGCACCAGGTGCGCGCCGTCGGTGCCGGTGACGATGGTGGCGCTCACGCCGGGGTTGGTGCTGGCGCCGTTGATCGCATCGCGGATCGCCGCCAGCGAGTTGTTGGTGCTGTCGAGGGTGAGGCTCATCGACTGGCTGCCTACCGCGATGGTCAGCGTGCCGGTACCGACCGCAGCGCTGCTGCTGGCGAATGCACCCGACGAAGCCTTCAGCGCGCTGGCCAGCTGCGTCACGACGATATTGTAGCTGCCGTTGACGGGAGTGCCGGTGGCGCTGGCGCCGAGTACGGTGGTGTCGCTGCTGCTTACCGCGCGGGCGGTGAAGGCGCTGCCGTCGGTGAGCGGGGCCATCGCCGACTGCAACGCGGAAAGCGCAGCGCTGACCTGGCCCAGCGCCGAAAGCTGGGTGTTCGCCGTGTTGGTCTGGCTGGTGATCTGGTTCTGCTGCGGCGCCTTCTTCGCGGCGACCAGCTGGCTGACCAGATTGGCCACGTCGAGCCCGGAACCCACGCCCAGTGACGTCAGCAGGCCCGTGGTCGGGGTGCTGGTGGAGCCGACGGTGATCGCCATGTGCGGGGTCCCTCAAAAATGGATGGAGCGGCCGCGATGTGCCGCGGCCGCTCCGGTGGCAAGTTACTGCAGCAGCTTGAGCACGCTCTGGGTGGAGGCGTTGGCCTGCGCCAGCACCGAGACGCCGGCCTGCTGCAGGATGTTCGCGCTGGACATGTTCGCGGTCTCCGCGGCGAAGTCGGCATCCTGGATCTGGCTGCGCGAGGCAGACAGGTTCTGCGAGATGGTCTGCAGGTTGGCGATGGTGGACTGGAAGCGGTTCTGCACCGCGCCCAGGTCGCTGCGCATCGAGCTGACCGTGTTCAGCGCGGCGTCGATGCGGCTAATGGTGTCGTTGGCGCTGGACACCGTCTTCACGTCGCTGGTGGACAGGCTGCCGCCGGTGGCGATCGCGGTGGCGCCCGCGCCGGTGAAGCCCAGGTTGCCCGCGCCCGCGCCGGACTTGGTGCCGTTCACGGTCAGCGCCGACTGCGAGTTCAGGTGCACCATGTGGCTGGTGCTGTCGTAGTAGGCCGAGACGCCGGCGACGCCCTTGGCGTTGATCGCATCGACCAGGCTCTGCGCGCTGTTATAGGTGCCGTTCATGTCGACGGCGGTGCCGCCGCTTGCCGACTGGATCGTCAGGTCGCCGGTGGCCAGCGTGAGGATGCCGGTGGAGGCCGGCGTCTGCGCGGCCACGCTGGTGGTGCTGAAATAGGTCGCCTGCTTGGTACCGCCGATCGCCACCGCCGTCGCGTTGGTGTTGCTGATGGTGATCTGGTTGCTGGTGGAGTTGAAGGTCGCGGTGACGCCGGCGCCGCCGGCCGTCTGGATCGCGGCGGCAAACTGGGCGCCCGTATAGGTGCCCGCGGCCACGGCGGTGCCGCCGATGGTCAAGTCGCCCGCAACGATGGTGGTCGACGCGCCCACGACCAGGCTGGTCGCCGTGCCCGGCGTCGCCGCGCTGACGGTAAACATGGCGCCCAGGTCGACGCTTTGCGTATTGGCCATCTGGCCGACCTGCTTGGCGCCCGCGCCCTGGCTCAGGTTGACCGAGATCGTCTCGCCGACGTTGGCGCCGATCTGGAACGCGGCGCTGCCGAAGGTGCCGTCGAGCACGTGGCGGCCGTTGAACGTGGTCTGCTGCGAGATGCGGGTGATTTCCGACAGGCGCTGCTGCACTTCGGCATCGAGCGCGGCGCGATCGCTGTCGGAGTTGGTGGCGTTGGCCGACTGCACCGCCAGCGTACGGATGCGCTGCATGTTGTTGGTCACCTCGTTCAGCGCCGACTCGGTGGTCTGTGCCAGCGAGATGCCGTCGTTCGCGTTCGACACGGCCTGGTTCAAGCCGTTGATCTGGGTGGTGAAGCGGGTCGAGATGGCGAGGCCCGCGGCATCGTCCTTCGCGCTGTTGATGCGCATGCCCGAGGACAGTCGCATGATCGCGGTGGCGAGTTTGCTCTGCGACTTGGCCAGGTTCTGCTGGGCGTTCAGCGAGCTGATGTTGGTGTTGACGCTCATGACCATGGGAGTATCTCCAGATGGGGTCGTAGGTGCCGGTATTCGGCGGTGGTTGCCAGCGGGGATTCCGATGGGAACACCGCCGCCTCAGTCACTGTTTCGACCCCCACCATGGAAACTTGAGAGATGTCAACGCAAATAATCGAACAACTTTGAACCCTGGATCCTCGTGAACGTCTGCTGTGCCGCCTGCAGCGCCGTGGTCCGCGCGGTGAGCTGGCTGATCGCGTCGTAGTAGTTCAGGTCCTGCACGCCGGACAGCGCGCTCTTGTACTGCAGCGTCAAGTCGTCGTTGAGCCCGCTCTGCTGGTCGAGCGCGTTCATGCGCGCCCCGACCATGCCACGGGTGCGCGTGATGTTGTCGATCGCCTGGTCGAGATTGGCGAACTGCGTGTTGATGCTGTTCTGCATGTCCGCGCCGCCGCCGTTGGGCTGGCGCAACGTGGTGATGATCTTGTCCAGCGTGGTGAACACGTCCTGCCTGGCGGAGGCGCCCAGCGCGAAGCTGTCGCCCGCATTGGGCTTACCGCTGAACGCTACCTGCGCACCGCGAAAGTTGATGCTGCCGCCGATGGTGGCGTCGTAGCTGCCGCTGTCCAGCACCGTGCCGGCGCCATCACGCACTTCATACGCATTGGCTGCGGTGAACACGATGCGGTAGCTGCCGCCGCCCCACGCCGAGGGATTCGCGCTGGGGTTGCTGACGCTGCTGGCGCCGGCCACCGCGCCGCCCGTGTTGGCTGCAGCGGCACTGACCGCGAACGTGCCGTTGCCGGTAGGGATGTCGGCGAACACCGTGCTGCCCGGATCGCCGGTGGCCACCTGCAGGCCGGGGCCGGCGGCGACCATGCGCTGGCCGTCGTCGCCCACGTAACTGACGCCGTTCTGCGAGGCGAACGGCGCCGTGCCCGTGCGGTTGCCGGCGAAGATGTAGTCGCCCTGGCCATCCTTGCTGTTCGCCTGGCCGAGCAGTTGCTGGCGCAGTTGCACCATCTCGGCGGCGATGTCGCCGCGGGTGCCGTCGGTCTGCGTACCGTTGGCCGCCTGCAGCAGCAAGGTGCGCACGCGACCCAGCACGCCGCTGACATTGGCCAGGCTCTGGTCCTCCAGCCCCAGCCGCGCGTTGGCGGTGCCGATGTTGCGCTGGTACTGCGCGGTGTCGGCGGTGAGATGGCTGAAGTCCAGCGCGCGCGCCGCGCCCACCGGATCATCGGACGGCTGGTTGATGCGCTTGCCGGTGCTCAGCTGCATATTGAGGTTGGACAGGTCGCCCTGGCGATCGATCATGCTGCCGACGGACTGCTGTTGCATCCAGCTGGTGGAGACGCGCATGGCTTACCCTCGCACGGCGCCGAGCAGCGCGCCGAAAATGGTGTTGGCGGTGCTGATGACCTGGGCCGAGGCCTGGTAGGCCTGCTGGTAGCGCAGCAGGTTGGCGGCTTCCTCGTCCAGGTTCACGCCGGAGACGCTCTGCTGCGAGCTCATCGCGTGGCTGTACACCGCGGTCTGCGTGGTCAGGTCGTCGTTGGCCAGCGCACCGGCGCTGCCGACCTGGCTCACCAGTTGGCCGTAGGCGCGGCCGGCGCTGGTGACGCCGCCGTCCAGCACGCCGAGGTTGGCCACCTTGCCCAGCATCAGCGCATTGCTGTTGTCACCCTGTGCATTGCTGTTGGCCTGTATGCCGAAGCTGTCGCCGGCCTGCGGCGTGCCGCCGAGCTGCACGCTCCAGCCGTTGTGGACGATCGGCTGGCCCGGCGTGAACGCCTGTGCCGCACCGCCGTCGATGCTGTAGCTTGTCGGCGAGCTGAACACGATGGAGCTGTTGTTGAACAGGGCCGGGTTGCTGCCGTCGCTGATGCTGACGGCGGGTGTCGCCGTGCCGGTATTGCCGGCGACGGCGGTGATCTTCAGCGGCGCCGCGGCGGCGATCCGGCCGGGATCGTCGATCGTCACCGAAAAGCCGGCGGCGGCATCGCGGCTGGGCTGCACGCGGAAGCTGTCGCCGGCGCTGGCGCTGCCGCCCACCACCAGGCTCAACCCGGCGGCCTTGAAGGGATCGGCGCTGGTGCCGCTGCCGCTCAGCGCGACGCTGGTGCCGCTGGCGTCGCGCATGCTCCAGTTGCTGCCGTTGTAGCTCAGCACGTAATCCTTGCCGGTCAGCTTGCCGATGTCGCTGATGCCGGCGGCCAGCGTGCCGCTGCCGCTGTTGCTGCTGGCCGCCTGCACGCTCGGTCCGGCGACGCCGAAGAACGTGCCGCCGATCCTGCCCTGCAGGTCCGCTCCCTGCGTGTGCTGGGCGTTGAACGCGCTGGCCAGGGCCTGCGCGGTGCGGCCCAGCTGGCTCTGTGCGGGATCGAGCACGTTGCCGCGGAAATCCAGCAGCGCGCCCAGGGTGCCGCCGCCGATGCGGCCGCTCAGCACGGCGCCGGAGGCCGCGCCCACCACTTCCTTGCGGGTGGCGTCGTAGACGTTCGGCGCGGTGCCCAGCGCATGCGCCTCGGTACCGGTGACCAGGGCCTGGCCGTTGCCCACGAAGATGCTGATGGTGTTGTCGCTCTGCGGTACCACGCTGACGCCGACCTCGCCCGCCAGCTTGTTCACCAGCGCGTCGCGCTGGTCGAGCAGGTCGCCCGGCGGCGAGCCGTCGGTAGCCGCCGAGGAACGGATCAGGCCGTTCAGCCTGGCAATCGACTGGCTGTCGCTGTTGATCGAATCGACGGTGTCGCCGATCTGCTGCTGTACCTGGCCGGAAAGCTGGCTGAACTGCCCGGACAACGCCCGGAAGGTGCTCGCCAGGCCGCCGGCGCGGGCCAGCAGTACCTGGCGCGAGGCGATATCCGATGGTGCGTTGGCCATGTCCTGCGCCGCGCCGAAGAAGCTGTCCAGCGAGGTCTGCAGGTTGCTGCTGCCGGACAGCTGGTTGTTGATCTGGCCGGTGAGGCTGGCCATGGTGCCGGCGCGCCCCTTGCCGGAGCTGGCCGACCACAGCGAGCTGTTGAGGAACTGGCTGTAGGCGCGCTGCACCGCCACGGTGTTGACGCCGGTGCCGACGTAGTAGCCGCTCTGCCCTTCCGGCAGCCGGGTGCCGTACGACACCAGCTGGCGGCTGTAGCCGTCGGTATTCACGTTGGCCACGTTGTGGCTCACCGTGCTCAGCCCGATCTGCGCGGCCAGCAGCCCGGATACGCCGGTCGATAGCATGTCAGCCATGGAGCATCCTCAATGCCGGGGGTACCGCGCGGCAGGCGCGGTGCATGGAAGCGGTAACGGCCGCGGCGCTGCTCACTTGAATCCGCCCGACGGCTGCAGTGCCGCCAGCGCCTCGCGCATCTGCGGACTGTTGGCGATCGCAGTGACCTTGGCCACGTACGACGGATCGGTCGCATAGCCGCCGCGGACCAGGGCCCGCGCGAAGCCGGCGACGTTCTCGCCCTGGCCCAGCGCCCTCGCATAGCGCGGGCTGTCGCTGAGCAGGCGGGCGTAGTCGGCGAACGATTCGGCCGGCGAGCCGTAGGCGCGGAACTGGTCGCGCCGGCGCACCGCCACGCCGTTCTCGTATTCCAGCGTGGGCACGCTGACCTTGTCGCCGTCCCAGCCGCCGCCAGCCTTGATGCCGAACAGGTTGAAGCTGCTGCTGCCGTCGCCATGGCTGGGCAGGTGCCGGCCCCAGCCGGTTTCCAGTGCCGCCTGCGCCAGCAGCGCGCGCACCGACACGCCGAGTTTCTTCGCCGCCACCTCGGCATGCGGTGCGAGCGCACGCACGAAATTCACCGGATCGCCGCCCGGCAGCAGCTTCGCCGCCGTGCCGGCCATGTCCAGCGCACCCCGCGCCAGGCGATCGAGCGCATCGCCCCACGGCGAGGCGGCGTCGAACGTCGACGGCATCGCCGCAACGCCGTCGGCCGGCGCCGCTTCGCCGCCGGCCGCATCGCCACCGGCGCCCAGTCGCAGCAGCGCGCGGACATTGGCGTTGAGCACGTCGGCCGTGGGCACCGGCAGGCCCTGCCCCGCCGTGGCGACCGCTTCCGGCTTGCCGCCCAGCTGGCGCACCAGCATCTTCGCGATGCCGAGCCCGTTGCGGCCGTTGGCCAGGCTCAGCGACAGCTGCTGGTCGAACATCTCGCGGTACGAGTCGACCTGCTCGCTGCCGGCGATGTCGCTGCCCATGCCGGCGTTGGCGTCGCGCATCGACTTCAGCATCATCTGGGTGAAGATCGCCTCGAACTGCTTGGCCACGGCCGGCAGCGCGCTCTTGCCGCCATCGCTGCGCGCCTGCGCGCGCAGCTGCTGGAACCCGGACAGTTCGGTCCAGGTATCGAGCGCGGGCGAAGGGCGGTTGATCGATGTCATGGTGATCCCGTCGCCTAGATCACGACCAGGTCCGCGTGCAGCGCACCGGCCTGCTTCAGCGCCTGCAGGATCGAGATCAGGTCGCTTGGCGTGGCGCCGACCTGGTTCACCGCGCGCACGATGGTGTCCAGGCTCACGCCGGGGCCGAACTTGAACATGTGCGCGCCCTCTTCGCTGACCTGCACACTGCTGCTGGGCACCACCGCGGTCTGCCCGCGGCCGAACGGCGCCGGCTGGCTGACCTGGGACTGCTCGCTGATGGTGACCTGGATTGCGCCGTGCGCCACCGCGGCGGCGCTGACCCGCACGTCGGAACCGATCACCACGGTGCCGGTGCGCGAGTTCACCACGATGCGCGCCGGGGCATCGCCCGGCTGCACGTCGAGGCTCTCGATCGCGCCCAGCCATGCCACTTTCTGCGCCGGATCCTGCGGCCCGCGCACGGATACCGAGCCGCCGTCGAGCGGCTGCGCGGTGCCGGCGCCGTAGGCCCGGTTGATCGCCGTGGCGATCCGCGTGGCCGTGGTGAAGTCGGCGGTGTTGAGGTTCAGCATCAGGTCGCCGCCGCCGGCGAAAGACGAGGGCACGACGCGCTCCACCGAGGCGCCGTTGGGGATGCGCCCGCTGGCGGAGATGTTGACCTGCACGCTGGAGCCGCTCTTGCCCTGCGCGCTGATGCCGCCGACCACCACGCTGCCCTGCGCCACCGCGTAGACGTTGCCGTCGGCGCCGCGCAGCGGCGCCATCAGCAACTGGCCGCCGCGGATGCTCTTGGCGTTGCCGATCGAGGCGACGGTGACGTCGATGGTCTGGCCCGGCTTGGCGAACGGCGGCAGGTCCGCGGTCACCATCACCGCCGCCGCGTTCTTCAGCTGCGGCCGCGCGCTGGCCGGCACGGTGATGCCGAACTGCTGCAGCATGTTCTCCAGGCTCTGCGTGGTGAACGGCGCCTGCGTGGTCTGGTCGCCCGAGCCGTCCAGGCCCACCACCAGGCCGTAGCCGATCAGCTGGTTGCTGCGCACGCCGGCCACCGAGGCGAGGTCGCGGATCTTGTCGGCATGGGCCGGGGCGACAACCAGAACCCCCACGACAAGCAGGAACACACGTAGGAGCCCGCTCGCGGGCGATGCCTTTGCCTTTGACCTTGCCGAATCCCGGCTTTCAACAGACGAATGTCTGGTCATCCCGAATCCCGGCTTCCAACAGACGAATGTCTGGTCATCCCGGAACAAACGCATCGCCCGCGAGCGGGCTCCTACGGTGGAGCGTGGCGACGGGCTCATCAGAACGGCATCCACTTGGAATTGAAGAAGCGCGACAGCCAGCCGCGCGTGTTCGCGTCGGCCAGGGTGCCGCGGCCGGTGTAGCTGATCCGCGCGTCGGCCACGCGGGTGGACGGCACCACGTTGTCCTGGCCGATGTCCTGCGGGCGCACGATGCCGGAGATGCGCACCAGCTCCTGGCCCTGGTTGATGGTCAGCCATTTCTCGCCGCGCACCAGCAGGTTGCCATTGGCCAGGCGCTGCGCCACGGTGACGGTGATCTGCCCGGTGAGCTGGTTGCTCTGCGTGCTGGAACCGGCGCCGTCGAAGCTGCGTTCGCCGTCCAGCCCGATGTTCGCCGCCTTGCCGCCGATCGAAACGCCCTGGCCGAGGATGGTGGGCGACGCGATCTTCGCCTTGTCGGTCTTGCTGGTGGTGGTGGTGGCCTTCTTGCTGGCCTGGGTGCTTTCCACCAGCGCCACGGTGAGGACGTCGCCCACGCGGTGCGCGCGCGGGTCGGCAAACAGTTCCATGTTCTGCTGGTCGTGGTAGATCGCGCCGTCGGCCTGCCCCGGCGCGATCTGCGCCGCGGGCGGCGGCGTGGGCGCCCATTCGGCATCGTCGTGCGTGCGCGGGCCAGTGGCGCAACCGGCCAGCAAGGTCAGCGCGCACAGCACGAATGGAAAACGGCGATCGAACATCACGACATGCCTCAGGTCTTGTTGGTGAGGAACTGCAGCATCGAGTCGGCGGCGGACACCGCCTTGGAATTCATCTCGTAGGTGCGCTGGGTCTCGATCATGTTGACCATCTGCTCCACCACGTTGACGTTGGAGCTTTCCAGCGCGCCCTGCGCCAGCGTGCCCAGGCCGTTCAGGCCGGGCTGGCCGATCTGCGGCGAGCCGCTGGAGGCGGTTTCCAGGTAGAGGTTGTCGCCGTTCGGCTGCAGGCCGGCGGGGTTGATGAAGTCGGCCAGCTGCACGGTGCCGATCTGCTGCGTCGCGGCCTGGCCCGGCACGCTTACGCTGACGGTGCCGTCGCTGCCGATGGTGATGCTCTGCGCGTTGGCCGGCACGCTGATGGCCGGATCCACCGCGTAGCCGTTGGCGGTGACGATCTGCCCGTTCTGGTCCATGTGCAGCGAGCCGTCGCGGGTATAGGCGATGCTGCCGTCGGGCATCGTCACCTGCAGGAAGCCGCGGCCCTGGATGGCCACGTCCAGCGAGTTGCCGGTCTGCTCGATGTTGCCCTGGGTGAACAGTTTCTCGTTGCCGACCACGCGCACGCCGGTGCCCAGCATCAGGCCGGCCGGCGCCTGGGTCTGCTCGGTGGTCTGCCCGCCGGGCTGGCGCAGGTTCTGGTAGACCAGGTCCTGGAACGAGGCGCGCGCGCTCTTGTAGCCGGTGGTGTTGGCGTTGGCGAGGTTGTTCGAGATCACGTCCATGCGCGTCTGCTGCGCATCGAGGCCGGTCTTGGCTACCCACAGGGATGAAAACATGTCGATGGACTCCGTCTGGATGTCTGGATGGCTAGGCGTGGATCAGGTGACCTGCAGCAACCGCGTGGCCGACTGTGCGTTCTCGTCGGCGCTGTGGATGGCGCGGATCTGCAGTTCGTACTGGCGCGACAGCTGGATCATCTGCACCAGCGTCTGCGAGGGGTTCACGTTGCTGGACTCGAGCACGCCGGACTTCAGGGTGACCGCCGGGTCGGTGTCCGCGGTCACGCCGCCGCTGAGGTGCATCAGCCCGTCGCTGCCCAGCGAGAGCTGGCCGGTAGGCGGGTTGACCAGCTTGATGCGGCCCACCGCGGCGATCGTCTGCGGGCCCTGCCCCATCGGCACCACCGACACCGTGCCATCGGCGCCGATGCTGATCTGCGCGCTCTGCGGCACGCTGATCGGGCCGCCGTCGCCCAGCACCAGGTTGCCGCGGGCGTCGGTGAGCAGGCCGTCGGGGGTCAGCCGCAGCTCGCCGGCGCGGGTATAGCCCTGGCTGCCGTCGGCGCCCTGCACCGCGATCCAGCCTGGCCCCTGCACGGCCACGTCCAGCTCGCGCCCGGTCTCGGTCTGGCCGCCCTCGCGCAGGTCCACGCCCATGCCCTGCGCCACGCCGTTGACCCGCGTGGGCAGGCCCGGGCCCTGCACCGGCAGGGGCTCGAACGCCGACAGCTGCGCCTTGAAGCCGACCGTATCGGCGTTGGCCAGGTTGTGCGCCACCTCCGACTGCGCGCGCATCATCTGCGTGGCGCCGGTCATGGCTACGTAGAGCGAACGATCCATGGAGAGCCCCTCAAAGAAGTGAGTGGAGAGAAGTGAGAAAAGAGAGAAGGCCGCTTTCTCTCACTCCTCACTCCTGATCACTCACTCCTCAATTGCGGATGTTGATAACGGTCTGGGTCAGCTGGTTGTCGACGGAGATCACCTGCGCGTTGGCCTGGTAGTTGCGCTGCGCCTTGATCATGTTGACCAGCTGCGCGGTGAGGTCGGCGGTGTTGGAGGCTTCCAGGGCGCCGGCCTGCACGTTGCCGAACGTGCCGCCGCCGGCCGCGCCCATCACCGGCGTGCCGGAGTCGTAGGAGGCCGCCCAGTTGGTGTTGTCCAGCTGGCGCAGGCCCTGCTCGTTGGAGAACTGCGCCAGCGCCAGCTGGCCGAGCGAGGCGGTCTGGCCATTGGAGTACTTGGCCTGCACCACCCCCTCCCTGGACACGTCGATGCTCGACAGGATGCCGGTCGGGTAGCCGTTCGGATTGATCGCGCTGGCCGCGTAGGTATTGCCGAACTGGGTCGCCTTGCTCATGTCCAGGGTGAGCTGCATGGGGTTGGCGCCGGGGCTGACCGACACCGCCGGGAAGCTCAGCCTGCCGCTGGCCGGCGCGACCAGTGCGCCGCTGCTGTTGAAGGTCAGCCGCTGCGAGGCGCCGGTCGAGGTGCCGTCGACATACAGGCTCGCGTTCCACACGTTGGCGGCCGGGTCCTTGACGAAATACACGACGCCGCTGTGGGTGGCGCCGAGCGAGTCGTACGCGGTGAACGGCGTGGCCTGGTTGTAGCTCAGCGGATTGTTGAGGGGATCGAACGCGGCAGCCGGCGGGGTGGCGTTGGAGGGCAGGTTCAGCGACATCTGCACCAGATCGGTGGCCTTGGCCGCGTTCTGCGAGGTGACCAGTTGCAGGTCGGTCAGCGTGCTGTTGTCGAAACCGCCGCCGGCCACCGGCGGATAGACCTGCAGCCGCTGGCCGTTGGCGTTCATCACGTATCCGTTCTGGTCCTTCTGGAACGCGCCGGCGCGGGTGTAGGAATAGCCCTTGCCGTCGTGCAGGGTGAAGAACCCGCCGCCGCTGATGGCGAAATCCAGGCTGTTGTTGGTGGTCTCGATGCTGCCGGCGGTGAACTGCTGCGCCACGTTGGTCAACCGCACGCCGCTGCCGGTCTGGCTGCTGCTGAGGTTGGGGCCGGCGGCGTTGAACAATTCGGCGAATTGCGTGCGCGAGCCCTTGAAGCCGGTGGTGGCGGTGTTGGCGATGTTGTTGGCGGTGACCTCGAGATCCTTCGAGGCGGCGTTGAGACCGCTCAATGCGATATTGAAAGGCATCGGAGTAATTCCTCTGTGTTGAAGCCCCGCGGGGCCATCAGTTGATCTGTGCGACCTGACTCAGCAGGGCCCCGCCAAAACCGTCCACATCCAGATAGGCGCCGTCGCTGCCGGTCATGCCCACGCCGGCGACCTTGCCGCTGACGTAGGTCGCCGCGGCGGCGTTGCCGGCCTGCGCCTTCAGGCCGTAGGTGCCCGGTGCCAGCGCGCTGCCGTTATCGCCGATGCCGTCCCAGTGGAACGCCACCAGCCCCGATGCGGGCGTGCCCAGGTTCAAGGTGCGCAGCACGTTGCCGGCCGCATCGGTGATCTGCACCAGCACCGTGCCGCCGCCGTCGGGGACGTTCACTGCGCCGTCCAGGCCGCCGGCCTGCAGGCGGCCAGCCGCCGAGGGCACGGTGACGCCGCGGCCGACCAGGCCGCTGGCCTGAAGCAGCTGGTTGCCCTGCAGCGACTTGCTCAGGCTGTCGAACGAGGCTTGCAGCGCCTGCGTGGCCGAGACCTGGCTGATCTGCGCCAGCTGGCTGACCATCTGCGACGAATCCGCCGGCTTGGTCGGGTCCTGGTTGCGCATCTGCTGCACCAGCAGGCTCAGGAAATCGGCCTGGCCGAGGGTCTTCTCCTTGCCCAGGCTGGCCGCCTGGGCGGCGCTCGCGCCCACGCCGGAAACATTCATGTCGCTCATGCCATGCACCTCACGGATTCATGCCTCATTTGCCGAGATCCAGCGTTTTCTGCATCAGCTGGCGCGTCGAATTCATCACCTCGACGTTGTTCTGGTACGAACGCGAAGCCGAGATCATGTTGACCAGCTCGTCGACCGGGTTGACGTTGCTGCTGTAGACGTAGCCGTCGGCGTCGGCCAGCGGATTGCCCGGCTCGTAGCGGCTCGGTATGGCGGCCTGGCTCTCGGTGACGCCGAGCACCTGCACGCCCTCGCCCGGCGCGTCGCCGCCGCCGGCCAGCCGGTTCTGCACGGCCGCGAACAACGGCTCGCGGGCGCGGTAGGCCGCCTCGGGCGTGCCGGCCACGCTGTCGGCGTTGGCCAGGTTGCTGGCCACCGTGTTCAGCCGCAGCGATTGCGCAGCCATGCCGGAGCCGGCCACGTTGAATACGGAAAAGAGCGACATCAGCCCTGCCCTCCGGTGATGGCGGTGCGCAGCATGCGGATCTGCGCGGTGATGAAGGAAAGGCTGGCCTGGTAGTGCACGCCGTTGGCGGCAAAGGCAGCCTGCTCGGCCTGCGCGTCGACGGTATTGCCGTCCATGCTCGGCTGGGTCGGCACGCGATAGGCGAGCCCGTCCGCCGCCTGCCCCGCCGAACCGATCTGGCGGGAGTCGGTCGTCTGCAGCGGCAGGCCGTCGGGACGGCCGCCGGCGGCGGCCAGCACCTTGCGGAAGTCGATGTCGCGGGCGAGATAGCCCGGCGTATCGGCATTGGCCAGGTTGTTGGCAAGCACCTCGGTACGGCGCTGCCACAGGTCCAGCGCCTGGGTGTGGATGCCGAACAGGTTGTCAGGGGTCAGGCTCATCGCTTCGCTCCGCGCGCAGTTGCCGCACGAAAGCTGGCAGCAAATTGCATGCCACCACCTGAAAACCGTTGCCGTGACTGGGCCGGCGGGGCAACCGACGCGGCGCTGCGGGGATCGCGCCGGCGAAAAGACGGTTTGTTGACGCTGCCCGGCGCGCGCCGCGCGGCGGTCAGTCCGCCGGCGCCGGCTCCGGCAGCAGCTCCAGCACGGCCTGCGCCAGCAGGTCCGGCTGGAACTTGGCGACGAAGCGGTCGGCCTTGACCTCCTTCACCATCGCCTCGTTGAAGATGCCGCTGAGCGAGCTGTGCAGCACCACCTTGAGCCGGCGCAGGCTGGGCGCCTCGCGGATCGCACGGGTCAGCGCATAGCCGTCCAGGCGCGGCATCTCGATGTCGGAGACCACCAGCCGCACCCCGTCGGCCGGATCGCCGGCGGCCAGCTCCCGCAGGCGGTCGAGCGCCTCGCGGCCGTCCTTCGCCACCACGCACTCGATGTCCATCTGCTTGAACAGGCTGACCAGCCGGCGGCGCGCGATCAGCGAATCGTCCGCCACCAGCACGCGCCGCGGCGCCAGCGAGCGTGCGCCGGCGACGCGCTGCATCTGCTCGGACAGCTCGGCCGGCGCGGCGTCGATGCTGGCCAGCACATGCTCCACATCCACCACCGCCAGCAGCAGGCCATCGACCCGGGTCACCGCATTCACCCGCGCGCCGAAGCCCAGCGCGCTGGGCGGCGCCACCAGCGCGTCGCCTTCGCATTGCACCATGCGCTGCAGGTCGGCCACCAGGAATCCCTGCATCGAGCGGCTGAACTCGGTGACCATCAGGTGTGCCGACTCCACGTCGCGCAGCGGCGCATAGCCGAGCGCGGCAGCCAGGTCGATCACCGGGATGGTCTGACCGCGATAGTCGCAGCTGCCCGCCAGCAGCGCGTGCACGCCCGGCATGCGCTCCAGCAGCGGGCGGCGCATCACTTCGCGCACCTTGAACACGTTGATGCCGAACAGCTGCTCGTCGCCCAGCCGGAACAGCAGCATCGCCACCCGGTTGTGGCCGGCCAGCCGGGTATGTCGTTCCACCTTTTCCAGCAGCGTGCCGCCCATGCGGGCTCCTCGATGGCGTACCGCGCGCAGCGGCCCTACGCGCAGGCTATCGGCCGCGATGCGATGCGCTTGAGTGCCGCTGCCGGCCAGCATCGCCCGACCGGGGTGGCATGCGACTTGCTTCCTCAAGTTTCGAGGATTCCTGACGATGCAGCTCCTGCATTCCCGCGCCATAACAAAGGTGATGTCCACCCCATGAGCTTGATCTGGAACCGGCACCTCGCCGCCCTGGTGGAGGCCGCTGCCGCCGGCAACGAAGCACAGGTTGCCGTACTGCGGCGCAAGTACCCGCGCGCGGCACGGACGCTGGCGCCGTTGCTGGCCCGCGTCGCCGGTCGGCCGCCAGCAGCGGCGGCGTTGCAGACCGTGGAGCAGCAAAGCCTGGTGCTGGGTGCGGTGCAGCAGCTGTCGCGCGAGCAGGCGGCCCTGGAGAAGGCGGCGATCGACAGCCGCGGCAGCGTCGATCGCTTGACGGATGGCAGCGCCGGTATCTCGACGGCCCTGCACCAGGTCGGCGCCGACCTGGACCAGGCCAGCCAGGCCGGGCTGGCCGGCACCGGCACCGTCAGCGAGCTCGACGGGCAGCTGCGGCTGCTGCGCAGCGCGCTGGCGGCGATGAGCCGCAACCAGAGCAAGCTGGCCGAGCAGGTGGCGCAGATCCGCAAGCTCACCGGCGTGGTGCAGGAGATCGCCCACCAGACCAACCTGGTGGCGCTGAACGCGGCGATCGAGGCCGCGCGCGCGGGCGAGGCGGGCCGCGGCTTTGCCGTGGTCGCCGACGAGGTCAAGCAGCTGGCGGAGAAAACCACGCTCACCACCACCGAAATCGAAGCCGTCACCGGCTCGATCGGCGACTTCTCGCTGCAGCTGAACGGCGACGTGCAGCATGGCCTGCAGCAGTTGGAACGGGCGCAGGCCGGCGTCGGCCAATCCGGCGCGATCCTGGACCGGGGCGGCACGGCGTTGCGCACGGCCAGCGAGCGCATCCGCAAGCTGCAGCAGGGCCACGATACGCAACATGCGCGCGCCACCGCGGCCCAGGCCGCGCTCGGCGCGCTGCAGCGCCGCGGCAGCGAGGCGCGGCGCCAATCCGAATCGCTGCACCGCGCCGCGCTGCTGGCCCATCGGCTGGCGCTGGACTGGCTCGAAGGCATCAGCGGCAACGACCCGGCCAGCCTCAGCCTGACCGTGCGCGAGGCAGCGCTGAACCTGCGCCAGGCGGCGGAACTGGCCCTGCTCGAACCCGGCGCGCTGGACCGGCGCTGGTTCGATACCCACGCGATCCATCGCAGCATCGGCCGGCTGGCCTCGCTGCACCATGGCAAGCCGGCCAGCGCCGCCCTGGCCGAGGCCGGCGAGCAGTTGCGTGAGCAGGGCAGCCGCTTCGTCACGCTGCTGTGCGACGGCCAGCTCGACCAGGCCACGCGGTTGTCGCAACAGCTCGAATCCGGCCGCGAAGCCCTGCTCGGGCAACTCGGCGCCCTGCTGGCGGACGCATGAGCGACTGCCGGACCGCCATCCGCCTGCTCTGGCTCGGCGCGCTGTGGTTCGGCGGCGCCCACGCCGCCGTCGCCACGCAATCGCCCGACAGCGTGCGCGCCGCGGCCGAACAGGCCGTACGCGCGCACTACGCGCTGCCGGGCAGCCGGATCGTCGTCACCGCGGCGCCACTCGACCCGCGTCTGCAACTGGCCGCCTGCGCCGAACCGCTGCGGGCGATCGTCGCCAGTCATGCCGAGGCCGCGCCGCGCATGACGGTACCGGTGCAGTGCCCGCAGCCCGGCGGCTGGATCGTGCGCGTGCCGCTGCAACTGCAGTTGTTCCGCACCGTGCTGGTGACCAACCGCCCGCTGCTGCGCGGCGACGGCCTGGGCGCCGCCGACGTGCACGCCGAGGAGCGCGACGTCACCCGGCTCGGCTACGGCTACCTCGAAAACCTCGACCAGGTGGCCGGCCGCACCCTCAACCGCGCCGTGGCCAGCGGCAGCGTGCTCACCCCCGGTGCGCTCGGCGGACGGCGCATGGTGCGCGCCGGCGACCATGTGCAGATGGTGGCCAGGCTCGGCGGCATCGAGGTGCGCGTGGATGGCGTGGCGTTGGGCAGCGGCGACAACGGCGCCCGCCTGCGGGTGCGCAACGAAAGCTCGGGCAAGGTGGTCGACGCGATGGTCAGCGCCCCCGGCGAGGTGCTCGCGCTGCCATGAGCCGGCCGCTGCCGGACGCCGACACCGCTATAGTCCTTGCCATCCTAAAGTTTCCGCGAATCCGGCCGATCCTTCGGTTACAGGGCCACATCCCAGCGAGAACGGACGCATGAACACGACCATTTCCAACAACGGCCTGCCGAAATTCCCGCAGGCCGCCAACAGCCCGGGCAACGGTCCGGCGACGCCGGCGGGAGCACCGGCGGCTCCCGGCGTACCCGCCGCCAAGGTCGACGATCAGCTCAAGCTGACCGATTCGGCCCTGGCGCTGCAGCAGGCCGCGCGGACGGACGACAGCGCCGCGATCGATCCGCAGCG
This sequence comes from Rhodanobacter sp. FW101-FHT13A11, assembly GCF_058790335.1. Lineage (NCBI taxonomy): Bacteria > Pseudomonadati > Pseudomonadota > Gammaproteobacteria > Lysobacterales > Rhodanobacteraceae > Rhodanobacter > Rhodanobacter sp. FW101-FHT13A11. Next base: position 120,673 of record NZ_JBYTCN010000005.1, on the reverse strand, counting down.
GGTGGAGCGGGTGCGCCAGGCGCTGGCCGACGGCAGCTACAAGATCGACGCCGGCCGCATCGCCGACCGCATGATCTCGCTGGAACAGCAGCTCGGCGGCACGGGCAAGGCATGAACCGGCCGCTGAAGCATGAACTCGACGACGCGCTGGCGGCCGTGCTGGGCGACATGCGGCAGACCGTCGACCGTCTCGTGCAGGTGCTCGAAGCCGAGCGTGGCGCACTGGACGGCGGCGACAGCGCGGCGCTGGACCAGGCCGGCGCGCACAAGCAGGCCATCCTGCTGCAACTCGAGCAGCTCGACGCCGAGCGCCGGCAACTGGCGCGCGAACTGCCCGCTGCGAACTCCGCGCTGGAGCCGGCCTGGGCCGGCATCGTGCAGTCGCTGCGCCTCTGCCAGCAGCTCAACCAGCGCAACGGCAAGGCGGTCAACCAGCGGCTGAACCTGGTACGCCAGGCGCTGGCGGTGCTGACCGGACATGCCGGCGAAGGCGGACTCTACGGCCGCACCGGGGAACTTCACGCGAGCCTGCGTTCGCACGCATTGGCCGCGGCATGACACGGCAATGAGCAAGACCGCCGCCGCCTGCCTGTGCAGACGGTCCTCCTACTGACTGCGAAGCGGGCCACGGCATGCTTCAGCGTTAATCGCGACGACTGACTGACCATGAGCATATCCAACGCCTCCCACTCCTCCGCTGCCGCCACCGCCCCCGCTCCCGGCGCGCAAGGCTACGAGGGCGCAAGCGCCGCGCCGCTGCCGGTGCTGCGCGTGCCGATGCTCGACCGCGAACACCAGCTGTTCGCCTACGAGATCGTGTTCCACCGCGAAGCCGGCGACGAGCACACCCTGCTGCAGAACGTGCTGGCGACCATCACCGATGGCGCATTGACCCGGCTGGTACGCGGCAACCGCGCCTTCCTCAACCTGCCGTCCGAATTGCTGCCGGAAGACTCCGACGTGCTGTTGCACCAGCCGCGCCTGGGCGTGGTGCTGCAGCCGCACGCGGCAACCGACGCGCCGCTGATGAAGCGCCTGCAGCAGATGGCGCAGCGCGGCTGCCAGTTCGTGCTCGATGCGTCCGATATCGACCCGGAAAGCACGTTGCCGCTCGAAACGCTGCTGCACATGGTGCAGATAGTGCGGCTGGACGCCAGCCGGCTTTCGCCGGAGTGCCTGAAGGAACGCGCCGAGCGCCTGTACGCGCGGGGCATCCGCGTGATCGCCGGCCAGGTCAACGATCACCAGACCTACGAGCGCTGCCTGGAACTGCCGCTGCAGGCGATCCAGGGACGCTACCTGCTGGTGCCGCAACCGGTGGCGGTGCCCGTGCTCACCGCCAACCGGCTGAGCATGCTGCGGCTGATGCGGGTGCTGCAGGAAAGCAACCCGGGACCGGTGGAGCTGGGCAACATCATCCGCGACGACGCGGTGCTCAGCTACAAGCTGCTCAGCTGCGTCAACTCGGCCTACTTCGCGCTGCCGCGGCAGCTGAAGTCGGTGCAGCAGGCGGCGATCTTCTTCGGCGTCACGCGCATGCGCAACTGGATCGACACGATGGCGATGTGCGGCATGGACGATCGCCCGCCTGAGCTGCTGCGCGCCGCGCTGATCCGCGCCCACATGTGCGAGAAGCTGGCCGACGGCATGCCGCCCGGCCATGCGGAGATGGCCTTCACCGTCGGCCTGTTCTCGCTGCTGGACACGCTGATGTGCGCGCCGATGGAATTCCTGCTGACCCATCTGCGGCTGGTGCCGGAGATCAGCGACGCACTGACCGGCCGCGGCGGGCCGTTCGCGCCGCTGCTGCAGCAGATCCTCGCCTGGGAAGCCGGCGAGCTGACCAGCGAGCATGTCATGCCACAGCGCATCCAGCGGATGGCCGCGATCTACCTGGGCGCCACGCAGTGGGCCGACCAGGTCTACGCCAACGCCAGCGGGAAGGCGGGCGCCGAGTAACGGCCGTGCGTCGCCGTTCCCCGCGCACCCGCCAGCGCCGGCTCAGCGCCCGCGCCGCAGCCGCCACCCGGTGACCGCTGCGCCGCACGCCGCCAGCGCCAGCCATACGCACGCAGCCCATGCGTCGTCGCCCAGCCACAACACGCCGGCCACGATGCCCACGACCAGGGCACCCAGGCCCAGCGCGAGCCATCCGTCGGGTCGATGGCGCTGCGTGGCGAGCAGCAGGAAGGCACCCAGCGAGGCCAGCAGCACGGCGAGGATCTGCCGGACCCACACGAACTCCGGGGGCACCGGCAGGTCCGGGAAGACGTCCAGCACCGGCACGTCGCCGACCTGCACCATGTAGCCCTTGCCGTCGGCGGCATCGGTCGCCGCCACCAGCCGGTCGCCGTCCAGGCGGCCGACGACGGTCAATTGCTGCAGCGGCACGGCCGACCAGCTCACCCGCACGTCGCCGAGCCGCGGATCGCCCGGCCGCGCACTGGTCACCAAGTAATCCTGATAGCGACTGAAGCTGGCCGCGAGGTTTTCCGGCAGGGCCGCCGCATCCGGCTCGACCCGCTGCGTGCCGGGCAGCGCATGCAACAACACCGGATCGAGCTTGAAGCCGCCCAGTTGCACCAGGCCGGCGTCGAACTGCCTGCCGCCGATCGGGAAGCCCTGCGGGTTCGCGTGCCCCTTCGGATCCTCGAAACGGCTGGCATCGACCAGCCGGTCGACCCAGTCCAGCTCGTAGTGCACGTTGCCGCCGAAGCGCACCTCGCGCCACTGGAACATCTCCACCTGGCGCACCAGCACCGGCGTGTCCACGCGCTGGTTGAACTCCGGGTCGTGCGGCGCTTCCACCACTTTCGGCGTGCCGACCACGCGCACCATGCGGCCGTGCCGGCCGGCCGGCGGATGCGCGCCCGCACCGAGATCGATCACCTCGCCGCCATGCTGGCTGGCCACGGCGCGGTAGTGGAGCAGGCCGCGCGCGGTCATCGCCGCCAGCCCGATGCCGGCGAGCACCAGCAGCGTGCCGACGACGTTCAGCGCCAGGCCACGCATGGCTCTTCCCCTGCGTCCGCTCATCAGGCCGCTCCCGCCAGGCTCGACGGCGGCATGCCGCGCAGCGCGCGCTGCTCGTCGGTGGTGCCGAAGCGGCCGCGCTCGTCGCGCGTCACCCGCGCCAGCGCGCAATCGTGGTCGTGCGTGAAGAACAGCCGCACGCCGCGCGCCAGCTTGTCTTCCAGGAACACGCGCTTCTCGTCGATCAGCTTCTCCGGCCAGCGGTCGTAGCCCATCGTGATCGGCAGGTGCACCCAGAAGCGGCCGGGAATCAGGTCGGCGCAGAACACCACGCCGCCGACTTCGGCCAGCATCAGGCCGGGCGTGTGGCCGTCCGAGAAGAAGAAGCGCACCGACTCGCCCAGCGTCCGCGAATGTTCGCCCTCGACCAGCTCCAGCCGGCCGCTGGCTTCCAGCAACGGCTGCAACTCGGGCACGAACGAGGCGCGGTCGCGCGGGTGCGGCTTCAGCGCACGACGCCAGTGCTCCGCACCCGCCACGAAGCGCGCGTTCGGGAACAGCAGTCGCGGCGGCTGGCCTTCCTCCCATGCCGCCAGCAGGCCGCCGGCATGGTCGAAGTGCAGGTGCGACAGCACCACCACGTCGATGTCCTCGTGGGAAAGCCCTACCTCGGCCAGCGAATCCAGCAGCACGTGGCGCGACTCGACCACGCCGTAACGCTCGCGCAGCGCCGGCTCGAAGAACGCGCCGATGCCCGTCTCGAACAACACGTTGCGCCCGTCCAGATCCTTCACCAGCAGGCAGCGGCAGGCCAGCGGTATCCGGTTCTCCGCATCCGGCGCGATCCAGCGCGACCACAGCGCTTTGGGAGCGTTGCCGAACATGGCGCCACCGTCCAGTTGCTGCGAGTTGCCGAGCAGGGACCAGAGTTCCATCTCAGATACCTCGCGTTGCCGACGGATTCGCCGGGAGCGAATCCGGACGCCGCAGGCGGCCCCGCGCAGCGCGCGGGGTGAGGCCCACGGATGGGCCGAACCACATCGCGCCGCCGTCCAACTGCTGCGAATTGCCGAGAAGCGAGAACAGTTCCATGGCGTGACCTTTACTGCACCTTGCCCAGCCCGGACGGCCGGCGCGGGTCGCTGGCGGCATCCAGCGTGTTGGCCTTGCGGTCCCAGGTCACCACGTTCATGAAGCCCCACGACTCGCGCGGCTTGAGCGTGTAGCCCATCTTGGTCAGCGCATCGCCGGTGGCGGCGTCGAAGCTGCCCTCTTCCACGTTCACCACGTCCGGCAGGTACTGGTGGTGGAAGCGCTTGTGCGCGGCGATCTGCTGCGCGCTCTCGCCGTCGATGAAGTGCAGGATGCCTTCCAGCACCTGGGTGATGATGGTCGAGCCGCCGGGCGAGCCGATCACCGCGGTGCGGTCGGCGCCGATCACGATGCTTGGCGACATCGACGACAGCATGCGCTTGCCCGGCGCCGGCGCGTTCGCCGTGCTGCCGAGCAGGCCGTACACGTTGGGCTTGTTCGGCACCAGCGCGAAGTCGTCCATCTCGTCGTTCAGCAGCACGCCGGTGCCCGCGGCGACGAAGCCGGAACCCATCGTGTAGTTCACCGTGGAGGTCACCGCGGCCATGTTGCCGTCGGCGTCGATGATGGAGAAATGGGTGGTGTGCATGCCCGGCTCGGGCGCCTCGGCGCGCGGCAGCATCGACGACGGCGTGGCCTTGTCGGGCAGGATGCCCTGGCGCAGGCCGGCGGCGTAGTACGGCGACAGCAGCATGTCCAGCGGCATCTGCACGAAATCCGGATCGCCCAGGTAATCGTTGTGGTCGCGGAACGCGCGGCGCATCGCCTCGACGATGTAGTGCACGCGCGTGGCGGCATCCATCTTCGTCAGGTCGTAGCCGGACAGGATGTTGAGGATCTCGGCGATCGCCACGCCGCCGGACGACGGCGGCGGTGCGGTGACGATCTTGTAGCCGCGATAGTCCACGCTGATCGGCGTGCGCTCCTTGGCCTGATAGCCGGCCAGGTCGGCCAGCGTCCAGTTGCCGCCGGCGGCACGCACCGCCTTGACCAGTTTCTGCGCGATCTCGCCGCGATAGAAGCCGTCGTGGCCATGCGCGGCCAGCAGCTCCAGCGTGCGCGCCTGGTCCGGATCGCGCCAGATCGCGCCCTCCGCCGGCGGCTTGCCGCCCGGCAGGTACTTGGCGGCCGAGGCGGGCCAGCGCTCGAGATCCTTCTGCGTGCCGGCAATCGCGCCGCGCAGGCGCTCGTCCGGCTTGAAGCCGTCGCGGGCGATGCGGATCGCCGGCGCCAGCGACTGCGCGAGCGGCAGGCGCCCGTAACGACTGGACAGCAGCACCAGCCCGGCCGGCTGGCCGGGGATGCCGGCCGACAGCGGCCCGCGCAACGCGGTGTCGCGGTTCGGGCTGCCGTCCGGGTTGAGGTAATCCTTGGGATTCACCGCGGCCGGCGCGGTCTCGCGCGCGTCGATGAAGATGTTGCGGCCGTCCTTCGCCCGGTGCAGCACGGCCATGAAGCCACCGCCGGTGCCGGAACTCTCCGGTTCCACGATCGACAGCGTGGCCGCCACCGCCACCGCCGCGTCGAACGCATTGCCGCCCTTGGCCAGCACTTCGAGACCGGCTTCGGTGGCATGGAAATTCGCGCTGGCGACGGCCGCATGGCCAGGGCGCGGTGACGCGGCGTGGGCCGCCGCGGCCGGAGCCGTCTTCGGCGCACCGTCCGCGGCGAACGCGCTGCCGCCGACCAGCAGCAGGCTCAGCGACAAAACGCCCGACAACGGCCGGCGCCAGTTCACGGAAAACCTCATGCCGCGGACTCCTTCGCCATCAGCTGGCGGTATTTGAGTTCAAGCTGCTCGGGCGATTCGGCGTGGTCGGGGTCGCCGATGATGCATTCGACCGGGCACACCACCACGCACTGAGGTTCGTCATGATGACCGACGCACTCGGTGCACAATGCCGGATCGATCACGTAAAACTCCTCGCCCAGCGAAATCGCCTTGTTGGGGCAGGCCGGCTCGCAGACGTCGCAGTTGACGCAGGTATCGAGGATTTTCAGGGACATGGGAACAAGCGAGGAGTGAATGAAGAGGAGTGAGAAGCGAGAGAGAGCAAGAACTCGCCGCACACCCGGCTTTCTCTCACTCCTCACTCATCAACTACTCACTCCTGTTTCTTACATCGCGACGAAGCGGACCGTGGCGCCGGTGGGCTTCAGCACGTCGTCCACGCGCTGCTGGTCGGCCGGGGCGCCGATGAACAGGACGATCACGTCCTTGAACGAGCCGGGCTTGGCATCCTTGAACGCCGCGATGACCAGGTCGGCCGTCTTCGCCGAATCCTGGCCGGCGAACACCAGCATATTGCCCGGCAGCACGCCGCGCGCCACGGCATCCTGCACGTTCGACAGCTGGCGGCCGCGGCCGGCCACGGCCTCCTCGGAATCGCCCGCCGGCACCAGGTACGGATACGGGCGGTCGGCCTTCATGCCCTGCATGTTGTTCTGCACGATCTGGCCGAAGTAGGCGTTCCACGCCTTGCTGTCGTTCGGATCGGTCGGCTTGGTCGCCTGCTGGCTGGCCTGCTGGCCGGCCTGTTCGGCGGCTTGATGTTTGCCGCAGGCGCTCAGGGCGAGGCTGGCAGTCAGTGCGACGGCAGCAATGAGAGCGAACTTACGCATGGTTATCACCTTCCGTTTCGGGTTGCTTGTTGGAGCCGGTCCGGCCCTTCTGCCAGCGCTGCCGCATGGCCTGTTGTACCGCCGGATGCACGAAACCGGAGATATCGCCGCCTAGACGGCCGATCTCGCGCACCAGCGAGGAGGAGATGAAGCTGTATTGCTCGGCCGGCGTCAGGAACAGCGTCTCGGCCTGCGGGATCAGGTGCCGGTTCATGCTGGCCAGCTGGAACTCGTATTCGAAATCGGACACCGCGCGCAAGCCGCGGATGATCACGCCCGCGCCGATCTGCTGGATGAAGGTGGCCAGCAGGCAGTCGAAACCGCGCACCTCCACGTTCGGCAGGTCGGCCAGCGCCAGCCGCGCCAGGGTGATCCGCTCGGCCATGCTGAAACCCGGGCCCTTGCTGGAGCTGTCGGCCACCGCCACCACCACGCGGTCGAACAACGGCGCCGCGCGTGCCACCAGATCGGTGTGGCCGTTGGTGATCGGATCGAAGGTGCCCGGGTAGACGGCCAGGCGCGGGTTGCCCAAAGCTTTGCTCACAGGTGGGGACACAGCAGCTGAATTGACCCTAGCTTAACGGAAGGCGCGCCGATAGAGCGCAAAACGCACCTCGCCGGCGCGGCCTTCGCGATGCAACCGCCAGGACGGCGGCAAGGCCGGCACGTGGTCGCGTGGCGACTCCGCATAGATCCACGCCTGCGCAGCCAGCCAGCCGCCCTGCTCCAGCTGCCCGGCCAGCGCCGGCCACAGGTCCAGCGCGAACGGGGGGTCGAGGAAGGCCAGGTCGTACGGTTGCGCCGTGCCCTGCAGGAACAGCCCCGCATCCAGCTCCGCCACCTGGCCGCCCGGGGCCTTGAGCCGCGCCAGGTTCGCGCGCAGCGCCTGCGCAGCACTGGCGTCGCGTTCCACGAACTGCACGCCGGCGGCGCCGCGCGACAGCGCCTCGATGCCGAGCGCGCCGGTGCCGGCGCACAGGTCCAGGCAGCGCGCGCCGTCGAGCACCGGCGCCAGCCAGTTGAACAGGGTCTCGCGCACCCGCTCGGGCGTCGGCCGCAGGCCCGGAAGATCCGGCACCTCCAGCCGTGAATTGCGCAGGCTGCCGCCGATGATGCGGACCCGCCCCGGCCCGGCCTTGCGCCCGCCGTTCATGCCGCCGCGCCCTCAGCGGGCGGTACAGGTTGGAGTGTTAGCATGCCGCCCATTGTCTTTGAATCGCCGCCGCAATGCTCAAGTTCTGGAAGAAAAAGCCCACCGAAAAGGATGCCGGGCAGCCTGCCGCAAAGGCCCCGGCGGCCGATGCCGTCGCGCCCGAAGGGGACGAGGCGACGCTGCACGAGGCGCTGGCGGAAATCCCCGCGCCCGCCGATACCCGGCCCGGCCACGAACGCTTCGTGGCGCCGGCCGGGGAACCCGCCGCGGCACCGGCCTCAGCCAGGCGCAGCTGGCGCGAGCGGCTCGCCGGCAATGCGTTCTCGCGCGGCCTCGGCGCGCTGTTCATGCGCCACCCGAAGCTCGACGACGACCTGCTCGACGAGCTGGAAACCACCCTGATCACCGCCGACGTCGGCATCGAGGCCAGCACCGAGCTGGTCGAGAACCTGCGCAGGCGCATGCACCGGCGCGAGTTCGCCGACGCGCAGGCGCTGCTGGCCGCGCTGCGCCAGGCGCTGGTCGCCCTGCTCAAGCCGGTCGAGCAACCGCTGGAGGTGCGCGGCAAACAGCCGTTCGTGGTGCTGGTGGTCGGCATCAACGGCGCCGGCAAGACCACCACGATCGGCAAACTGGCCCGCCGCTGGCGCGACGAACGGCGCGCGGTGATGTTGGCCGCCGGCGACACCTTCCGCGCCGCCGCGGTCGAGCAGCTGAAGACCTGGGGCGAGCGCAACCAGGTGCCGGTGATCTCGCAGGGCCAGGACGCCGACGCCGCCAGCGTGATCTTCGACGCGCTGCAGGCGGCGCGCTCGCGCGGCACCGACGTGCTGGTCGCCGACACCGCCGGCCGATTGCACACCCAGGGCGGCCTGATGGACGAGCTGGGCAAGATCGCCCGCGTGCTGAAGAAACTCGACGCCGACGCGCCGCACGAGGTGCTGATGGTGATCGACGGCACCACCGGCCAGAACGCGGTCAGCCAGGTGCGCCAGTTCCGCCAGATCGTCGGCGTCACCGGCCTGGTGGTGACCAAGCTCGACGGCACCGCCAAGGGCGGCGTGGTGTTCGCGCTGGCGCGCGAATTCGGCCTGCCGATCCGCTTCGTCGGCCTGGGCGAGAGCGCCACCGACCTGCGCGTGTTCGAAGCCGAGGCGTTCGTCGACGGCCTGCTCCCGGCCAGCCTCAGTGGCGAGGCGCCGGGCCATGACTGAACCGCGCTGGCGAGGCTGAGCGGATGTCGCGCCGCCTGCGGTTGACCTTGCTGCTCCTTGGCGGCCTCGCGCTGGCGGCGGTGCTGGCCGCGGTGGTCGCGGTCTACCTGCTGCTGCAGCCCGAGCGCTTCACCCGCATGCTGCAGACCCAGGCGCGCGGCGCGGGGCTCGAATTGAACCTGGCCAGCCCGGCCAGCCCCACCCTGTTCCCGCGCCCGGCGCTGGACCTGAACGGCATCACGCTCAACGCCGCGGGTGCCAGCGCGCCGATCCTGCTGGCCGCGCGCGGCCAGCTCGTGCTGCCCTGGCATACCCTGTTCGGCGGCCCCACGGTGATCTCGCAACTGCAGATCGACTCGCCACGGGTCGACCTCGACGCACTGCAGGAATGGCTAGCCGCGCTGCCCTCGCGCCCCGTGGGCTCGCCGCCGAACATCCCGCGCATCGACACCGGCGTCGACATCAACCACGGCAGCCTGGTGCGCGGCAACGCCGTGCTGCTCGACAACGTCTCGCTCGAAGCCGGCCGGCTGATCTCCGGCCAGCCGTTCCCGCTCAACCTGTCCGCCACCACCGCGGCGCACACGCCGCTGCAGTTGCGGCTGTCCGCCACGCCGCGCATCGAAGGCAGCACGCTGCAACTGGACAACGTCAGCCTGCACCTGGCCCAAGGCGGCACGACCACGCTGACGCTCGCCGGCAATGCGCGTTGGCACGGCGCCGCCGATGCCGCCGCCAACCTCGCCGGCCGGCTCGACCAGGCCAAGGCCGGCCAATACGACATCTCGCTGCGGCTGACCCCGGCCAACCAGAACGACCCGCTGCTGCTCGCGCTGAAGCTCGACGGCCCCGCCAACCACGCCGACCTGCACCTGCCGCCGCTGGCGCTGGCCCATTGGTGGAGCCAGCTGAGCGACCCGCAAGGGCCGCAGCTGAGCATGCCGCCGGGCAACGGCCACGCGGAAATCGCCCGGATCGACGCGGGCAGCGTCGCCATCGAAGGCCTGACCATCCGTGCCGGCGATACCGCACCAGCGCCCGCCGGCACCACGGCGAAACCCGCCACCGGCAAACAGCCATGAGCGCAACCCTGGCCCCCCGCCTGCTGCGCTGGTTCGACCGGCACGGCCGCAAGAGCCTGCCCTGGCAACACGCATTCGACGACGGCCGGCGCGACGCCTATCGCGTGTGGTTGTCCGAGGTGATGCTGCAGCAGACCCAGGTGGCCACCGTGGTCGGCTACTTCGAACGCTTCGTCGCCGCGCTGCCCACGCTGCGCGCGCTCGCCGCCGCCGACGAGGACACCGTGCTGGCGCTGTGGTCCGGCCTCGGCTACTACCGCCGCGCGCGCTTCCTGCACCGCGCCGCGCAACTCTGCGTGGAACGCCACGGTGGCGAACTGCCGCGCGACTTCGACGCGCTCGCCGCGCTGCCCGGCATCGGCCGCTCCACCGCCGGCGCGATCCTGGCGCAGGCGCACGGCCTGCGCTTTCCCATCCTCGACGGCAACGTCAAGCGCGTGCTGGCGCGCTACCATGGCATCCACGGCCATCCCGGCGAAAGCGCGGTGGAGAAGCAGCTGTGGCAGCACGCCGAGGCACATACCCCGGCCACACGCGTCGCCGACTACACCCAGGCGATCATGGATCTCGGTGCAACGCTATGTACGCGCTCGCGCCCGCGCTGCGAGGACTGTCCGCTGGCCACCGGTTGCATTGCCCGTCGCGACGGCCTCACCGCGCAACTGCCCGGCCGCAAGCCGGCGAAATCCATTCCCGCCCGCGCCACCGTGATGCTGATCCTGCGTGACCGCCAGGGCCGCGTGCTGCTGGAACGGCGCGGCCCGCAAGGCGTGTGGTCCGGCCTGTGGAGCCTGCCCGAGGCGGCCGATCCGGATGGCGCCTGGCGCGTCGCGCTGCAGCATGCGCGGATCGACGACGCCCGGGCGCTCGCCTCGTTCACCCACGTGTTCAGCCACTACCGCTTGAATATCGAGCCGCTGCTGTTCGATCGCGCGACAGCGCAGCACCGCATCGCCGATAATCGGCAGTCGCGCTGGTGCAGCGCCGACGAACTGGCCGCATTGGGGCTACCCGCCCCGGTCCGCACCCTGCTCCAGAGCATCCGGTAGGAGCGCACCCTGTGCGCGATGCTTTGATGTCGATCGGAGCGAAGAGCATCGCGCACAGGGTGCGCTCCTACCGATACCCGTGAAGCCCCGAGGAAACCCCATGACCCGTACCGTCCACTGCGCCAAGCTCGGCATCGACGCCGAAGGCCTCGACTTCGCCCCCTGGCCCGGCCCGCTCGGCCAGCGCATCTACGCCGGGATATCCAGGTCCGCCTGGCAGCAATGGCTGGCCCACCAGACCACGCTGATCAACGAATACCGGCTCAATCCGCTCGACCCGAAGGCGCGCAAATACCTCGGCGAACAGATGGAAAAATTCCTGTTCGGCGGCGACGTCGACCAGGCCGCCGGCTTCACCCCGCCCGACCTGGAGTCTTGACGAAAAGCCGTGCATTGGGTCTAATGCGCGGCTCCACGCATCGTCGACGGCCCCCGCGGCTGTTCCCGATCGCCAGCTTCCCGGCCGGGTAGCTCAGTTGGTAGAGCAGGGGATTGAAAATCCCCGTGTCGGCGGTTCGATTCCGTCCCCGGCCACCATGCATGCGACGACTCGGCCCACCCCTCGCGGTGGGCTTTGTCTTTCTCTCCTTCTCGTGTTCCACCTGGCGTGCGGAACTGCTGATCCGTCACGCCACCGTCTGTGGCCCGCGTGCGAAAATCAGCCTCTCGTCGATACGTCGCGCAGGCCATGACCTCCCAGAAATACGATTTCCGCCAGTTCCAGGAAGAGCTCGCGACGCTTGAACGCAAGATGGAGAAACAGACGCCGGCCAAGCCGCTTGGCAAGAAGGCCGCGGCGGCGCAGCGGCTTGCGATGGCACGGGAGGAATTCCTGGCGTTGCGCCAGCGGCACGGGCTGAGCGTCGCCGACGTGGTGGCGTTCTTTCCCGAGGAAGAGGGTATCGCCTACCTGCAACAGCTGATCGCCGCGGCGCAGGCGAAGCCGCGGCGCCCGCGCAAGGCATGACGGCGCGGACAGGATTCGCGGACGCGGGCCGCGCCGATCAGGCCGGCTATACTTCCACCATGCAATGGAGCGGCCCGCCCCGGGGGGGCACCGCGCTAAAGAACGAGCGGACGATGACCATGCCAACCGATCTCCATGGACTGCTCACGATGCGGCGGACTGACATGGCGGACACGATGCGTTCGAGTTACCCGGGCCGGCGCCGCGCGATGTGGGCCGCCGTGCTGCTGGCCGCACTGGGTGCGGGCGGCTGTTCCTCGATGGGCAGCCGCTCCTCGGTCGTGGTCGCCCCGGCGCAGTCGACGGCGACGACGGAGTCGTCGGCAACCGCGTCCGGCGAATCTTCGCTGGCGGCAATCATCCGCAACCAGCTCCAGCTCGGGCACTACGACACCGGCGAGAAGGCGCTGCGCCAGCACCTGCGGCAGCACCCGGGCGACCGCGCGGCGCAGGGCATGCTGCGCCAGCTCACCGTCGATCCCGAACAGATGCTCGGTAGCCGCTGGCATGCACACATCGTGCAGGCGGGCGAGTCCTACAGCACGCTGGCCGAACGCTATCTCGGCGACGCGAACCTGTTCCTGATCCTGGCCCGCTACAACGGTTCGGCCAACCCCTCGCTGTTGCGCGTCGGCCAGACGCTTCGCATACCGGCACCCGCGGAAGGTGCTGCGCCGGCGGCCGTGGCTGCGGCCGATGCCGCCGCACCCGTCGCACCGGCATCGCCGCCACCGGGCGCCGAATCCGCCGCGGCGAAGGCGCGCCGGCTGCAGGACGAGAGCGTGGCCCTGCTCGACCAGGGGCGCAAACAGCAGGCACTCGCCCGTCTCGGCGAGGCGCTGGCGATCGAACCGCGCCTGAAGCCGTCCGGCACCAAGGCGGCGACGCTGCGCAGCCAGTTGCTGGATTCGTACCACGAGCGGGCCATCGTGCTGTACCGCGACCAGCAGCTGGACCCGGCCATCGCGCTGTGGGACCGCGTGCTGGCGATCGCGCCGGACTACGAGCCGGCCGTGATCTACCGGGCGCGGGCGCGCGAGCTGAAGCATCGGCTCGAACAGTACTGAGCCACGCCGGTCCGTCAGCCGGCGCCGCCCTCGTCCGGCGTCACCGGCATGATGCGCGTCGGGCGCGAAACGTCGGCCTCCACGGCTGGTGCAGGCGCGGTCTTCCCGGCGCGGCGCTGGCGCGATTGCAGCGTGCTGTTCATCAGGTTGAAGGTGGCGAACAGCCGGCCGATCTCGTCCCTCCGCGTCAGCCGAATGCGGTGGCCGAAGTCGCCGCGCGCCACCCGCAACAGCGCATCGCGCACCAGGTCCAGCGTGATCAGCGGCCGGCGGAACAGCCAGTAGGCCGCGCCGATGACGGCGGCCAGGGTCAGCAGAAGCACCACGACGATCACCCACAGGGTGGTTCTCTGCGCGGCGCGCAACGCGGCGTCGCCGATGCCAAGGCGCAACTCGCCCACCGTCTTGGCCTGGTAGCGGATCGGCACATCGAACAACAGCATCGCGCTCTGACCCGGGTCGCCAGGGTCCCGGCTGAGATAGCTGCGGATATCGTCCTCGCGCGGCAGGTAGGCCTGTCCACCTGGCTCAGGCAACGGGTGACCGACCTCCTCCTGGCGGGTGCTGGCCACGACGTCGCCGCGCCGGTCGGCGATGGCCAGGTAGTGGATCTGCTGGTTGCGCGAGATGTCGCCGACCAGCGCACGGGTGGCGGCGGTGTCGCCGAGCAGCAGGTTCTCGGCCGACTCGCCGGCGACCATGCGCCCCATCGAACTGCCGAAGTCCAGGGCCACGCCGGTCACTGCGGCGCTCTGCTTGGTGTAGATCGTGGCCAGCCCCAGCACCAGCACCAGGCTCAGGATGGCGCCCAGGCTGCTGGCCCAGCGCAGCCGCAATGAAATGATGCGGGTGGCCAGCGGATTTTCGCGCTCGCGCTCGTACTCGCGGGCTGCCAGGCGCAGGTCGTCGACCACCTCCGCGCCACGCTGGTAGCGCGCGCCCGCCGTGGGTTCCAGCAGGGTGCGCACGATGTTCATCAATATCGAGGGCGTGGCCGGGTCGCGCGGCCGGACCGGCGGATGCGGCGAGCGCAGGCGCTTCCTGAGCAGTTGCTGCAGGTTCCCGAGGTCCGGCCACGGCAGCTTGCCGGTGACCAGCCAGTACAGCACCACGCCCAGCGAGAACAGGTCGCTGCGCGCGTCGGCCCGCTCGCCGCGCAGGCGCTCGGGTGCCATGTAGGCCGGCGTGCCGCCGATTTCCGCGGACAATCCGTTGCCGTCCGGTGGCGAGCCGCGGCGTTCGGCGATGCCAAAGTCGCTGATCTTGGCATAGTTCCAGCCATCGGCCAGCATGATGTTTTCGGGCTTGATGTCGTGGTGGACGATGCCACGGGCATGTGCATAGTCGAGCGCGGAGGCAAGCTGGCCGGCCAGCTCGAAGACCGCCGGCAGCGGCGGAAATCCTTCGCGGCTGACCTTGCCGGCGAGCGTCTCGCCCGAGAGGCGTTCCATCGCGATGTAGGAGCGGCCGTCCACAGTCTCGCCCACGTCGAAGATCGTGACGATGTGCGGATGGGTCAGGTGTCCCGCCGCGCGCGCCTCGACCAGGAAGCGGCTCCGGTAGGCGGGGTCGGCGGCGATCTCGCGATGCAGGCACTTGATCGCCACCTTGCGCTCGATGCCCGGGTCGAAGCCGGCATAGACGACCGCCATCGCGCCTTTGCCGAGGATGCCCTCGATGCGGTAACGGCCGACGCTTGCCGGGGTGGCGTCCTCGCTCACGGCGACCCTAGCAGCCACCAGGCGAGCGCGCCGAACACGGCCAGCAGCAGGGCGGCGCCGGCGATCCAGCGCCAGGATGCGTCGATCCGCTTGCCGTGCTCGCGGGTAAGGAACACGAACTCGACCTGGCCCAGCCTGACGTGGTCGCCATGCCGCAGGACCACCTCGTGGATGCGCCGGTCGTTCACGAACGTACCGTTGGTGGACAGCGTGTTCATGATGACGCAGTGGCCCTGCTGGTTGGTGATCCAGGCGTGGCAACCGGATACGCTCAGGTCGTCGACGACGATCTCGTTGTCGATCCGGCGGCCAATGGTATGCCGGCCCGGGCGAAGCACGAAGCGGCGCCCCACGATGCCATGGCTGCTGCCTTCCAGTACCGGTTCGTGCACGCTGATCCGGCCCCCCTGCCCCTCCTGCATCTCGCTGGCGTACTGCCGCAATGCCTCGGTGGAAAAAATCCGGGTGCCCTGCGGCCCCGGCGATCGATCGCCGGACTGGCTGGACGGTGCTTGACCACGATTGCTCATCGAAACCTCGAACTCCTAATCAGGCGGCACTATAACCAACTGGCAGGCAACCTTCGCACCGGTTGTTGACATTCATATTTATTTTCGTAATTCTAGAAATATGGAATCAATAGATGCCCTCGCCTGCCTCAACGCGCTTGCCCAGGAGCACCGCCTGAACCTGTTCCGCCTGCTGGTGCAGGCGGGCGATGAAGGGATGGCGGTGGGCGAACTGGCCGCCGCGACCGGGCTGGCTGGCGCGACGCTGACGAACCACTTGCACATCCTGCGGCGCGCCGGCCTGGTCGGCGACGAGCGGCGCGGACGGGTGATCCAGTGCCGCGCGAACTATCTGCAGATGAATGGCCTGCTCGGCTTCCTCACCGAAAGCTGCTGCGCAGGCTCCGCCGCCGCCGGCTGCGCGCCGGCCAAAACCTGTCGGCCCACCGAGAGAAAATGATGAAACGCTTCCACGTGCACGTGAACGTCGACCAGCTCGACCGCAGCATCCGTTTCTACACCACGCTGTTCGGCGTTGCCCCGAGCGTGCTGAAGCCGGACTACGCGAAGTGGATGCTGGACGATCCGCGCGTCAATTTCGCCATCTCGCAGCGCGGCCGCAAGGCGGGCGTGGACCATCTCGGCCTGCAGGCCGGGGACGACGCCGAACTCGCCGCGATCGGCGCGCGGCTGCAGGCGGCCGACGCCGTCACGCTGGCCGAGCGCGCCACCGCGTGCTGCTACGCGCGCTCGGACAAGTTCTGGGCGGAGGACCCGCAGGGCGTGCGCTGGGAAAGCTTCCGCACCCATGGCGAAGCCACCGCCTACATCGGCGCGCCGCAGCCCGACGGGGACGCGTGCTGCGGCCCCGCAGCCTCCGCCGGTTCCTCCACGTCGTGCGGCCCGGCCGCGAACTGCTGCTGAGACGGGCATGCACACTCCACCGTACAACGTGCTGTTCCTGTGCACCGGCAACTCCGCGCGCAGCGTGATGGCCGAGGCCCTGCTCAACGTGCTCGGCAACGGCCGGTTCAGGGCCTTCAGCGCCGGCAGCTTCCCCAGCGGCAAGGTGCAGCCGATCGCCGCCGAACTGGCGCAGGCCTTCGGCTACCACGCGCCGCTGCGCAGCAAGAGCTGGGACGAGTTCGCGCAGCCGGGCTCGCCGGCGATCGACATCGTGATCACCGTCTGCGACAACGCCGCCGGCGAAGTCTGCCCGGTCTGGCCCGGCCGGCCGGTCACCGCGCACTGGGGCGTACCCGACCCGGTGGCGGCCGACGGCGGCGAGGAAGCGCGCCGGCGTGCGTTCCAGTCGGCCTGGCTGATGCTGCGCCGGCGCATCGACCTGCTGCTGGCG
Organism: Rhodanobacter sp. FW101-FHT13A11; assembly: GCF_058790335.1. Lineage (NCBI taxonomy): Bacteria > Pseudomonadati > Pseudomonadota > Gammaproteobacteria > Lysobacterales > Rhodanobacteraceae > Rhodanobacter > Rhodanobacter sp. FW101-FHT13A11. Next base: position 103,867 of record NZ_JBYTCN010000005.1, on the reverse strand, counting down.
TTGCCGCTGGAGAAACTCGACCGGCTCGCCATGCAGCAGCAGCTGCGCACCATCGGCCAGACGGCGGCGGCGGATGAACGCTGAGATCGCGGCGCCGGCACCGGCGCAACTCGGCTTCTTCGCCAGCTACCTGAGCGTCTGGGTGGCACTGTGCATCATCGCCGGCATCGCGCTGGGGCATGCCTCGCCGGCGGCGTTCGAGGCGCTGGCGGCGATCGAACTGCAGCACGTCAACCTGCCGGTCGCCGCGCTGGTATGGCTGATGATCGTGCCGATGCTGCTGAAGGTCGACTTCGCGCAGTTGGCCGGCGTGCGGCGCCAGGCGCGCGGCATCGGCATCACCCTGCTGGTGAACTGGGCGATCAAGCCGTTCTCGATGGCGCTGCTGGGGTGGCTGTTCGTCCGCCACGCGTTCGCCGCGTGGCTGCCGGCGGAACAGCACGACGCCTACATCGCGGGCCTGATCCTGCTGGCCGCGGCACCGTGCACGGCGATGGTGTTCGTGTGGTCGCGGCTGTGCGGCGGCGAACCGAACTTCACGCTGGCCCAGGTAGCGCTCAATGACACCATCATGATCGTCGCGTTCGCGCCGATCGTGGCCCTGCTGCTGGGCGTGGCGTCGATCCGGGTGCCGTGGGGCACGCTGCTGCTGTCGGTGCTGCTGTACATCGTGGTGCCGGTGGTCGTGGCCCAACTCTGGCGCGGGTGGCTGCTGCGCCGGCGCGGGCCGCACGCACTGGAAGCGGTGCTGCGGCGCATCGACCCATGGTCGACCGCCGCGCTGCTGGCCACGCTGGTGCTGCTGTTCGGCTTCCAGGGCGAGGCGATCCTGGCGCAGCCGCTGGTCATCGCGCTGCTGGCGGTGCCGATCGTGATCCAGGTGTACCTCAACGCCGGCATCGCCTACGGCCTCGGCCGCTGGCTCAAGGTGCCGCATTGCGTGGCCGGCCCGGCCGCGCTGATCGGCGCCAGCAACTTCTTCGAACTGGCGGTGGCGGCGGCGATCAGCCTCTTCGGCCTGCGCTCGGGCGCGGCGCTGGCCACCGTGGTCGGCGTGCTGGTCGAGGTGCCGGTGATGCTTTCGGTGGTGCACATCGTCAATCGCAGCGCCGGCTGGTTCGATCGCCGACACGGCTGATCCGGCGCGGCGCAGCCGACGACCACCCGCGCGACCCGCAGATGATGGCGAGGCCGTTTCTCGATGGCACTACCCGCGATGAAACCCGCGAAATGCCGGGCAATGGATTGCGTATGCGCACGTGCGCGCCCCGGATTTGCGCGGCGGCATGCGGAAGGCCAAGGCCGACGATTCCGCCGGCAACCGCGTCAGGCTGAGGGTCGCACCCCGCAGCGGCAAGGTGATCGGCATCGATTAGCCCGCCGACTCATCCGCGGGATGAAAAGGCCACACCGTCACGCATCGACCGGCACCGATGGCACGGCGGGCAGCGGCTGCGCAAGGGGCACCACCCGGCCGAGCCAGTCGGCCGCCATGCCGGCGACCTCGCTCGCGCTCATGCCATGGGTATCGATGGCCCCATTGAGCCCGCCGTAGGGCGCATATTTCGACGGCTGGGTGACGGAGAACAGGCCCAGCGTCGGCGTTCCGCTGGCGGCTGCCAGATGCATCACGCCGCAATCGGCGCTGATGAAGCCGTCCATGTTCGCCACCATCGAGGCAAGGCGACGCAGACCGCGCGTGTAGTACGGGGCGAAGTCCCCGCCGAGTTGCGACCTTCCGTGTTCCGCCAGCACGTCGACGATCAGCACGTCCGGCCGCTTCTCCGTCAGCGCGCCGGCGAACTGCCGCCACCAATCCTCGCCGTAACACTTGGCGCCGGTGGCATTGGCGAATATGCCGACGATCGTGCGCCCGGCCGGCCGCGGTGGCGCCGCACCGAGTATGTTCGCCAACGCCCGCCGGGCCTGCTGCTTCTCGCTGTCCGACAAGTCCAGATTGAGCGGTGGGCAGGGGTGGTCCAACTCCAGCCCCCGGGCCGCGCGCAACAGGAATACGCCTCGCTGGCCCAGGTGTTCGGGACAAGGCAGGCCGTGCCATGCCGACCCGGGGTTCGCCTCGGGATCGGGGAACCCCAGCTTGAAGCGGGCCTTGACCGTCAGCAGCAGCAACCGGCCCGACTGCGAGCCCTGGCAGGTGTCGATGGCCAGGTCGTAGGAATTCCGCTGCAGCTCCCGCAGCAATGCCCTCGTCCGCCACAGGTGCTGCGCGATCTTCCGCGGCAGGCTGAATATCCGGCGGACCTGGAAGCGGTTCGCGAACAGGCTACTGGCCGCATCGCCGCCGACGACCAGGTCGATTTCGGCACCCGGATAAAGCGCCTCGACCTCCGCAAGCAGCGGGCTGACCAGGATCGCATTGCCAAGCCGATGGTTGGGCCGGCAGATCAGGATGCGGTGGATCCCCCGCGCCGGCAACCGGCCCGGCTCGCACAACTGGCGCTCGACAGCCGCGAACAGGCGCCCCAGAAACAACGAAACGACCCGGCGCCGAAAGGCATCCCGCCACCGCGTGGCGATGTGCGGGGGAGCAGGTGCAGCATCTTGCGGAAGCACGGCGGACGGAACCATTCGGGCGTACCAGGCCCCCGATGGGGGATGACGCCATAGTAGCCGGATTCGCTTAGCCGCCCCTAAGATGCGCCGGCCGGCGGCGGCTTCGGGAAGTCCCGGCACCGCACGCCTGAATGCCGGCCATCGGTCCATAAGCCCACGCTAAGCGGACTGCGGCAAAAAGGTCGTGCGGCGATGTCCGCCGCTCCTCCTAAGGGAATCGACATGAAAAAGCTCCTCTGCATGCTTGCCTCCGCCGGCCTGGCCGCGGGCGCCTTCGCCGCCGGCGCCACGCCCGCCACCACACCGGAGGCGCAAGCCAGGGTCAAGTTGCCGCAGGCGCGCGAAATCGCGCTCAAGGCCTTTCCGGGAAAGATCGTCAAGGAAGAATTGGAAAAGGAGCAGGGCGGCAGCGGCCTGCGCTATTCGTTCGACATCGCGAACGGCAAGGCCACCCATGAGGTCGGCATCGATGCAGTGACCGGCAAGCTCCTGGAAAACTCCGTCGAGGGCAAGGACAGCGATTGACGGCGCGCCCGGCGCCCGTCCGGGTGCCGGGCGGACCCGCCGCACGGCGCCGTCGCCGATTCGCGAATGGACCGGCACGAGCGGACTGACTACTATCGGCGGACCCTTCATCCCCGACTGGTGACCGCCCGTGAAGCGACTGCTCCTCTGCGCCCTGATCATGTCTGCCTGCGCCGCCGCGCAGGCGACCGATGCCCCGACCTTCAGCCCCGAGCGCCTGTCGGCCGACGTGAAGACACTCTCCTCGGATGCGTTCGAGGGCCGCGGCCCGGCCACGCCGGCCGAGACGAAGACCATCGACTACGTGGTGGCGCAGATGAAGGCCGCCGGCCTGCAGCCCGGCGGCGACCTCAAGGACGGCAAGCGCAGCTGGACCCAGGCGGTGCCGCTGCTGCGCAGCGAGATCGTCGGCGCGCCGAAGCTCACGCTCGCCCTCGGCGACAAGCACGAAGCGCTGACCCAGGGCGAGCAGATCGCGGTGCGCGCGCCGATGGACGGCTCCACCTCGGTGGCGATCGCCGACGCGCCGCTGGTGTTCGTCGGCTACGGCGTCGAGGCGCCGGAGCGGCACTGGGACGATTTCAAGGGCGTCGACCTGCACGGCAAGATCGCGGTGGTGCTGATCAACGACCCGGATTTCGAGACCGGCGTGGGCGACTTCGGCGGCAAGGCGATGACCTACTACGGCCGCTGGACCTACAAGTACGAGGAAGCCGCGCGCAAGGGCGCGCTGGGCGTGCTGATCGTGCACGAGACCGCGCCGGCCTCGTACGGCTGGGCCACGGTGAAGAATTCCAACACCAACACGATGTTCGATATCGTGCGCGACCAGCCCTCGGCCGTGCATCCGCAGCTGGAAGCGTGGATCCAGCGCGACCTGGCGGTTGCGATGTTCAAGCACGCCGGGCTGGACTTCGACGCGCTGAAGAAGCAGGCGCAGACGCGGGCGTTCAAGCCGGTGACGCTGAAGGGCGAGAGCCTGTCGGCCAGCTTCAAGGTCGACAAGAGCGTGATCACCTCGCACAACATCGTCGGCCGCATCGAGGGCAGCAAGCACCCGGAGCAGACGGTGATCTACAGCGCGCACTGGGATCACCTCGGCGTCGGCCAGCCCGACGCGAAGGGCGACCGCATCTACAACGGCGCGGTCGACAACGCCACCGGCACCGCGGCGCTGATCGAGCTGGGCCGCGCATTTGCACACGCACCGCGGCCCGAGCGCTCGGTGGTGTTCCTCAACGTCACCGCCGAGGAGAAGGGCCTGCTCGGCTCCGAGTACTACGCCGCCAACCCGCTGTACCCGCTGGCCACCACCGCCGGCGTGCTCAACATGGACGCGCTCGACCCGCACGGCCCCGCGCGCAACTTCACCATTTCCGGCAGCGCCAAGCTGGGCCTGCTGGACGACCTGATCGCCGACGCGAAGCAGTACGGCATGAGCTACACCGCCGACCCGAAGCCGGAGGCCGGCCACTTCTTCCGCTCCGATCACTTCTCGTTCGCCAAGCGCGGCGTGCCGGCGATCTCGTTCGGCTCCGGCAACGACTGGGTCAACGGTGGCCTGAAGGCCGGCAAGGCGGCCGAGGACGAATACGTCGCCAAGCACTACCACCAGCCGTCCGACGAATGGCAGGCCAGTTGGTCGTTCACCGGCATGGCGCGCGACCTGCAGCTGCTCTACGCCGTGGGCAGCCAGCTGGCGAATTCCGGCCAGTGGCCGGACTGGAGCAAGGACTCCGAGTTCCGCGGCATCCGCGACGCCAGCGCCGCCGAGCGGAAATAGGTTCGCGGTCTGTCATCTGCATGTAGGAGCGAGGGGGGGGGGGGGGGGGGGGGGGGGGGGGGGGGGGGGGGGGGGGGGGGGGGAAAGGG
>NZ_JBYTCN010000005.1:63941-98887 GCF_058790335.1 Rhodanobacter sp. FW101-FHT13A11 | reverse complement strand
CCCTCCCCCCCCCCCCCCCCCCCCCCCCCCCCCCCCCCCCCCCCCCCCCCCCCCCCCCCGCTCCTACAACGGTTTTTGCCGGGGCCGGGCGTAGGCCCAGCGCAGGAACAGCGGCAGCATCCGTTTCCATGACGCCTGGTTGTGCTGGCCGCCAGGCAACAGGAACAGCGAGGCATCCGCCCTGCGCGACGGATGTCCCGCGTAGTCCAGGTTGATCGAATAGCCGAGCTGCTTCAGGCCACGCGCGCGAAAGCCGTCGGCGCCGCGATAGCCTTCGAGCAGGTCCTGCACGTCGTCGATCGTATCGTTGATGCCGTCGCCGTCGCGGTCCGCGGTTTCCTCCGTCGTACCCGCCGCGAACCAGAATTTCAGGCCCGCGCGCCCGGGCCCATGATCGACCATCGCCTGCGCCAGCCGCGTGTGCTGGATCGCAGTGGCGCTGCTGCGGTCCGCAGCCAGCCAGAACGAGGGCGAGAAGGCGCCGACCCGGCCGAACACCTCCGGGTACTGCCAGCCGAGGTTGAACGCGTTCAGCGCGCCGAGCGACCAGCCCAGCACCGTGCGCCCGCGCGCGGTGCGGCGCGTGCGGTAGTGCGCGTCGACATACGGCACCAGCACGGTGGCGACCCAGGCGGAATAGTCCTGCGCGCGCACGCCGATCGGGCCGATCCGCGAACCGCCGACGAGGCTGCGCGCGCCGGCGCGATCGGACAGGCCGTAGCCGCTGGCGCGGTCGTCGAGCATGCGGATCGCCACCACGATGACCGGCTCGATCGCCCGCTCGCGGTACAGTCGCGCCAGCGTCGACTGCAGTCCCACCGCGGCCATGTCCTGGCCGTCGTTCGCGTACAGCACCGGGTAGCGGCGGCCGGACGCGCCCGCGTAGCCGGGCGGCAGGTAGACCGCCACCTTGATCCGCTCCGGCGCGAACGCCGGCGCGTCGAGCTGCAGTTGCACCGGTGCGTCATCGGCGGCGGGAGCATCCGCCGCGGACGCGCTGCCGGCGACCAGCACCCCACAGAGCAGCAGCCACGGCAGGGCGACGAGGCGAAGCACCGTCACGCCACGCTGGCAAACCACGCGCCGTGGCCGGGCAGATGCAGGCGGTGGCCGTCGAGCCGCCCGGCCACCAGGCCGTGGCCTTCCAGCGGCTGCGGCTTGCCGAGCGCCGCGGGCAAGTCGATCGCGACGTCGACGTCGGCCAGGTTGAACGCCACCAGCACGGTCTGCCCGGCCAGGCGGCGGGTGAACGCCAGCACCGGCTCGGCGGTATCGACGAAGGCGATGTCGCCACAGCGCAGCGCCGGCTGCGACTTGCGCCAGTGCATGAAGCTGCGGAAGCCGTTCAGCACCGAATGAGGGTCGGCCTCCTGCCGGCTCACCGCCAGCGCGCGATGTTCCGCGGGAACCGGCAGCCACGGCATGCCGCGGCTGAAGCCGGCCTGCGCATCGGCGTCGCTCCATGGCATCGGCGTGCGGCAACCGTCACGGCCCTTGAACTGCGGCCAGAACGCGATGCCGTAGGGATCCTGCAGCGCTTCGTAGGGCAGTTCGGCCTCGGTCAGGCCCAGCTCCTCGCCCTGGTAGACGCACACCGAGCCGCGCAGCGAACACACCATCGCGGTGAGCAGGTTGGCCAGTTGCGCCGACGGCCGGCCCCTGCCCCAGCGGGTCAGCACGCGCTCGACGTCGTGGTTGGAGATCGCCCAGCACGGCCAGCCGTCGGTCATCTGCGCTTCCAGCGCCTGCACCGTGCCGCGGATGTGCGCCACGCTGAAATCGTCGGTCAGCAGCTCGAAGCTGTAGCCCATGTGCAGGCGGCCGGGACGGGTGTAGTCGGCCATCGTCGCCAGCGAATCCTCCGAGGAGATCTCGCCCAGCGTGGCCGCGTCGTGGTAGCGGTCCGTCAGTGCGCGCAGCTCGCCGAGGAAGGCCAGGTTCTCCGGCCGCGTGTTGTTGTAGTAGTGGTACTGGAACGCGTAGGGATTGTCCGGGCTGAAGCCGCGGCCGACGCGCTTGTCCTTCGGCTTGGGCGGGTTGTCGCGCAGCTCGCGGTCGTGGAAGCAGAAGTTGATCGCGTCCAGGCGGAAGCCGTCCACGCCCTTGTCCAGCCAGAAGCGCACGCTGTCGAGGATCGCCGCGCGCACCTGCGGGTTGTGGAAGTTCAGGTCCGGCTGCGAGGTCAGGAAGTTGTGCAGGTAGTACTGGCCGCGACGCGGCTCCCATTGCCAGGCCGAGCCGCCGAACAGCGACAGCCAGTTGTTGGGCGCGCTGCCGTCATCCTTCGCGTCGGCCCACACGTACCAGTCGGCCTTCGGGTTGTCGCGGCTCTCGCGACTCTCCCGGAACCATGCGTGCTCGGCGGAGGTGTGGCTGAGCACCTGGTCGATCATCACTTTCAGGCCCAGCGCGTGCGCCTTCGCCAGCAGCCGGTCGAAGTCGGCCAGCGTGCCGAACAGCGGATCGACGTCGCGATAGTCGGCGATGTCGTAGCCGAAGTCGGCCATCGGCGAGCGGAAGAACGGGGCGATCCAGATCGCGTCCACGCCGAGGCTGGCCACGTAGTCGAGCCGCTCGATGATGCCCGGCAGGTCGCCCACGCCATCGCCGTTGGTATCCAGGAAACTGCGCGGATAGATCTGATAGGTGACGGCGCCGCGCCACCAGGGTGCATCGGTCATTTGAGCGTGTCCCCACGACATGATGCGGGCGCGTTCCATCGCCCGTCGTTGAATGCGGATCAGCTTAGCCGCAGCCCCGTTGCGACCTGCACGGATGTGCATACGTATTCATTCGTGCTGCAGGTGCGACATGTTGCGCATGCGGGGCGATCGGCCGCAGTGCATACGTCACGGGCGCATGTCAAGTTGCACCACGGTTCGCGCCGCCAGGACCTTCTCCGTACACCCGCCATGTTGCAGTGCCATAAACGCTGGATGGCACCCGGCATGAATACGTATGCAGGAAATGCTTCGCTGCGGAAACCCCGGCCTACCATGCATGCACGTCGCCGAAAACCTCGGCGGCGCACCTGCCGACGGTCGTCGCCGACGGAAGCGCGGGGAACCCATCGACCGAGATCGACGGCGACACACCTTTGTGGGAGGGGATTACATGGTTCTGAAACATAACGTGCTGGCGATGGCGATCGCATCGGTGTGCCTGGGCATGTGCGCCACGGCCTACGCCGGTACCGCGCCCTCGGCCAGCCAGCCGCAGGACACGCAGCAGCAGGCCCAGCCGTCGTCGACCGACAAGGCCGGCAAGGACAGCAAGGACACCGACGGCAAGCGCAAGACGCAGATGCAGGCGGTCGAGGTCAACGGCTTCATCAGCAGCATCGAGAACTCCACCGCGCTCAAGCGCAACGCCAGCACCATCGTCGAGGCCGTATCGGCCGAGCAGGTCGGCAAGCTGCCCGGCGTGAGCATCGCCGACACCCTCGGCCGCCTGCCCGGCCTCGCCGTGCAGACCGTGAGCGGCCGGCCGCAGGTGCTGACCATCCACGGCCTGGGCCCGGACTTCTCCACCGCGCTGGTCAACGGCGGCCAGCAGGTCAGCACGTCCAACAACCGCGACGTGCAGTTCGACCAGTACCCGTCGAGCTGGTTCGACAACGTGGTGGTGCACCTGAGCCCGTCGGCCAACCTGATCGGCCAGGGCCTGGCCGGCACCGTCGACATGCACACCATCCGTCCGCTGGAGAAGAGCGGCCCCGAAGCCGCGGTGAACGCCCACTACATCTGGAACGACATGTCCCAGCTGTCGAGCGGCCACGGCGTCAGCGACAAGGGCTACAACCTCAACGGCGTGTGGGTGAACCAGTTCGCCGACCACACCCTGGGCGTCACCCTGGGCGTGGACCTGGAGTCCAATCCCTCGCAGATCCAGCACCAGCAGCCGTGGGGCTACCCGAGCGACAACAGCGGCGACGCGGTGATCGGCGGCGCGAAGAACTTCGGCATCTCCGACTCGATGAAGCGCAACGGCGTGCTGGCCACCGTGCAGTGGCAGCCAAACGAGCACTACACCGGCACCATCGACCTCACCTACGACAACTTCAAGGAAGTGCAGCAGGCGAAGGGCATGGAGTTCCCGCTGTGGTGGAGCTCCGCGAAGCTGCTGCCGGGCGCCGTCGCCCAGAACGGCTTCGTGCAGAGCGGCACCTACGGCAACGTCAAGCCGGTCATCCGCAACGACTACAACCGCACCAGCGCCCGGGTCTACAACTTCAACTGGGAGAACAAGTTCACGATCAACGAGAACTGGACGGCCAACCTCGACGCGAACTACTCGCGCGCCACCCGCCGCGACATCAACCTCGAGAGCTACTCCGGCACCGGCTACGGCTCGACCGGCGCCACCGACACCCTCGGCTTCGTCGAGCGCAGCAACGGCCTGCTCTACCTCAACCCGTCGCTGAACTACACCAACGGCGTCGTGCTGACCGACCCACAGGGCTGGGGCGGCGGCAACGACGTGGTGCAGGCCGGCTTCATCAACGCGCCCCGTACCATCGACTATCTCGCCAACCTGCGCCTGAGCATACAGCGCGACTTCACCAGCGGCCCGTTCTCCAGCATGGAGTTCGGCGTGGAACGCGGCGTGCGCAACAAGACCTACCACATCGACCAGAGCTTCCTGACCCTGGGCGGCGGCACCATCAGCGGCGGCAACGCGGTGAAGACCGCCGCGTTCACCGGCAGCAGCTGCGACCCGCTGTCGTGGATGGGGGTGGCTTCGCAACTTTGCTACAACCCGTTCGACCTGATCGGCAACGGCACCCTGCAGCAGGTGCCGACCTTCGGCTCGTCGCTTTCGATGCCGCCGAACTGGAAGGTGCGCGAGAACAACCTCACCCCGTACCTGCAGTTCAACCTCGACACCCACCTGGGTGACGTCAGCCTGCGAGGCAACTTCGGCGTCCAGGCGGCGCACACCTCGCAGCGCGCGGTGGGCGAGCGCGTGGCGCCGGGAAGCGCGATCACCGGCAACGCGATCACGCTGCTCCCGGTGACCGGCAGCACCAGCTTCACCCGCTACCTGCCCAGCGCCAACCTGATCTTCGGCTTCACCGACAACGACGACCTGCGCGTCAGCGCCGCACGCACCATGGCCCGTCCGCGCATGGACCAGATGAACGCCAGCCTCGGGGTGAGCGGCAACATCACGCACCTGCCGAACACCGACCCGAACCAGGCGTACTTCAGCGCCTCGGGCGGCAACGCCAAGCTGCTGCCGACCATGGCCGACAACTACAACATCAGCTACGAGCACTACTTCTCGGGCGGGTCGGGCTACCAGTGCAACGCCAACGACTCGAAGACCTCGGACCTGTGCCGCAGCGGCGCCGGCTACGTCGCGGTATCGGGCTACTTCCTCGAGCTGCGTGACTACATCAACCCGAACGCGGCCTACCTGTACGACTTCAGCTCGTTCCTGCCGTTCGGCCTGACCCCGGCGCAGCTGGCGCAGTTGGGCACCACCAAGGGCATCGTCTCCGGTCCGACCAACGACGGCCACGGCTACGTGAAGGGCGCCCAGGTGACCTTGAACCTGCCGTTCAACCTGGTCACGCCGACGCTCGACGGCTTCGGCATGATCCTCACCGGCAACCGCACCAAGAGCTCGCTGGTCTACGCCGGCAACAGCAACCCGCTCACCGTGCCGGGCCTGTCGAAGTGGGTCGCCAACGGCACGCTGTACTACCAGCACAACGGCTTCGAGGCCCGCATCAGCGACAGCTACCGTTCGAGCTTCCTGGGCGAAGTGTCGGGCATCAGCGCTTCCCGCATCGAGCAGACCATCAAGGGCGGCAGCACCTATGACGCCCAGGTCAGCTACACGTTCGACAGCGGCAGCCTGAAGGGCCTGACCTTCATCGTGCAGGGCTCCAACCTGTCCAACAAGATCTTTACCACTTACCAGAACAACGACCCCCGCCAGGTGCTGACGTGGGAGCGTTACGGCCGCCGCTACGATATCGGCGTCTCGTACAAGTTCCAGTAAGCCGTATCGACATTACCTCCCCATGGTGCCCCGCTGTGTTTTTTCCAGCGGGGCTTTTTTTCATGATCCGTGCGCCCGCAGCGACGGCGGCGCGGCAGCATCGACAGGGTGCCGAGGAACGATGACATGAACGACTCCCGCATCCGCCAGGTGGTGATCGTCGGCGGCGGCACCGCCGGCTGGATGGCCGCGGCGCTGCTCGCCCAGGCTCTCGGAGCGGGCGTTGCCATGCGCCTGGTCGAATCGGCCGAGATCGGCACCGTCGGCGTGGGCGAGGCCACCATTCCGCAGATCCGCCACATCAACCGCTTCCTCGGCATCGACGAGGACGAGTTGCTGCGCTTCGTCCACGGCACCTACAAGCTGGGCGTGCAGCTCAACGGCTTCACCCGCCTCGGCGATTCCTACCTGCACGCGTTCGGCGACCTCGGCCTGCCGCTGGGGCTGACGCCGTTCCACCATTACTGGCTGCGCGCCGTGCAGGGACGCACCAGTGCCGCGAGCGCAGGCGACGGCAGGGATGCCGGAGATAGAGCAATGCCGGGAGCAATTGCCGGATGCGCAGGAGCGGCCCGCCGAGCGGACGCGCCGGACCTGTGGGCGTATTCGCTCAACGCCGCGGCCGCCGCGGAAAACCGCTTCGCGCCGCTGGAGAAGATCCCGGACAGCCCGCTCGGCGGCCTGCGCTACGCCTACCACTTCGACGCCACGCGCTACGCCCAGTACCTGCGCGAGCGCATCGCGCCGGGCGCGGTGCAGCGCATCGAGGGCAAGGTGACGGAAGTACGCCTGCGCGAGGGCGACGGCTTCATCGAATCGCTGCGGCTGGACAGCGGCGAGATCGTCGAGGGCGACTTCTTCATCGACTGCTCCGGCTTCCGCGGCCTGCTGATCGAGGGCGCGCTGAACACCGGCTACGAGAACTGGCAGCACTGGCTGCCCTGCGACCGCGCGCTGGCGGTGGCCAGCGCGCCGGGTGGCCCGATGCGCCCGTACACCCAGGCCAGCGCGCGCACGGCCGGCTGGCAGTGGCGCATCCCGCTGCGCCATCGCACGGGCAACGGCCACGTGTACTGCAGCCGCTTCATCAGCGACGACGAAGCCGCCGTCCAGCTGCTGGCCAACCTGGAAACCGAGCCGCTGGGCGACCCGCGCCCGCTGCGCTTCGTCACCGGCATGCGCCGGCTGGCGTGGAACCGCAACTGCCTCGCGCTGGGCCTGGCCGCCGGCTTCATGGAGCCGCTGGAATCGACCAGCATCCACCTGGTGCAGTCCGGCATCAGCCGCCTGCTGGCGATGTTCCCCGACCGCCATTGCGACAGCGCGCTGGTGGATGAGTACAACCGCCAGACGCGCTTCGAGTACGAGCACGTGCGCGACTTCCTGATCCTGCACTACAAGGCCACCGAGCGCACCGACACGCCGTTCTGGCGGCAGTGCGGCGCGATGGAGATCCCGCCGTCGCTGGCACGCCGCATCGAGCTGTTCCGCCGCACCGGCATGGTCTTCCGCGAAGGCGAGGAGCTGTTCGCCGAGACCGGCTGGGTACAGGTGCTGCTGGGCCAGCGCATCGAACCGGAACACCACCACCCGCTGGCCGACGCGTTGAGCGACGCGCAGCTGGAGGGTTTCCTCGCCGACATCCGCACCCTGGTCGGCCGCGCCAAGAACACGCTGCCGCCGCACCACGCATTCGTGGCGCGCGCGGCCGGCAGCCTCGTCACATGAACGCCGCAGCGTTTCGCCGTGGCCGGAGCCAGCCATGATCCGATGCCTCGCCTCGTCCCTGCTGTTCGCCCTGCTCGCCGCGCAGCCCGCGCTGGGCAGCCCCGCGCGGGCTGCCACCGCGCCCACCGCCCCCGCCACATCGGCCCCCTCCGGCGTGTGGTACGAGATCTTCGTGCGCAGCTGGTACGACACCGACGGCGACGGCACCGGCGACCTGAACGGCATCACCGCGAAGCTCGACTACCTCCAGTCGCTCGGCGTCTGCGGCATCTGGCTGATGCCGATCAACCCCTCGCCCAGCTACCACGGCTACGACATCACCGACTACTACGCCATCAACCCACAATACGGCACGATGGCCGACTTCGAACGCCTGCTGCGCGAGGCGCACCAGCGCGGCATCAAGGTGATCATCGACCTGGTGATCAACCACACCAGCGACCGGCACCCCTGGTTCCAGGCTGCCCGCGATCCCGCCGATCCGCATCACGACTGGTACAGCTGGGCCGGCCCGCACACCGACCTGCAGGCCGAGGACGCCGCCGGCCCGCAGGCCTGGCACGCGCTCGGCACGGCGCATTACCTGGGCGACTTCTCCAGCAACATGCCGGACCTCGACTACGACACGCCGGCGGTGCGCCGGGAGATGGTCAAGGTCGGCCAGTACTGGCTGAAGAAAGGCGTCGACGGCTTCCGCCTCGACGCCGCCCAGCACATCTACTACGACTTCAAGGCGGACGCGAACAACCCGCTCACGCTCAAGAAGAACCTCGCCTGGTGGTCCGAATTCCGCCGGGGCCTGGATGCGGTCGCCCCCGGGGCCTATGTCGTCGGCGAGGTAACCCGCGACTCCGCCGACGAACTGGCGCCGTACTTCAAGCCGCTCGACGCGGCGTTCGACTTCCCGCTGGCGACGCGGCTGATCGACAGCGCGAAGCACGAGCGCGCCGGCGATCTCGGCGCGCTGCTCGCGCACACCGATGCCGCCTACCGCAAGGTCGCCGGCAAATCCGGCGTGGACGCGCCATTCCTGTCCAACCACGACCAGGAGCGCGTGATGAGCCAGCTCGACGGCAACCCGCAGCACATGCGGATGGCCGCCGCGATGCTGCTCACCCTGCCCGGCCACCCGTTCGTCTATTACGGCGAGGAGCTGGGCATGCGCGGCAAGAAGCCCGACCCCGACCTGCGCGAGCCGATGCGCTGGCACCGCGACCCGCACGGCGAGGGCGAGACGCGCTGGAAAGCCTTCAGCGCCGGCGACGGCCCCGCCGTCTCGGTGGAAGCCGAGCAGCAGGCGGACGGCTCGCTGCTGCACTACTACACCATGCTGATCGGCTGGCGCCGCGAGATCGGCGCGCTGCGCGACGGCACGCTCACCGCGCACCCGCTGGCCAATCCGCACATCGCCGCCTGGCAGCTCGACGACGCCGGCAGCCACGTGCTGGTGCTGCACAACCTGTCGGGCCAGCCGCAGCAGCTGCCGCTGGGCGACGCGCGCTACCGCCAGCTGCTGCGGTACAGCCGCCCCGGCACCGTGCTGCAACGCGGACGCCTCTCGCTGCCGCCGTACGCCAGCGCCATCCTGGATTGAAGCCGTGACCCACAAGGAGCCCGCCGTGACCATTCCGTCCGCCCGCACCGCAAAACCCGGCCCGAGCCTGGCCGCCTGGCTATGGCTCGGCCTCGCCTTCGCCCCGGCCGGCGGCATCGCCGCGACCGCCCCCGCGCAAACTGCACAGGCACCCCGCATGGCACAACCGGCCGACCACGCCATCACGATCGACTTCGGCGCCGACCGCTGGGAGGTCCGCTTCGTCGCACCGGGCATCGTGCGCATCCGCTCCATGCGCCATGGCCAGTCCGGCGAGTCCGCGCTGGTACTCGACCCCGCGCGCACGCCGCCGCCCTTCGCCGAAGCGCAGGGCACGCAGGCCGCCGATGGCGCGAGCCTCGCCTCCGCCGCCGCCTCGGTCCACTGGGATCGCCAGCGCCACCTGCTGCGGATCGACGACGCGCGGCAGCGCACGCTGCTCGGCATCGATGCCGACGCCCTGCGCCACGGCAAGCTGCAGGCACGACACGCCGCGAGCGATGCGCTGTACGGCATCGGCGGCTACAACGCGACGCAAGATGCCTCCGCCGGCCTGCTGCGCAGCGGCCGGCAGGTGGCCACCGCCGGCGAGCAGGGCCATGCCGGCGCGCCGTTCGTGTGGAGTACCGCCGGCTACGGCGTGCTGCTGGACAGCGACGGCGCCACGTTCACCCTGCGACCCGGCGCGATCGACGCCAGCGGCCCGCGCCAGGATATGGACGTCTATATCCTGCTCGGCACACCCGCCCGGATCTTCGGCGCGCTGGCCGAACTCAGCGGCCGCACGCCGCTGTTCCCGAAGTGGGCGATGGGCTTCACCAACAGCCAGTGGGGCATCGACGAGAAGGAACTGCTGCAGATCGTCGACACCTACCGCGCGAAGCACATCCCGCTGGACAACTTCACCCTCGACTTCGATTGGAAGGCCTGGGGCGAGGACGACTACGGCGAGTTCCGCTGGAACGCCACCAAGTTCCCGGACGGACCCGACGGCAAGCTCAAGGCGATGCTCGACGCACGCGGCGTCCATCTCACCGGCATCATGAAGCCGCGCGTGCACCTCGACACCGTGGAGGGCCGCCAGGCCACCGCCCACGACCTGTGGCGCCCCGACGAGAAGGCCGCGCCGGACTACTTCTCGCACAAGCCGGCGAAGGACATCGACTTCGACAAGCCGGCGGCGCGCGCGTGGTTCTTCAACGACGCGCTGAAGCACTCGTTCGCCACCGGCATCGTCGGCTGGTGGAACGACGAGGCCGACAACACGCCCAGCGACACGCAGTTCCTCAACATGCAACGCACGCTGTACGACGGCCAGCGCGCCATCTCCAACCTGCGCGTGTGGTCGATCAACCGCAACTTCTGGCTGGGCTCGCAGCGCTACGCCTACGGCCTGTGGTCCGGCGACATCCCCACCGGCTTCGCCAGCATGGCCGGCCAGCGCGCGCGCATGCTCAGCGCGGTCAACGTGGGCGCGATGCAGTGGGGCATGGACGGCGGCGGCTTCAAGAACGGCACGCCGACGCCGGAGAACTACGCGCGCTGGGTCGAGTTCGGCGCGTTCACGCCGATCTTCCGCGTGCACGGCGAGCTGGGCCAGAAGCGCCAGCCGTGGGTGTACGGCCCGGTCGCCGAGAAGGCCGCCACCGACGCGATCCGCCTGCGCCAGGCGCTGATCCCGTACATTTACAGCTACGAACACACGCGCCGCACCACCGGCGTGGGCCTGGTGCGCCCGCTGCTGTTCGACTGGCCGCACGACCCGAACGTGCGCAACGACGTCGACAGCTGGCTGTTCGGCGACTGGCTGCTGGTGTCGCCAGTGGTCGTGCAGGGCCAGACCGCAAAGGACGTCTACCTGCCCGCGGGGCGCTGGATCGACTGGTTCAGCGGCAAGGCCTGGGAGGGCGGCCGCACCGTGCGCCTGGCGATCGACGGCAAGGGCTGGGGCGACATCCCGCTGTTCATCCGCGACGGCGCGATCATCCCCATGCAGCCGCCGATGGACTACGTCGGCGAGCGGCCGCTGACCCAGCTCGACGTCGACGTGTTCCCCGCCGCGCAGCGCAGCACGTTCGACTATTACGACGACGACGGCGCCACCTACGGCTACGAGCACGGCGCGTACTTCCTGCAACCGCTGTCGGCGCAGCGCCATGGCGACACCGTGCAGCTGGAACTCGGCGCCGCGACCGGCAGCTTCAAGCCGGCGCTGCGCTTCTACCTGCTGAAGATCCACGGCAGCGCGGCCACCGGCGCCAGCGGCAAGCTGCCGGCGTTCGACAGCCTCGACGCCTTGCAGCGCAGCGGCGGCGAAGGCTGGGCCCGCGGCCACGACCGCTACGGCGACGTCACCTGGGTGCGCGTGGCCGCGGCGCGCGCGGCGCAGATCACGCTCACCCGCTAGGCCCGACCGGCCCGTTCCAGAGTTTCCTGAAGGCGCAAGAACCCCGGTATGCCAGCGCGGCATGCCGGATCCACCCAACCGCGGAGGAATGTTCGATGGGCAATCAAGGCAACACGAAACACGGTTCGCGACCCACCCTGGCGTGCGCACTCGCCGTCGCATTGGGG
Organism: Rhodanobacter sp. FW101-FHT13A11; assembly: GCF_058790335.1. Taxonomy (NCBI): domain Bacteria; kingdom Pseudomonadati; phylum Pseudomonadota; class Gammaproteobacteria; order Lysobacterales; family Rhodanobacteraceae; genus Rhodanobacter; species Rhodanobacter sp. FW101-FHT13A11. Next base: position 86,982 of record NZ_JBYTCN010000005.1, on the reverse strand, counting down.
CTCTATGCACTGCCGGCCATCCACGAGCAGGCGCGGGCCGCCAGCAACGACAACAACGTGGAATGGAACGGCCTGTTCCACGACCAGGGCCCCCTGTACGACAGCAACCCCGAGCCGACCGCGACCCAGGCCGTCACGCTCACCCTGCGCACCTTCAAGAGCGACATCACCAGCGCCAACATCAAGTACTACGACAGCGCCGACGGCGCGTACCACTGGGTGGCCATGCACTGGACCGCCAACGACGCCACCGGCACCTTCGACCTCTGGCAGGGCACGGTGCCGGCCAGCGCGTCGGAGAAGTACTACCGGCTGCAGATCAACGACGGCACCGCCACCGCCTGGTACAACGCGGCGGGCATCTCCTCCGCCGAGCCGTCCTCGGGCGACTTCTACATCATCCCCGGCTTCAAGACGCCGGCCTGGATGAAGAACGGCGTGATGTACCAGATCTTCCCCGACCGCTTCTACAACGGTGACGGCAGCAACGACGTGACCAACGGCCAGTACACCTATGCCGGCTGCGCCACCGAGCAGCATGCCTGGGGCAGCAGCGTGTTCTCCAACGCGAGCGGCTGCAACAGCGCGGTGTTCTTCGGCGGCGACCTGGCCGGCATCGACCAGAAGCTCGGCTACATCAAGAACACGATCGGCGCCGACATCATCTATCTCAACCCGGTCTTCCGTTCCCCGACCAACCACAAGTACGACACCGAGGACTACGCCACGGTCGATCCCGCGTTCGGCAGCAACACGCTGCTGCAGACGCTGGCCGCCGACATCCACGGCACCGCCAACGGGCCGAAGGGCTACCTGGTCCTCGACGGCGTGTTCAACCACACCGGCGACACCCACCAGTGGTTCGACAAGTACAACTGGTGGACCACCACCGGCGCCTACGAGTCCACCGGCAGCCCGTGGTACGGCTACTACACCTTCCAGACCTGGCCCAACGCCTACTCCGCCTTCTTCGGCATCCCCAGCATGCCCAAGCTGGACTACGGCGCCAGCGGCTCGGCGGTGCGCAACGCGATCTACGGCAGCGGCACCTCGGTGGTGCAGACCTACCTGAAACCGCCCTACAACATCGACGGCTGGCGCCTCGACGCGGCGCAGTACCTGGACGCCGGCGGCAACAACGGCAGCGACACCACCAACCACCAGATCATGGCCGAACTGCGCAACGCGGTGAAATCGGTCAACCCCAACGCCGACATCCTCGGCGAGTTCTGGGGCAACGCCGGCCCGTGGACCGGCGGCGGCGACCAGTGGGACGGCGCGATGAACTACGACGGCTTCATGCAGCCGGTGTCGGAGTGGATCACCGGCAAGGACTACAACGGCAACGCCGCCTCGATCCCCTCCAGCCAGTTCGACAGCTGGCTGCACGGCACCCGGGCCAACTACCCGACCAACGTGCAGCAGGTCATGAGCAACGGACTGGGCAGCCACGACGTCACCCGCTTCGGCAACCGCGCCGGCGGCGACATCTGGAAGACCTACCTGGCGCTGTTCTTCCAGATGACCTACGTGGGCACGCCCACGATCTACTACGGCGACGAGTACGGCATGCAGGGCGGCGCCGACCCGGACAACCGGCGCACCTTCGACTGGACCGTCGGCACGCCGACCAACAGCGCGGTGGCGCTGACCCAGAAGCTGGTCGCCATCCGCAACGGCTATCCGGCGCTGCGCACCGGCTCGTTCATGACCCTGCTGACCGACGACACCAACAAGCTGTTTGCCTATGGCCGCTTCGACGCGACCAACCGCATCGCCGTGGCGCTGAACAACGACAGCGTGGCGCATACCGTCAGCGTGCCGGTGTGGCAGCTGAGCGTGACCAACGGCAGCACGCTCACCGAACTGGTCTCCGGCACGAAGTACACCGTGCAGAACGGCCAGGTCAGCGTGACGGTGAACGGCCACTACGGGGCGATCCTGGCGCAATAGGCCGGTTCCGCGGCGACGGCGGGGCGAGCATGCCCTGCCGCCGCCGCCCGCGCTGGAACCCGTGGACACCATCGGCAAACCGCTGGACTCGGCCTGCGGCGTGTAGGAAACTGCGCCTCGATGTAAACGTTTACATCCTGGCCACCGCCGGCCTCGCCCGGCCCGCTCCCCGCGCCATTCCACGCGCCGAACAGGACCCCGCCATGACTCTTTCCGCACAGTTACGAAACCTGGCCCTGGGCGTCTGCGCCGCCGCCCTGCTGCTCACCGGCGCGGCCAGCGCCGCACCGCCCGCGGCGGCGGCGGCCGCCACCCGGCTGCAGGTCGATACCAATGCCAAGGGCACGGCCTTCCCGCATTTCTGGGAACAGATGCTGGGCTCCGGCCGCGCCTCGCTGGCCCTGCGCGACGACTACCGCAAGAACCTGGATGCCGTGCACCAGGCCACCGGCGTCGGCTACATCCGCTTCCACGGCATCCTCGACCACGACGTGGGCCTGGTGCAGCGCGATGCTCAGGGGAAGATCTCCTACAACTTCTCCTATATCGACCAGATCTACGACGGCCTGCTCGAACACGGCTTCAAGCCGTTTGTGGAACTCGGCTTCATGCCGCCGGAACTCACCTCCGATCCGGCCGCGCTGCAGGAGTTCTGGTACCACCCGAACGTCGCGCCGCCGAAGGACTATGCCGAGTGGGACGCGATGATCGGCGCGCTGGCCAGGCACCTGGTCGAGCGCTACGGCATCGACGAGGTGGCCAGCTGGTACTTCGAGGTATGGAACGAGCCGAACATCGGCTTCTGGGCCGGCAGGCCTGCCCAGGCCACCTATTTCACCCTGTACGACCACACCGCGCGCGCGCTCAAGGCGGTCAGCCCGCGCATCCGCGTGGGCGGCCCGTCCACCGCGCAGGCCGCGTGGGCCACCGACTTCCTCGCGCACACGCACAAGAACAACGTGCCGGTCGACTTCGTCAGCACGCACGTCTACGGCGACGACACCGCCGACAACGTGTTCCACACCAGCGAGAAGATCCCGCGCGCGGACATGGTCTGCCGCTCGGTCGACAAGGTGCACAAGGAGATCGCCGCCTCGCCGTACCCGCACCTGCCGCTGATCTTCAGCGAGTACAACGCCAGCTACGCCAACCTGCCCAACGTCACCGACACCGTGTTCATGGGCCCGTGGCTCGCCAACACCATCCGCGAGTGCGCCGGCAAGGTCGAGGCGATGAGCTACTGGTCGTTCTCCGACGTGTTCGAGGAACAGGGCATCGTGCGCAACCCGTTCTATGGCGGCTTCGGCCTGATCGCCGCCAACCGCATCGCCAAGCCCGCGTTCAACGCGTTCGCGGTGCTGCACAAGCTCGGCGACCAGCGGCTCGCGGCGGACACGGACTCCGCCCTGGTCACCCGCCGCGCCGACGGCACCGTCGTCATCGCACTGTGGAACTACGCGCCGCCCGTCGGCGACACCGCCAGCTACACGCCGGGCAAGCCGGCCGGCGCGCCGAAGCGCTTCGATGTCGTCGTCAGGCACCTGCCCGCCGCCGCCCGCGCCACCGTCTGGCGCGTGGACGAAACCCACGGCAACGCCGTCGCCGCGTTCGACCGCATGGGCCGCCCCGATTCCCCCAGCCGCGCGCAGATCGCGCAGTTGCGCGCGGCCGGCGCGCTGGCCGCGCCGGAGACGATGGACCTGCGCGACGGCAGGCTCGAACTCGACGTGCCGCCGCAAGGGCTGGTGGTGATCGAGCTGCGCTGAGGTCCGCGGGACGCCCGGGAGCGCGGCCCGGCCGCCGCGCTCCCGCACTCGCCGCCCCTCCGCGCGGCGCATGAATACGTATGCAAGGGTATGGTTGCTGCAGCGCGACGCTGCCTACCATGCAGCGGGAGGCACGCCGTCGGCCTGCACCATCGCGGTCGCCGCGGCGGCGCGCGGGGAGCACCATGGCGTGACGAGCCCGGATGTGCCCTGCCCGCCCGGGCTTGTCCGGGGCACCCGACAGCTGGAGGATCAGGCCGATGAAACACACCATCCACGCCGTGCGACGCGCGGTGCGCTCGTGCTGAGCGTGCTGCTGACGGCCGCCCTGGCCTCCGCCACGGCGGCGCCGGCCTGGCGCGACGGACTGGACTGGCACGGCGTGCACGTCGCCATCAGCCGCGACGCGCAGCAGCGCTACACGCTGGCGTGGCCCTACGGCCAGCGCGTGATCGCGGCGCAGCCGCTGCGCACGGAAACCGCCAGCGCGCTGTTCGACGGCCTGTTCGCGATGGCGCAGGACGACCTCGCGCAGGATTCGGTCAGCGCGATCCGCGACGGCGCCTTCGACCATGGCCAGCCGATTCCCTGCCACTGCTTCGAGACCGGCCTGAAGTGGCCGTACGTGTGGACGCGCGACCTCTCGTACGCGATCGACCTCGGCCTGTGGCGCTTCGACGCCGCGCGCGCGCGCAACGGCCTGGCGTTCAAGCTGTCCGACGTGCGCGTGCCCGCCGCGCCGCAGGGCAAGTACGTGATGCAGGACACCGGCTCCGGCGGCAGCTGGCCGATCAGCACCGACCGCGTAGTGTGGTTCCTCGGCGCGCAGCACCTGCTGGGCGACCGGGCGTTCGCCGCCGACGTGTACGCCGCGCTGGGCGACACGCTGGCGCAGGACCACCAGTACGCCTTCGATCCGGCATTCGGCCTGTACCGCGGCGAAACCTCCTTCATGGACTGGCGCGAGCAGAGCTATCCGGCCTGGACCTTCGACGAGGTCACCTTCATCGGCCAGTCGTTCGCCCTGTCCACCAACGTGCTGCACTACCAGGCGCTGGCGATGGCCGCGACGATGGCCCGCCAGCACGGTGACGCCGGGGCCGCCGGCAACTATGCAGCGCAGGCAAAGGCGCTCAAGGCCGCCATCAACGCACACTTCTGGCGCGCCGACCGCGGCATGTACATGAGCTTCCTCGGCGGCGACGGCACGCCCAACGACACCTACGACCTGCTCGGCATCGCGCTGGCGGTCACCAGCGGCGTGGCGGACGGCGCGCGCGCCTCCGCAACGCTGGCGAACTACCCGACCTGGCCCGCCGGCAGCCCGGTGATGTGGCCCGAGCGCAGGGACCAGCCGATCTACCACAACCGCGCCATCTGGCCGTTCGTCAGCGCCTACGCGCTGCGCGCCGCGCGCGAGGTGGAGCAGCCCGCGCGCATCGCCCACGAGATCGCGTCGGTGATGCGCGGCGCCGCGCTGTACGGCTCCAACATGGAGAACTACGAGCTGCTCACCCAGGGCCAGCACGTGGACGAGGGCAAGCTCAGCGGGCCGGTGGTGAATTCGCCGCGCCAGCTGTGGTCGGTCGCCGCGTACCTCGCCGTGGTCACCGAGGGCGTGTTCGGCCTGAACGAGGACGGCACCGTGCAGCCGAAGCTGCCGACGTCGCTGGTGCCGATGCTGTTCGGCGACCGCACCGCCATCTCGCTCACCCTGCCCGACCGCTCCATCACGCTGGAGCTGCCGGAGCAGCGCCGCGGCAACCTGCTGGTCACCGACCGCGTGGCGACCCGGGGCACGGCGACCACCGTGACGCTGAAGGCGATCACGGTGAAGGACGCCCCGCTGCGCACCGACGCGCCGCTGTACGCCGCCGAGGCGCCGCCCGCGCCCACGCTCACCGCCGACGGCGACCACTGGAAGGTGCGGGCGGACGGCAAGGTGCAGCTGTACGTGAACGGCCGGCGCGCGCAGGCGATCGACGGCAGCGGCACGCTGCCGAAGAACGGCGCGCTCGCCTGCGTCAGCGCCACGCGCGTGTCGGCGGACGGCCTCGAATCGCTGCACAGCCCCGCAACCTGCGGCGGCGAGTACGCCCCGCTCACCGGCGCGTGGCCGCACACGTGGGCGGCGCCGGCCGACGGCCGCTATCGGGTGTCGCTGGACTACGTGAACGACCACGGCCCGATCAATACCGGCATCACCGCCGCGGTGAAGATGCTGGCCGTCGCCTGCGACGGCAGCGCCGAACAGCGCCTGCCCATCGTGATGCCGCACGGCGTGCGCCAGCAGCGCTCGACCTGGGGCGAGTTCGCCGCCCGGGCCGGCGCCCGTTGCCGCTTTACGCTGGAGGACGGCTTCAACATGAGCTACCTCGGCCACTTCGCCCACTACACCGGCGGCGTCGGCGGCAGCGACGGCCCGCTCAACGCCGCCGACGTGCGCGGCCTCGTCATCGCGCCGCTGGGCGCCAGCACCGCCAGGGGCACCACGCCATGAGCAAGGCCAAACCCGAGCTGTCGTTCTGGCAGATCTGGCACATGTGCTTCGGCTTCCTCGGCATCCAGTTCGGCTTCGCGCTGCAGAACGCCAACGTCAGCCGCATCTTCCAGACGCTGGGCGCGAACGTGGACCAGATCCCGGTGCTGTGGATCGCCGCGCCGTTCACCGGATTGATCGTGCAGCCGGTCATCGGCTACTTCTCCGACCGCACCTGGAACCGCTTCGGCCGGCGCCGGCCGTACTTCTTCGCCGGCGCGGTGCTGGCCACGCTCGCGCTGCTGGCGATGCCCAACTCGCCCACGCTATGGATCGCGGCCGGACTGCTGTGGATCATGGATGCCTCGTTCAACGTGTCGATGGAGCCGTTCCGCGCCTTCGTCGGCGACCAGCTGCCGCCGTCGCAGCGGCCGCTGGGCTACGCGATGCAGAGCGTCTTCATCGGCGTGGGCGCGGTGGTCGCCTCGTTCCTGCCCTACGTGCTCACCCACCTCGGCGTGGCCAACACGGCGCCGGCCGGCGAGGTGCCGCACTCGGTGAAGTACGCCTTCTACGCCGGCGCGGCGGTGCTGCTGGGCGCGATGCTGTGGACCATCCTCGGCACCCGCGAGTACCCGCCGGAGCAGTTGGAGTCGTTCTCCGACAACCGCGTCGAGGAAGCGCCCGGCAGCGTGGCCGGCGCGTGGAAGATCGGCACGCTGATGCTGGTGCTGGGGCTGGTGCTGCTGGGCCTGATCCGGCGTTTCGCGCTGGAGAAGGAGCTATACCTGCTGGCCGGCGGGCTGGCCGGCTTCGGCGCGCTGTTCGTGTGGCTCAGCCGCAGCCGCAGCGACGGCGCGCTGCGCCACATCATGGGCGACCTGCACGGCATGCCGCTGCCGATGCGCCGGCTCAACTGGGTGCAGTTCTTCTCCTGGTTCGCGATGTTCGCCATGTGGATCAACACCACCGCGGCGGTGTCGCAAACCTTCTACGGCTCCAGCGACACCACCTCGGCCGCCTACAACGAGGGCGCCAACTGGGCCGGCGTGCTGATGGGCACCTACAACGGCGTGGGCGTGCTGGCGGCCATCGCCATTCCGCTGCTGGTGCGCGCCTGCGGGCTGCGCCTGAGCCACCTGGTCAACCTGTGGCTGGGCGGGCTGGGCCTGCTCTCGTTCCTGCTGATCCACGACCCGCGCTGGCTGATCGCGTCGATGGTGGGCGTGGGCTTCGCCTGGGCGTCGATCCTCTCGCTGCCCTACGCGATGCTGTCGGACAACCTGCCCGCGGCGAAGATGGGCATCTACATGGGCATCTTCAATTTCTTCATCGTGATCCCGCAACTGCTCGCCGCCAGCGTGCTGGGCGTGCTGCTGAAGCTGTTCTTCCACAACCAGCCGATCTGGGCGCTGGGCCTGGGCGGCGTGAGCCTGCTCGTCGCCGGCCTGTGCACGCTGCGCGTGCCCGAACCCGCCACCACTCCCACCCCCGTAGGAGCCCGCTCGCGGGCGATGCTCTTTTTCGGGAAACAAGGAACGGGAAAAGCATCGCCCGCGAGCGGGCTCCTACCAAAATCCGGACGCGTCAGGTCGAGGGAAACACGATGATGAAGAACATGGCTGCCGCATTGGCACTGGCCCTGGTCGCGGGCCTGGCTCACGCCGCCACACCGCCCGACTTCGTCGGCACCAACGCGCCGATGGCTTCGAACGCGATCTACTTCGTGATGACCGACCGCTTCGTCAACGGCGATCCGTCGAACGACCACCGCGACCAGGGCAGCGCGCACCGCACCTTCGACATCCCGGTGCCCGGCGCGCCCAAGGGCGAAAGCGCAAACATCGGCTACCTCGGCGGCGACTTCAAGGGCGTGCTGGACAACGCCGGCTACATCCGCGGCATGGGCTTCGGCGCGGTGTGGATCACCCCGATCGTGGACAACCCCGACGAGGCGTTCACTGGCGGGGATCCGGTGACGTGGGGCTCGAAGTTCACCGACCGCGGCAAGACCGGCTACCACGGCTACTGGGGCGTCAACTTCTACAAGCTCGACGAACACCTGCCCAGCAAGGGCCTCGACTTCCGCCAGTTCACCGCGGCGATGCACCAGGCCGGGCTGAAGGTGGTGCAGGACATCGTGGTCAACCACGGCTCGCCCGCCTTCAGCATGCCGGTGCGCCAGCCGCAGTACGGCCAGATCTTCGACAAGGACGGCAAGCTGGTCGCCGACCAGCAGAACCTGCCGCCGTACAAGCTCGACCCGGTGCGCAACCCGCTGCACCGCTTCTACCACGCCTACGACGACCTGGTGCAACTGTCCAACAACGACGACCAGAGCCCGGCCGTGCTCGACTACTTTGTGGGCGCCTACGACCAGTGGATCGGCGAGGGCGCCGATGCCTTCCGCATCGACACCATCAGCCATATGTCCACCGCGTTCTGGAAGCAGTTCAGCGCGCGCATCCGCGCGAAGCACCCCGGCTTCTTCATGTTCGGCGAGGCGTTCGACTACAGCCCCGACAACATCGGCCAGTACACCTGGCCGCAGAACGGCGGCATCAGCGTGCTCGACTTCCCGCTGCGCGGCCGCCTCGGCGACGTGTTCGAGCACCCGGACAGCGACTACGCGCACCTGCTCGACCGCCTCTACCTCACCAACGGGCCGTACCAGAACCCGTACGAGCTGGTCACCTTCTACGACAACCACGACATGGCCCGCCTGAACGCCACCGACGCCGGCTTCATCGACGCCAACAACTTCCTGTTCACCGCCCGCGGCATCCCTGCCATCTACTACGGCTCCGAAACCGGCTTCGAACGCGGCAAGGCCGAACACCAGGGCAACCGCAACTACTACGGCCAGCAGCGCATCGACGCGGCACCGAAAAGCCCGATCTACCGGCAGCTCAAGCGCATCGCCCAACTGCGCGAACGCACCCCCGCCCTGCAACGCGGCCTGATGCTGCCGCTGCGCTTCGCCGGCAACCAGGCCGCGTTCTATCGCGTCTACCAGAAAGGCAACGTGCACCAGATCGCGCTGGTCTTGCTCAACAAAGGCGACGCCGCCGCGCCGTTCGACGTCAGCGACTACCTGCAGGCCGGCCGCTGGAAGCTGACGCTCGGCGAATCAGTGATCAACGTGGCCGAGGGCGGCAACCTGCACGCCAGCGTCGCGGCGCATGACGTGCAGGTCTGGCTGCTGGATGCCACGGCCACCCGCCCCGATCTGGTCGCCGAACTCACCCGACTGATGGAAGAACGCGGGCACCCGGAACGCTGACCGCGCCGCCAGGCACGGCCGGCGTCGCCGGAAAGTCCTCCACCTCCAGGGCACCCATTCCACGCGAACGCCGGTTCATCCGCCAGGATGAACCGGCGTATCCATCCCCGCAGATAGTCCCGATGCGCAAGCTGCCGTCTTCAGGCCGCAAACATCATCAAACCTCGTCCGGAAGACGTGGCGCAGACACACCCGAACCAGCGGCAGACACACCCGAACCAGCGACCGTTATCACCGACGATGGTGGGGGATAAGGCATAGCGCCTCGATCCGTGAGATATGCAAAGGCCCTCCTCGCCCCTCCGCATCACGACAACCATCCGGCAAGCCCTTGTCCACCCGCGGGATTTGCCCGCTTGACGACCGATGGTCGAAAGCTGAACATCGAGTGCATATGCCCCGAAGTGGGGTCTATTAAGCGTTAGACGTCACAAGGAAAGTTCATGCGTTATTCCTATCAAGCAGAAAAGCTCTCATCTGCCCGCTCGTCTCTCATGTTGCCTCATTCTCGCGGAGAAGCTGAGTCGATCGCGAGCGCGTTCCATGAGCTATCGCTCGCGTTTCACCAGCTAGACGTTCGTGCGCTTGGCGACAGCGCCCAGCGCTGGGTCACCAAGCTCCAAGAGTTCATGGACACTACCGGGGTTTCGGATCCAAATGGCGAGGGTAGCTGGGTCGTCAAGGCACGCACCTTCAGCACTGACGACCAACTTGAAATCTCTCATACAGTGGATGAGCTAGCACATTGGTTTGACGGTGACTGCGACGTCTAACGTATCGCCCAAGCGGACACGTGTACCGCGCCGCTTAACTCCAGCGCTAGACCTGAAGACATGGATGCACTCGAACAGCTGCTTAGCTGTCTAGTCCCGTCTGATTCTTTGGTCGTCTGACAAACAGATCGGGCCGCAGTTTACGCCACGAGTGCATCGCCTGTAGCGGCGTCTTGTGGCCGATGGCTCGCTGCGGAAGATGCTCGTTGTAGAGCTTCACGTAACGCTCGATCGTAGTTTGCAAATCCTCACGCGAGCGGAAGCGGGTGGTGGCCAGGATGTCGCTGACCCGGCCGTTGAAACGCTCGACCATGCCGTTGGTCTGCGGATGGCGTGGCTTGATCAAGCGATGCTCTATGCCCAGCAGCGTGCACTCGCGATCGAACGCGTGCTTGCCGGTCGGCTCTTTCGTCTTGCTGGTGAAGCGGTCGGTGAACTGGCTGCCGTTGTCGGTCAGCAGCTTCTCGATCTTCATCGGCGCGACGGCGTGCAAACGGCGCAGGAAGTCGCTGCTACTGGCCTCGTTCTGATCGGCGTAGATGCGCAGGTAGACCCAGCGCGTGGCGCGGTCGATGGCTACAAACAGATAGCGCCTGGCGGCTTCGTCAGCCATCTGAGGAAGGTACTTGATGTCGACGTGGATGAAGCCAGGCGCATAGTCCTTGAAGGTCTTGCGCACGACCGGCGCACCCTTGTCCTCGACCGGGCGCGTATGGGTTCTACCCCGATTCTGCGGACACCGGGCTGAAGCGTTCCTCGGCATGCACCATGGGCACTGCCGGGCCGAGGTGGTTGCCCTGCAATTCGTCGCAGCCGGCGCCGGCAAGGTAATCCGCCTGCTCCCCGCTCGCCACGCCTTCGGCGGCGACGTGCATGTGCAGTTCATGCGCCACGGCAATGATGGTGCGCACGATCGCCGCGTCGGCGGCATCCAGCGGCAGGCCGCGCACGAAGCTCTGGTCGATCTTCAGCTTGTCGATCGGGAACTGCTTCAGGTAGGCCAGGCTGGAATAGCCGGTGCCGAAGTCGTCCAGCGACAGCCGGATGCCCAGCGCCTTCAGCTCGGCCAGCCGCAGCCGCACCCGCCACACGTTCTCCATGAACGTGCTCTCGGTGATCTCGATGTCCAGCATCGCCGGCGGCACCGCATGACGCCGCAATGCGCCGGCGACGTGACCGACCAGGCCCGGACGCTGCAGCTGCTGCGCCGCCACGTTCACCGCGAGGGTGAAGTCGCGATAGCCGCGATCCAGCCATTCACGCAGTTGCCGGCAGGCGGTGTCGATCACCCATTCGCCGATCTCGGGCATCAGGCCCAGCGCCTCGGCGACCGGGATGAAGCGGCCCGGCAGCACCTGGCCGAGCTGACGGCTGTTCCAGCGCAGCAGGGCCTCGAAGCCGGTCATGCGGCGATCGGCGGCGCGGTATTGCGGCTGGTAGTAGAGCTCCAGCTCGCCGAGCCGGAGGGCGTCGCGCAGGTGGTTGCCGAGCTGCAGCCGGTCCTCCAGGTTCTGCATCTCGGCGGTGGAGAATTCGACGACGCAGTCGCGCCCTTCCTGCTTGGCCTGGTACATCGCCGCCTCGGCGCGGCGCAGCAGGCTCTTCGGATCGCCGCCGTGCGCGGGAGAATGGCTGATGCCCACGCTGGCGGTGAGCCGCAGGCGGTAGCCAGGCCCTTCCAGCGGTTCGGCCACGGCCTGGCGCAGCCGTTCGGCCAGTTCCAGCGCGCCGGCGGACGACAGTCCGGCGGCGGCCACCACGAACTCGTCGCCGGCGACGCGGGCGACCTGGCCCTGGCCGCCCGACACGGCCTGCAGGCGCGCGGCCAGCCGCTGCAGCACGTCGTCGCCGGCGGCATGGCTGACCGAGGCGTTGACCAGCTGGAAACGGTCCAGCCCGACCGCCAGCAGCGAGGTCGACCCGCCCGGATCACGCAGCATCCCCTCCACCGCCCGTTCGAGCAGCAGATAGTGCGGCAACCCGGTGACCGGGTCGTGGCTGGACGCGTAAGCCAGCTCCGCCTCGATCCGGCGCCGCTCGGTGATGTCGCGCGCCACCGCATAGAGCAGCCCGTCGGGCGCGGCGAACGAGGCCCACTCCAGCAGCCGCTCGCTGCCGTTGCGGCAGACGCAGCGGTTGACGAAGTCGTATACCGGCCGCCCCGCGGCATCCCGCTGCAGCATCGGATCGGTGCCGGTGCCGCCATCCTCCGTGCGCAGAAACTCGCGGTAGCTGCGCGACTTCAGTTCGTCGGCGCCGTAACCGGTGACGCGCGGCAGCGACGGGTTGAACTGCACCAGCCGCTGGGTGCGCGGGTCGAGGATGCAGAAGATTTCCAGCGACATCTCGAAGAAGCGGTTGCGCTCGCGCAGGCGACGGGTCAGCCGCTCGCTCTCGATCGCGATGCCGGTGATCGGCAGCATGCGGTCGATGCTGTGCAACTCCTCCTCGCGCGGCTCGCGCGGCTCGCGGAAGTACACTGCGAAGGTGCCCAGCACCTGGCCGTCGCTGCCGAGCACGGGCGTGGACCAGCAGGCGCGCAGGCCGTGCGCCAAGGCCAGCGACCGGTAGTTTTCCCAGTACGGATGGGTGGCGATGTCGGCTACCACCACGCGCTCGCCGCACCACGCGGCGGTGCCGCAGGAGCCGTGCGCGTCGCCGATCTCCAGCCCGTGCAACGCGCGGCTGTACGCCTCGGGCAGGCTCGGCGCGGCACCATGCAGCACATGCCGGCCGCTCTCGTCGAGCAGCAGCAGCGAGCACAGCGCACCGGGATTCATCTGCTCGTGCAGGCGCGCGATCTGCTCGAGGTTCTGCGCCAGCGGGCGCTGTGCCGCGATGCCGGCGAGGATCTCGTGCTGGCCGGCCTCGAGCTGCTCGGCACGCTTGCGCTCGGTGATGTCCTGGCAGGCGCCCACCATGCGGACCGCGCAGCCGGCCTCGTCGACGTCCACGGTGCCGCGGCTGAACAGGGTGCGCACCGCGCCATCCGGGCGCACGATGCGCTCCTCGAACTCGAACGGCCGGTGATCCCCGGCCGCCTGCTCGATCATCTGCCGCACGCGCTGGCTGTCCTGCGGGTGCACCAGCGCCATGTAGGCCTCGAACGTGGCCGCGTGCCGCTCCGGAACCACCCCGTAGATGCGATACAGCTCCGCCGACCAGGTCACCCGGTTGGCCGCGATGTCCCACTCCCAGCTGCCGATGCGCGCCACCTGCTGGGCCTGGGTCAGCATGCGCTGGTGCTGCTGCAGTTCCTGTTCGGCCCGCTTGCGCTCGGTGATGTCGAGGAAATAGATGGTCAGCCCGTCGACCGACGGAAAGATGCGGTTCTCGAACCAGCGTCCGTACGGCGGGTAGTACGCCTCGATCTGCAGCGGCCGCTGCTCGGCCATCGCCTGTTCGCAGGCGCGGTGGAACGCCTCGCCGACGCCTTCGGGAAACTCGGTCCAGATGTCGCGGCCGAGCAGATCCTCCGCGCGGCGCCCGAAGAATTCGCAGGCCTTCGCGTTGAGGTAGGTGTAGCGCCAGTCCTTGTCCAATGCCACGTAGGCATCGGTGATGCGCTCGAACACCTGGTGAAATTCCAGCTCCGACGGAGTGTGTTCCATGGCGCGTTGAACCCTGTCATGCGGAGAAATCCGGACAGCGGATACAGGTTAAGCGACGGCGTGTGAAAGCCGCAATGACATCGCCTCAGCGCAGGCTGGAACGGCGCACCATCAGCTTCACCGGCAGCACCTGGCTGTCGACCGGCTTGCCGCGGATCAAGCTGAGCAGGCTGTCGACCAGCACTTCGCCGGCCTGCTTGGTGTCCTGCAGCACGGTGGTCAGCGGGGGGTTGGCGAAGCTGGCCATGGGGATATCGTCGAAGCCGGCCAGCGCCACGTCCTGCGGCACGCGCAGCCCGTGGTCGCCGAGCGCGCGCATGGCGCCGATCGCGATCAGGTCGCTGGCGGCGAACACCGCGTCGAAGCCGGCCTCGCGCAGGATCAGGCTGCGCATCGCCTCGTAGCCGGAGCGCTCGGTGCTTTCGGCGTTTTCCTGCAGCGCCGGGTCGACTTCCACCCCGGCCTGCTGCAGCGCGTCGACGTAGCCGCGGTAGCGTCCGAAGAATTCGGGGTAGTGGCTGGAGGCGTCGCCGAGGAAGGCGATGCGGCGGCAGCCGCGCTCCAGCAGGTGCCCGGCCGCCGCCTGGCCGCCGCGGAAATTGTCGCAGCCGATCGACACGCCGGGCTGGTCCGGCAGCACCGCGCCCCAGCGCACGAAGCGGGTGCCCTGCGCGACCAGCTTCTCCAGCTTGTCGGTGTAGGCCAGGTAGTCGCCGTAGCCGAGCAGGATCAGGCCGTCGGCCTTCTTGCTGTCGGCGAAATCGGCATGCCAGTCGCGCGAGAACTGCTGGAACGAGATCAGCAGGTCGTAGCCCTGCAGCGCGCAGGCCCGGGTGATCGAGCCCAGCATCGACAGGAAGAACGGGTTGATGTGCGACTCGTCGGCGGTGGGATCCTCGAAGAACAGCAGCGCCAGCGTGCCGGTGTGCATCCGGCGCAGGTTGGAGGCGTTCTTGTCGACCTTGTAGTTGAGCTGCTCGGCGGCCGCCTGGATGCGCCGCCGGGTTTCCTCATTGACCAGCGGGCTGCCGCGCAGCGCGCGCGACACCGTGGCCTGGGATACCCCGGCCAGGTGGGCAATGTCGATCGATGTGGCTTTTCCCTTCATCCGCAGCCTGACCCGGAGTCCACCTGCCACCCGGCACGACGCCGGTGCCCCCGAATCCTAGCCGGTTTGCCCGCCGCCTGTCGTATACCGCCCGCCGCGCCTCGCGGCAGGCGCAGTCCGGCGCATGCGGCGGATCGGCCTGGCAGGACGTTTCCCGCTCCCGGGCCTTCATGCGCGCATGTCCTCCAGCTCGATGCCCTTGGTCTCGCGCACCGCGTACAGCACGAACAGCAGCGACACTAGCGCGAAGCCGGCGTACAGCCCGTAGGCGAAGGTCAGGCCCAACTCGGCCAGCGCAGGGAACGTGCTGGTGATCGCGAAGTTGGCCAGCCACTGCGCCGCCGCGGCCACCGCCAGCGCGGTGGCGCGGATCCGGTTGGGGAACATCTCGCCCAGCAGCACCCACACCACCGGGCCCCAGCTCACCCCGAAGAACACCACGTAGGCGTTCGCCGCGACCAGCGCCACGATGCCGGTGGCGCCGGGCAGGCTCAGCGTGGCGCCGCTGCCGGTGGCCTGCGAGAAGCACCACGCCATCAGCCCCAGGGTGATCGCCATGCCGGCCGAACCGACCACCAGCAGGGGCTTGCGGCCGATCTTGTCGACCAGCGCGATCGCCACCAGGGTCACCAGCACGTTCACGATCGAGGTGACCACGGTGATGGTGAACGAATCGGCCTCGCTGAAGCCCACCGAATGCCACAGGGTGGACGAGTAGTAGAAGATCACGTTGATGCCCACGAACTGCTGGAACACCGACAGCAGGATGCCGACCCACACCACCGGCAGCAGCCCGGCGGCCTTGCCGCGCAGGTCGCTCAGGCGCGGCTTGTGCTCCGAGCGCAGGCTGTCCTCGATGTCGCGCAGCTTGTTGTCCAGCGCGGTCTCATTGTGCATGTTCAGCACGTTGCGCAGCACCACGCGGGCTTCGTCGAGGCGGCCCTTGGCGACCAGGTGGCGCGGCGATTCCGGCACGCCCAGCACCAGGGTGCCGTAGACCAGCGCCGGCAGCGTCGCCACCAGGAACATCCAGCGCCACGCCGCCAGGCCCAGCCACAGCGGCTGCGCCGCGCCGCCGGCCACGCCGGCCAGCCACGCGTCGCTGAGCAGGGCGGCGAAGATGCCCAGCACGATCGCCAGCTGCTGCATCGAGCCGAGCCGGCCGCGGATGTGCGCAGGCGACACCTCGGCGATGTAGGTGGGCGCGATCACCGAGGCCACGCCCACGCCGATGCCGCCGACCAGCCGCCACAGGATCAGGTCCCATACCGCGGTGACCAGGCCCGAGCCCAGCGCGCTGGCCACCAGCAGCGCCGCCGCCACCTGCATGGTGCGCACGCGGCCGAAGCGGTTCGCCAGCATGCCGGCATACCAGGCGCCCAGCGCCGAGCCGAGCAGCGCGCAGGACACCGCGAAGCCGATCTGCGCCGCGTCCAGCGCAAAGCCGCCGCGGACCGCGTCGACCGCGCCGTTGATCACCGCCGTGTCGAAACCGAACAGGAACCCGCCCAACGCCGCTGCCGCCGAGATCAGCACCACCCGCGCGGTGGCGCGCTGGCCCAAGCCGTCGCCCGTCATGTCCATCGTGCTCATCGCGTCTCCCCAACGTCATGGCATCAAGATGCGCCCGAGTCTGCACCGCGCCCCTTGCCGTGTCCGGCTGAATACGTATGCAGCGGGCCAGGCGGGACGGGCACGGCCCGCCGCCCTTTCCCGATGCACGGCTTCGGAGGGCCGGCACTGCCCGCCGCCCTTGACCGTGACGCATTGTCGAAGAGTTCAATACCGTATGCAGTGGCTCACGGGCGAACGGTAGGAGCGCACCCTGTGCGCGATGCTCTTGGCTCACATCGACATCAGAGCATCGCGCACGACCGAAGGAAGTCCCTTGTGGACAGGGTGCGCTCCTACACGGGAGCAGCCTAGGCCGGCGCGTTGATCACCGCCAGGAAGTCGCGGCCATAGCGCCTGAGCTTGGCCTCGCCCACGCCGCTGACGCCGGACAGCTCGTCCTCGTTGGCCGGCATGGCACGCAGCATGGCCAGCAAGGTGGCGTCGTGGAACACCACATAGGGCGGCACGCCCTGCTGCTTCGCCAGCTGCGTGCGCAGCGCGCGCAGGGCGTCCCACAGACCCTGCTCCCAGCTCTCGATGCCGAGGCTGCTGCCGCGGCTCTTGTCATTGGTGGCCAGCTTGCTGTCCCGCCGGCGCCGGCTGGCGCGTTCGGGGCGGGCGTCCTCGCGCAGCTTCACCTGGTGGCCGCCGCTGAGCACGCTGCGGCTGGCGGCGGTGAGACGCAGGGTGCCGTAGCCTTCGGCGTCGGCCTCCAGCAGGCCGGCGGCGAGCAGCTGGCGGAATACCGAGCGCCACTGTTTCTCGTCCATCTCGGCACCGATGCCGAACGTGCTGAGCCGGTGATGGTCGAGGGCGAGCACGCGCTCGGTCTCCTCGCCACGCAGCACGTCGATCACGTGGCCGGAGCCGAAGCGCTGGCCGGTGCGGTACACCGCCGACAACGCCTTCTGCGCCGGCACCGTGGCGTCCCAGGTCGGCGGCGGCGCGATGCAGTTGTCGCAATGGCCGCAGGGGCCGGGATAGGTCTCGCCGAACGCGCCCAGCAGCAATTCACGCCGGCACCCGGTGGCCTCGGCGTAGGCCAGCAACGATTCCAGCTTCTGCCGTTCCACGCGCTTGCGCTCGTCGGCCGATTCGGACTGCGCGATCATCTGGCTCATGGTGACCACGTCGGACAGGCCGTAGATCATCCACGCCTCGGCCGGCAGGCCATCGCGGCCGGCGCGGCCGGTTTCCTGGTAATAGCCCTCGATGCTGCGCGGCAGGTCCAGGTGCGCCACGAAGCGCACGTCGGGCTTGTCGATGCCCATGCCGAACGCGACGGTGGCGACCATCACCACGCCGTCCTCGCGCAGGAAGCGCTGCTGGTTCTTCATGCGGGTCGCCGCGTCCAGCCCGGCGTGGTACGGCAGCGCCTCGACACCCATCTCGGCCAGCCATGCGGCGGTGTCGTCCACCTTGCGCCGGCTGAGGCAGTACACGATGCCGGACTCGCCCGCGTGGCCCTGCAGGAATTCGCCGAGCTGGCGCTTCGCGTTGTGGCGCAGGCTGACCCGGTAGCCGATGTTCGGCCGGTCGAAGCTGGAAACGAACTGCCGCGCGTCCTGCAGCGAGAGCCGCTCGACGATCTCCTCGCGGGTGCGCGGGTCGGCGGTGGCGGTGAGCGCGATGCGCGGCACCGCGGGAAACCGCTGGTGCAGGATCGCCAGCTCGCGGTACTCGGGGCGGAAATCGTGGCCCCACTGCGATACGCAATGCGCCTCGTCGATCGCGAACAGCGCCACCTCGGTGCGCTCGAGCTGGCCGAGGAAGCGCGGCGTGAGCAGCCGCTCCGGTGCCACGTACAGCAGGTTCAGCTCGCCGGCCAGCAGTTGCCGCTCCACTTCGCGCTGTTCGTCGGCACCGAGGCTGGAGTTGAGAAACGCGGCAGCCACGCCCGCTTCGCGCAGCGCGTCGACCTGGTCCTGCATCAGCGCGATCAGCGGCGACACCACGATGCCGGTGCCCTGCCGCATGAGTGCGGGGATCTGGTAGCACAACGACTTGCCGCCGCCGGTGGGCATCAGCACCAGCGCATCGCCGCCCTCGGCGAGATGCTCGACGACGGCCTGCTGCTGGCCGCGGAAACTGGGGTAGCCGAAAACGCTTTGGAGCAGGTCGAGGGCGGCATTCATCGGGAACATGGTAACAAACCGACCCGGCCCGGCCGCCGGCAAAGGCAGCGGCGACCCGTCGGCAACACCGCCGCTCAGGCGTCCGGCATGCCCCACAGCGCGTGGTCGAGATCGCCATCCAGGCCGAACCGCGACAGCGGTACGCGGCCGTTCTTCACCTCGACGCCTTCGGCGCGCAGCCGCCGCGATTGTTCGCGGAAACCGCGGCTGCCCGGCGGCATCGCGATGTGCCCGCTGGAACGCAGCACGCGGTACCACGGCAATTCCATGCCGTCGGGCACCTCGCCCAGCAGCCGGCCGACCAGCCGCGCCCGCCCGGGCAACCCGGCACGGGCGGCGATGGCGCCGTAGCTGGCGACCCGGCCGCGCGGTATCGCGGCGATGGCGGCGTAGATGCGGGCGGCGGCCTCATTCATGGTTCACGCGACGCTGGCGGTGGGTCGTGGCAGAGTAGCTGCCGACCCCAGCCAGCGGAAGCCGCCGCATGCGCCACTTCGAAGCCGTGCGTTCCCATATCGGCAGCCAGCACGAACTGCGCCAGAACGATCCGTACCTGATCAGTTTCGACTTGCAATTGGCGAAGGATCGCAGCCAGGGCATCTATCTGGCCGAGCTGGAAGACGAGTCGGGGCGGCGCTACCTGCGCATCTCCACTCCGATCGGGCCGCTGGCCGGCGTCGATCCCGGCCGCTGCCTGCGCTTCAACTGGCAGCAGCGCACCGGCTTCCTGGCGGTCGCCGACCTGGACGGTTCGCCCTACCTGCACCTGTGCGAGAACCGTCCCTACGAGTTCCTCGATGCCGCCGAGCTGCAGCGCGTGGTACGCGAACTGGGCACGCTCGGCGACCAGCTGGAACGGCTCATCGCCGTCGGCGACGATTCGCTGTAGGAGCGCACCCTGTGCGCGAATGCTTTCCGTTACGTAACGAAGAGCCATCGCGCACAGGGTGCGCTCCTACACACGGATGGATAGTCCAGTCAGGACACCAGCCGGAACACCACCACCAGCCCGTAGGCCAGCAGCGCGGTGACCGGCAGGGTGAGGATCCACGCCCACACCATGCGCTCGACCACCGACCAGCGAATCGAGTCGAAGCGCTTGGCCGCACCCACGCCCATGATCGAGGCGGACACGTTGTGGGTGGTCGACACCGGGATGCCGAACGCCGAGGCGCTGAGGATCACCAGCGCGGAACTGGTCTCGGCGGCGAAACCGTTGATCGGGTGCAGCTTGACCATCTTGTGGCCGAGCGTCTTGATGATGCGCCAGCCGCCGCCGGCGGTACCGGCGGCCATGGTCAGCGCGGAAACCACCTTCACCCACACCGGGATCTCGAAGCCGCCGGCCGGGTTGCCGTCGACGCGCAGGAAACCCAGCCACGCCGGCAGGTGATCGAACTGGTGCGCGGCGGTGGCGCCGGCCAGCGCCAGCGCGATGATGCCCATGCTCTTCTGCGCGTCGTTCATGCCGTGCGCCACGCCCATCGCGCTGGCCGAGACGATCTGCGCCTTGCCGAAGAACGCGTTGACGAACGGAGTGCGCCCGAACCGCCGCGACCAGCCCCGCCGGTTGGCGAACCACGCCAGCAGCGCGTACAGCGCGCCCATCAGCAGGAAGCCGATGACGAAGCCGGCCAGCGGCGACAGCACCATCGGTATCATCACCTTGGGGATCACGCCGTGGCCCTTCAGCCAGCTGCCCTCGGCCCAGACCACCGCGTCGAACCGGTTGCCGGAGGCGGCCATGGCCGCGCCCACCAGCGCGCCGACCAGGGCATGGCTGGAGCTGGACGGCAGGCCCAGCCACCAGGTGATCAGGTTCCACACGATCGCCGCCAGCAGCGCGCAGATCAGCAGCTGCGAACCCATCTCGACCACCCCGGCATTGATCAGCCCGGAGGCGATGGTGGCCGCCACCGCGGTACCCAGGAACGCGCCGACCAGGTTGGTGCCCGCCGCCAGCAACACCGCCTGGCCGGGGGTGAGCACCTTGGTCGCCACCACCGTGGCGATCGAGTTGGCGGTGTCGTGGAAGCCGTTGATGTAGGTGAAGACCAGCGCGATCACCACCACCGCGATGACGACGCTCATGCGCCTCCCCCGACCGGACGGGGGATGGCATGCGACACCGGCCGCGCGGCCGTACGGGGCGATGGACGCAAGCTCACGGGCGCGGCCTCAGGAGTGCTTCAGCACGATCGAATAGACGATGTTGCCCACGTCGCGGCACTTGTCGATGGCCTTCTCGATCAGCTCGAACAGGTCCTTCGCCAGCATCGCGCGCATCGCGTCGTTACCCTCGACGTACAGCGTGCGGTACGGCGCCAGCAGCATGCGGTCGCCCTCCGACTCCAGCGCCTGCAGGCGGTCCTGCAGCTTCTTCACCGGGTCGATGCGCAGGCCGCGGCGCAGCTCGCCGATCATTTCGGCGACCACTTCGCTGGAGCGCCGCAGCACCAGCGTGCGCTGGACGAAATCCACCCCGTCCAGGCGCTCGGCCACGATCTCGTAGCGCTCGGCGAATTTCTCGATGCTCTTGGGGATCTTGTACAGCGCCGAATTCAGCGCCTCGATGTCCTCGCGGTCGAGCGCGGTGACGAAGGTGTTCACCAGACCCTCGCTGATCTGCGCGGCCAGCGCCTTCTCCCGCGCCCGGGTAGCGGTGAATGCCGCCATCACCGCGCCGCGGTCGGGCCGGGTCAGCAGTTCGTGCAGGGCGCCGGCGCTTTCGCACACGGTGGCGGCGCTTTGTTCGAGCAACCCGTAGAACTTGTCGCCTTTGCCGAAAATCGTCTGCAGTGAAAACATGCGGGTCATGCCTGGGAGTACATGACAGTCATGTTACAGGACTGTCATGCTGCCCTGCATCAATGCCTGGATGAACTGCGCCCCGCGCACCCCTTACACTGTGACCATGCAGCCTCCCCCGTCATCGCCGCGATGCTGACCGAAATCGCGCTCGTCCTCGTGCTGGCCCTGTGCAACGGCTTCTTCGCCCTGTCGGAGATGGCGCTGGTGGCCTCGCGCAAGAGCCGCCTCAAGCAGATGGCCCGGAACAGCCGCAAGTCCGCCGCGGCCTTGCGCCACGCCGAGGCACCGGAACACTTCCTGTCCACCGTGCAGGTCGGCATCACCCTGGTGATGCTGATCACCGGCGCGGTGGCTGGCGACGCGCTGGGCGGCCACATCGCCGCCGCCCTGCAGGGTGCGTACCTGGGATGGCTGCTGCCGTACGCGCGGGTCATCGGCATCGTGTTCGGCTTTGCGCTGATCTCGTTCATCCAGATCGTGGTCGGCGAACTGGTGCCCAAGCGGCTCGCGCTGGCGGCGCCGGAAAAGGTGTCGTCGTACGTGGCGATCCCGATGCTGCTGCTGTCGCGGCTGACCGCGCCGTTCGTGTGGCTGCTGAACGCGTCGAGCAACCAGTTGCTGCGCCTGCTGCGGATCACCCCGCAGGGCGGCGGCAGGGTCACCGAGGAGGAGATCCGCCTGCTGGTGGCCGAGAGCGCCGAACAGGGCGTGCTCGACGCCGACGAACACAACATGGTCAACCGCGTGCTGCGCCTGGGCGACCGCACGGTGGACAGCGTGATGACCCCGCGCATGCGCATCGCCTGGCTGGACATCGCCGCCAGCCGCGAGGAGAACATCGAAGTGATGCGGAAAACCCCGTACTCGCGCTACCCGGTGTACCGCGGCGACGAGAGCGAGGTGGTCGGCGTGGTCGAGGTCAAGCTGCTGCTGCACAGCTTCTCAGAGGGCACGCCTGAACTGTTCGGGCACCTGGCCAAGCCGCTGTTCGTGCCCGCCACCGCCCGCGCGCTGGACCTGCTGGAGGAGTTCCGCGACGCCGAGACGCCGCTGGCGCTGGTGGTGGACGAATACGGCGACATCGAGGGCCTGGTCACCGTCAACGACCTGCTGGCGGCGGTGGTCGGCGCCAGCCAGATCGGCCACGCCGGCAGCAGCGAGGACAGCCCGATCATGCAGCGCGCCGACGGCAGCTGGCTGATCGACGGCAGCCTGTCCACCGACGACCTGCGCGAACTGCTGCAGATCGGCGAGCTGCCGGGCGAGGAGGAACACGGCTACCGCACCGCCGCCGGCATGGTGATGACCGCCCTCGGCCACGTGCCGCAGACCGGCGAGATGTTCGCCTGGCACGGCATCCGCTTCGAAGTGGTCGACCTCGACGGCGCCCGCATCGACAAGCTGCTGGTCACCCCGGCGCCGTCGCTGGAACCGTCCGACGACGAGCAGTAGGAGCGCACCCTGTGCGCGATGCTCTTGGCTTCGTTCGACATCAGAGCATCGCGCAC
>NZ_JBYTCN010000005.1:31003-63931 GCF_058790335.1 Rhodanobacter sp. FW101-FHT13A11 | reverse complement strand
CACTCGTCTGACTTCGTCGGCAGCGTCAGAGGTGTAGAAGAGACAGATCGCGCACAGGGTGCGCTCCTACAGGCGGCACCGCCAGGTAGGGCGGGCACCGCCCGCCCTACCGGAACCGGCTACTTGTGCTTCGCCAGCCCCGCCATCCGCTGCGCATCGGCTAGGATGCCGTGCAGCACGCGCAGCTCGCGCGCGTCCGGCTGCGCACGCTGGAACAGCTTGCGCAGGCGCAGCATGATCGTGGTCGGTTCGCGGCCCTTGTGGAAGTCGATATCGTCCAGGGTCTGCGCCAAGTGGCGGTAGAACTGCTCCATCTGCGCCGCGTCGGCCGGCGGCTCGTCGTGCTCCGGCGGCGCGGCGGGCGGTTCGTCGCCGAGCATCGCCACGCGCAGCTCGTAGGCCATCACCTGCACCGCCTGCGCCAGGTTGAGCGAGCTGAAGTCGTCCGCGCTGGGAATCCGTACCATCGCGTGGCAGCGCGCCAGTTCCTCGTTCTCCAGGCCGGTGCGCTCGTTGCCGAACACCAGCGCCACCTGCTCGCCGCGGGTGGCCGCGGCCAGCGCCTGCTGCGCCGCCTCGCGCGGGGAGATCTCCGGCAGGTTCACCCCGCGCCGGCGCGCCGACAAGCCCAGCGCCAGGCTGCTGCCGGCCAGACCATCCACCAAGTCGGCGTGCATGCCGGCGTTGGCCAGCACATCGTCCGCGCCGGCGGCGAGCGCATTCGCCTCCGGATCGGGGAAACGATATGGGCTGACCAGCTCCAGCCGCGCGAAACCCATCGTGCGGATCGCCCGGGCCGCGCTGCCGATGTTGCCCGGATGCGAGGTGCGCACCAGCACGTAGCGGAAGCGGGCGGCGAGGTCGTGGCGGTCGGTCATGCGCAGGAAGATCGAGGGTTCGGGCCGACAAGGATAGTGGACCCGGGGCGGCCCGGACCCGCCTCTGCTAGAATCGCCGGCCGCAGCCCCGCTCTCTTCCAAAGTCGATACCCATGGCCCGACCCCACGTCACGATCGCGGCGCGCGCCGCCCGTTCCGCAGGCAACGTGATCCTGCGCTACATGAACCGTATCGACGGCCTCAACATCGTCGAGAAGCAGCAGATGGACTTCGTCTCCGAGGTCGACAAGCTGGCCGAGGCGGAGATCATCAAGGAACTGCGCCGCGCCTACCCCGACCATGCGATCCTCGCCGAGGAAAGCGGCGCGATCGGCAAGGGCCCGCTGACCTGGGTGATCGACCCGCTGGACGGCACCCACAACTACCTGCGCGGCATCCCGCACTTCAGCGTATCGATCGCGCTGCTGGAAAAGGGCGTGCCGATCCACGCGGTGGTGTTCGACCCGCTGCGCGACGAGCTGTACACCGCCAGCAAGGGCGACGGCGCCTATATCAACGACCGCCGCATGCGCGTCAGCAAGCGCGAGAACCTGGGCGGCGCGATGATCGCCACCGGCTTCCCGTTCCGCCAGCGCGAGCACCTCGCCGCGCAGCTCGACATGACCCGCGCGATCCTCGGCCAGGCCGAGGACATCCGCCGCTCCGGCTCCGCCGCGCTCGATCTGGCCTACACCGCCGCCGGCCGCTACGACGGCTACTTCGAGATCGGCCTGAAGCCGTGGGACATGGCTGCCGGCGTGCTGCTGGTGCATGAAGCGGGTGGCCGCTACTGCGACTTCGCCGGCCGCGACGGCCTCCCGGCCAGCGGCAACCTCATCGCCGGCAACCTCAACGTGTCCAAGGCGCTGACCGACGCGATCGGCCGGCAAGCGACGCCGGGGTTGCTCAAGGCCTGAGCGGTCCACCCGGCCGAAGCAAACGAAGGCGCCTGCGGGCGCCTTTGTCGTTTCAGGATGCCGCTTCGCGCAGGAACCCGCGCAGGAACGGGATGGTGATCCGTCGCTGCGCCGCCAGCGAGGCTTGGTCCAGCTTGTCGAGCAGGTCGAGCAGCGCGCCGAGGTCGCGCGCATAACGGGCGAACAGCCAGTCCAGCACGCTGTCGTCCAGCTCGATGCCGCGTGCGGCGGCCTGCGCCTTCAGCACGGCGCGGCGTTCGTCGTCGTCGAGCGGTTTCAGCGCGAACTGGGTGCAGGCACCGAGACGCGAGCGCAGGTCGGGCAGGTCGAGACCCAGTGCGGCCGGCGCGGCGTCGGCGGCGAACAGCAGTGCGTTGCCTTCGGCGCGGGCGCGGTTGTAGAGGTCGAACAGTGCATGCTCCGCATCGCGATGGCCGCCGATGGCGCCGATATCGTCCAGCGCCAGCAGTTCGCTGCCGGCGACGCCGCGCAAGGCCGCCGTATGATCCGCGATCGTGGTCAGCGGCAGGTATTGCACGCGCCGCCCCGCCGCACTGGCTGCCTGGCAGGCGGCCATCAGCAGGTGGCTGCGGCCGCTGCCGGCGGGGCCGTGCAGGTAGACCCAGGGCGCGCCGGCCTGCAACGCCAGCGCCTGCGCCGCGGCTAGCGCGGCGGCATTGGCGCCGGCGTGGAAATGTTCGAAGCGCTGGCGGCGCGGCCAGCGCAGCGCGAGCGGCAGCTGCAGGATCATGGCGCGGGCGGGTCGCCCGGCGGTGCAGCTGCCGGCGCGGCGGCTCCCGCCTCGGCGATCACCGGATCCTCCGGCCCTGCCTCGTTGTACAGCTCGCTCATGCGGTACCGCTCGATCAGGTAGCGCAGCAGCACCATGATCACCGACGCCGCCGGCAGCGCCAGCAGCACGCCGAGGAAGCCGAACAGGTAGCCGCCGGCCAGCACCGCGAACATCACCGCCACCGGGTGCAGGCCGATCTTGTCGCCGACCAGCTTGGGCACCAGCACGTAGCCTTCCAGCAACTGGCCGACCGTGAACACGCCGCAGACCATCAGCACGTGCGCCCAGTCGCCGTATTGCACCAGCGCCGCCACGATCGCCGCGACGAAGCCGATGATGAAGCCCAGGTACGGCACGAAGCTGAGCAGGCCGGCGACCATGCCGATCAGCGGCCCTACGGTCAGCCCCACCACGCTGAGGCCGGCGCCGTAGAACACGCCGAGCGCCAGCATCACCAGCAGCTGGCCGCGCACGAACGCGCCGAGGATCTTGTCCGACTCGCTGGCCAGGTAGGCGATGGTGGGCTGGATCGAGCGCGGCAGCATGCCGTCGATCTTCGCCACCAGCCTGTCCCAGTCGCGCAGCAGGTAGAACGCCACCACCGGGATCAGCACCAGGTTGGTCAGCCACATCGCGATGCCCAGGCCGCCGCGCGACACCTTGCCCAGCACCGCCGTGGCGACGCCGCCGATCGAAGCGAGGTGGCCCTTGACCGCGGCCAGCAGGCGATCGCTGTCGAAGGTGTGCGGATCGAGATGCAGGCGGGCCTGCAGCCACGGCCACACGGTGTTCTGCGCCCATTCGCCGTAGCGCGGCAGGTTGCTGACCAGGTTCTCGATCTGGCGCGCGATCAGCGGGATCAGCAGCAGCAGCACGCCGACCACCGCCACCATGATCACCACGAACACGACGGTGGCCGCCCACGTCCGGTTCAGCCGCAGCCGCTCCAGCCGGTCGACCAGCGGATCGCCGAGATAGGCCAGCATGGCGGCGACCGCGAACGGCATCAGCACCGGCGCCAGCAGCCAGATCAGGTAGACGATGACCGCCGCGATGGCGAGCAGTTGCCAGCGGTGTGGGATGTCCTTGTCTTGATTCACTCGGTACGTCCCGGCCAGGAGATGGTCATTGGTCATTTTGAAGAGTCCGCACATGGATGTGCGGTTTTTTTTGCGAGGGACTCGCATCCAACTCAATGCAGCCAGCGCAGGCTCTCGTTCGCGCCCGCATGCGTCTCGCCCTGCAGCAGCAGGTGGCCGCCGGCGGCGAGGTTCGCGGCCAGCGCGCCCATCGGCACGGAGGCCTTCACGTGCAGCAGCACGCCGTCGTTCTGTGCGCCAAGGGTCTGTACCTGCTTCACCGATGGGTCTTCCTGCAGGGTCGCCATCAGATTGGCGTAATCCATAGCGGATTCGAGCCCGCTGACCCACAGCTTGCCTTCGCTGGGGCCGGCGCCGATCACGTTGAGCTGCTTGCCGAGGCGATCGACCAGGCCATTGCCGGCGTTGTCGAGCACGACGGCCGTGGCGCCCTGGTCGCTCCAGTGCTGCGCCTGGCCGCCGGACACCAGGGTCCAGTCGGCACCGCCGTCGCGCAGCTTGCCCAGCAGGACCAGGCCGGTGTGGTAGCGCTGGTTGATCGCCGCCAGCGCGGCCGGGTCGGTAGCGGCGACCTTGGCCACGTCCGGCGGATTGGCCGCGTCGGGGTAGGCCAGGTTGGCGCCGCGCGCGCCGGCGGCCGCGGCCAGGCCGGCCAGCGCCGGCTGGTCGAGCAGGCGGCCATCGCTGCCCCGCACCAGCAACAGCACCGGCGGCTTGATGCCGGCGCTGCGCACGCCCAGCTTCGACACCAGCCGGCGCACCGCGCCGGGCTCGAATTCCACGTCCAGTACCAGCCCGGTCGCGGCGCGCTGGTACTGGAATTTCTGCACCATCGAGGCTGCCGTGCCCAACGCCTCGGCGTAGCCGGGGTTGCTGCGCAGGTCCTGGCCGCCGGCGACCCGCGCCAACACCTGGCCCAGCGCGGTGGCGAATGCCTGGTCGCGCTGGGCGTCGCTGGTGTCGGCCAGCGGCACCACCACCGAGTACGGCGAGCCCGAGGCCTGCGCGTGCAGCCGCGGCAGCACGGCAAGACCCAGCAGCAGGGTGGCGATCAGCAGGCGTGACAGGCGCATGGAAGGGGTATCTTCTGAGGGGAAGCTCCCGGGAAGTCTGCCCAATCGCGCCCCCAGCGTCCATGCCGGCGGTCACCAAACCCGCGGCGGCCGGCCGGCAACGGCGCCGCAAGCTGCTAAACTTGCGCGTTTCACCCACGCCGGTTTCCGCCATGTCTGACGCCCTCACCTACCGCGCCGCCGGCGTCGATATCGATGCCGGCAATGCGCTGGTCGAACGCATCAAGCCGCTGGTCAGGCGCACCTCCCGCCCCGAGGTGATGGGCGGGCTGGGCGGCTTCGGCGGCCTGTTCGACCTGAGCGGCCGCTACCAAGAACCGGTGCTGGTGTCCGGCACCGACGGCGTGGGCACCAAGCTGAAGCTGGCGCAGGCGCTGAACCGCCACGACACGATCGGCATCGACCTGGTCGGCATGTGCGTCAACGACGTGCTGGTGCAGGGCGCCGAACCGCTGTTCTTCCTCGACTATTTCGCCACCGGCAAGCTGGACGTGGACACCGCCGCCGCCGTGGTCGGCGGCATCGCCGCCGGTTGCGAACTGGCCGGCTGCGCGCTGATCGGCGGCGAGACCGCCGAGATGCCGGACATGTACCCGCCGGGCGAGTACGACCTGGCCGGCTTCACCGTGGGCGCGGTGGAAAAGTCGCGGATGCTCACCGGCGACGCCATCGTGGCCGGCGACGTGGTGCTGGGCGTCGCCTCCAGCGGCCCGCATTCGAACGGCTATTCATTGATCCGCAAGATCCTCGAGCGCGCCGGCAATCCGTTCGACCTCGACCTCGGCGGCGTGAAGCTGGTCGACGCGCTGATGGCGCCGACCACGATCTACGTCAAACCGATGCTGGATTTACTTCACGCGAGTCCATCGCAAAACCCCGCACATCCATGTGCGGACTCTTCAATTCCCATCCACGGTCTGGCGCATATCACCGGCGGCGGCCTCAAGGAAAATATCATCCGGGTGGTGCCGGACGGCCTCGGCATCGCGCTGGACGCCTCCGCCATCGTGCTGCCGCCGGTATTCGACTGGCTGATGCGCGAAGGCAACGTGGCGCGCGAAGAAATGTGGCGCACGTTCAACTGCGGCGTCGGCTTCACCGTGATCCTGCCCCGCGACGCGGTGGCCGGCGCATCCGCGCTGCTGGCGAAGCATGGCCTGGCCAGCTCGGTGATCGGCGACATCGTGCCCACGCCGGGCGACGAACGCGTGCATATCGGCTGAACCGTTCCGTGACAACCGCTCCTGCCAGGGTCGCCGTGCTCGCCTCCGGGCGCGGCAGCAATCTTGCCGCGCTGCTCGAGGCGCGCGAGCGCGGCGAACTGCCGGTCGAATTCGTGCTGGTCGGCAGCGACAAGGCCGGCGCCGGCGCGCTGCGCCTGGCCGAGGCCGCGAACGTCCCCACCCTGGCGCTGGATCCGCGCAGCTATCCGGACCGCCGCGCATTCGACCTGGACCTGTTCCGGCGCGTCGCCGCCAGCGGCGCCGACTGGCTGGTGCTGGCCGGCTTCTTGCGCATCCTCGACGGCGAGGCGCTGAAGCCGTGGGTGGGCCGGATCATCAACATCCACCCCTCGCTGCTGCCGAAATACCGCGGCCTGCATACCCATCGCCGCGCGCTGGAAGCGGGCGATGCCGAGCACGGCGCCAGCGTGCATTTCGTCACCGCCGAACTGGATGGCGGCCCGGTGATCGCGCAGGCGCGCCTGGCGATCGAGGCCGGCGACGACGAGGAACGCCTGGCGCGGCGCCTGCTGCCGCTGGAACACCGGTTGCTGCCGGCGGTGCTGGGCCTGCTGGCCGCGGGACGCCTGCAATGGGATGGCCAGGCGCCGCGCTTCGACGGGCAGCCGCTGTCGGCCCCGCTGCGGCTGGGCGACGCCGGCCTTTCTCCTTAAAGCCGGTTCAGCCCGGTCTGGGCAGACTCGGCGCATGACTATCCGACCCCTGCTCGCCCCCCTGCTCGGCCTCGGCCTGCTGCTCGGCGCCCGGGCCATCCCCGCCGCCACGCCGACCGCGTTCACCGCCACCTACGACGTATCGCAGGGCGGCCAGCCGATGGGAGTCGCCACGGTGACCCTGCGCGCGGCCGGCAATGGCGAGTGGATCTACAGCAAGGACGTCAAGGGCACCGGCGGACTGGCCGCCCTGCTCGGCGCCAATGTCACGGAAAGCTCGCGTTTCCGCTGGAAGGGCGACGTGCCCGAGGCGATCGGCTACGACTACCAGTTGCAGGCTGCGGTCAAGCAGAAGCAGCGCCACCTGGCAGTCGACTGGCCGAAAAACCGGGTGACCGTGGATGAAGGCAAGGGTCCGCAGAGCTATCCGGCCCGCCCCGGCATGGTCGAGCGGAACACGCTGGCGCTCGCACTGGGCCTGGCGCTGCGCGACGGCAGGCGGCAGATCACGCTGCCGGTCGCGGTGCGCCAGGAGGTGCAGGCGCAGCACTTCGAGGTGACCGGCAAGGAGACCGTGAAGGTCCCCGCCGGCAGCTTCGCCGCCCAGCGGGTCGACCGCACCGATGCCGACCGCGGCTTCAGCGCGTGGTACGCCCCCGGCCGTTACCCGCTGCCGGTGAAGCTGTCGCAGCACGATGGCGGCGACATGGTGATGGAGCTGGTGCGCTACCGGGCCGACTGAGCCGCAAGCGTGCGCACTCCGGCCGTCGTTCCCGGCGGCACCGCGACCATCCGCGGTGCGGGGCACCAGGACCCGCCGGGTTGATCCGGCGTTGACTTCCGCCTGGCAAATGCAAACAATTCGCATTTGCCACTCAGGACCCCCGATGTTCCGTTTACCACCGCGCCGTTCCCTGCCGATCCTTTTCCTGTTCGCCGTGGGCCTGTTCGGGAGCGTCTGCGCGACGCGGGCCCGGGCCGAGGAAAGCATGTTCGGCTACGTCTACACCACCGACCTGCTGCCGAAGGGCGCCAAGGAAGTGGAACAGTGGGCCACCTGGCGCCACCAGAAAGTGGGTGGAAGCTTCAACCAACTCGACGGCCGCACGGAATTCGAATACGGCCTCGCCGACAACCTGCAGGTGGCGCTGTACGCCAACTACGTGCAGGCCTCCGCCTACCGCAACGGCCCCAACGGTGTCACCACGCCGCCCGAGCCGCTGTCCTACGACCAGCCCGCGCCCTACGGCCACTACAACGACAAGCGCTTCGTCGGCTTTTCCGGCGAAATGATCTGGCGCGTGCTCAGCCCCTATACCGACGGCGTGGGCGTCGCGTTCTACCTCGAACCGACCGTGGGGCCGGCGTTCCGCGAGCTGGAGGCCAAGCTGATCCTGCAGAAGAACTTCCTCGACGACCGCCTGGTGATGGCCTTCAACGCCACCTATGCGCCGGAATGGCGCTACCAGGAAGACGCGGCCGACCCGACCCGCAAGAGCTGGAACTACGAGGTCGACGCCAACCTAGGCTTCGCCGCCTCGTACCGCTTCCGGCCGAACTGGTCGGCCGGCTTCGAGCTGGAAAACGAGCACGAGTACAACAGCTACCACTTCACCCGCCAGACCAACAACGCCACCTATTTCGGCCCGGTGATCCACTACGGCGGCCGCCGCTTCTTCGTCACCGCCACCCTGCTGCAGCAGTTGCCCTGGGCCAGCGAGCAGGCCAACGGCGAACCCGGGGCGGTGGTCGGCGGACGCAGCTACGACGTCGACTTCGAGAAGTGGCGTCTGCGCGTCAAGGCCGGTTTCTACTTCTGAGAACGCCCATGAAATCCCGCCTCTTGCTGCTTCCCGTGGCCGCCCTGGTGGTGGCCGCGCCGGTGCATGCCACCGTCTACCTCAGCGTGGAGCAGGCGCAGGCGCTGATGTTCCCCGGCGCCACGCTGACTCCCGACTTCATCACCCTCACTCCCGCGCAGGTCAAGGCGATCGAGGCCGACTGCGGCGTCGACGTGCTCAACCCACAGCTGAAGGCGTGGCGCAGTTCCACCGGCGGCTGGTTCATCGCCGACCAGGTGGTGGGCAAGCACGACTTCATTCCGTTCGCGCTGGCGCTGGACGCGCACGGCGCGGTCAGGGACGTGGAGATCCTCGAATACCGCGAGACCTACGGCGACGGTGTGCGCAATGCCGCCTGGCGCGCCCAGTTCACCGGCAAGGCCCACGGCGCGGCGCTGAAGCTTGGCGGGGACATCCAGAACATCTCCGGCGCCACGCTCTCCAGCCGGCACATCACCGACGGCGTCAAGCGCCTGCTGGCCACCTATGCCCACGTGCTCGCCCAGCCGCACGCTTGAGCGGGCGCGCCCGCTGCTGGGCACCACGGTGAGCATCCGCGTCGCCGCGGACGGCGGCGAACGGGCCGCGCACCGCGCCATCGACGCGGCGTTCGCGGCGGTGGCACACGTGCATGCGCGGATGAGCTTCCATGAACCGGACAGCGATCTCTCGCGCCTCCACCGCGCTCCCGTCGGCCGCTGGGTGGCGATCGACCCGCACACCGCCGCCGTGCTGCGTGCGGCGCTGGAGTTCTCGGCCCGCAGCGACGGTACGTTCGACGTGACGGTGGGCGCCGACCTGGTGGCCCGCGGCCTGCTACCCGCGCCGGCACGCGATGCGCCAGCCGCCGGCGCCGACTGGCGGGACATCGAGCTGGACGGCGAGCTTCCGCGCGCACGCCGGCGGCGGCCGCTGTGGATCGACCTCGGCGGCATCGCCAAGGGCTATGCCGTGGATTGCGCGATCGGATGCCTGCAGGAACACGGCATCGGGCAGGCCTGCGTCAACGCCGGCGGCGACCTGCGCCTGCTGGGCGAGGGCCCGCACCGGGTCGCCGTCGACACTGGCGAGCACGCACCGGCGTCATGCCCGGTGCTCGAAGTGGAGGTTGCGGCCGTCGCCACAAGCAGCGGTCGCGCCTTCGCCGGCGACGGCCATGGCCCGCACCTGCACGGCCGCACGCGGCATGTCACCGGCCAACGCGAATGCGTCAGCGTGGTCGCCGCGCAATGCATGGCGGCCGATGCGCTGACCAAGATCGTGCTGGCCAGCGGCGCGGCCAGCGCACCGCTGCTGCAGGCACTGGATGCCACCGCCTACCTGCACGCCGATGGCCGGTGGTCCGTGCTGGGAGCGCAGGCATGAAGCCGCTCGCGATGCCGCACCGCGCGATCGGGCACGCCCTGCCGCTGCGGCTGTCCCGCCGTCGCCGCTACGCGGCCTGGGCCGTGGGCGTAACGCTCTGGCTGAGCGGCGTGCTGTGGCTGTTGTTCCACTACTTCATGGAACGCAGGGGCGAGTTCGGACTTGCCCCGCATCCACTGGAACCCTGGTGGCTGCGCCTGCATGCCGCGGCGGCCTTCGCCACGCTGTGGACCTTCGGCCTGGTCTGGGGCGCGCACATCGTCGCCGGCTGGCGCAGCGGTCGCCACCGCGTGAGCGGCAGCCTTGCCGTGACCGTGCTCGGCTGGCTGATCGCCACCGGCTACCTGCTCTACTACCTGGTGGACGACCGCTTGCGCGGCGTGGCTTCGATCGGCCACTGGACGGCGGGACTGGTACTGCCCGTCCTGTTCGTGCTGCACGTGGTGCGCGGCCGGCGGCGCCGTCAGCGCGGCCATGCTGGCCCTGTCCCGTCCCGCTAGGGCGGCTCAGTTCGGCAGGCGGCGGATCTTCGCGCCGAGCACGCCGAGTTTTTCCTCGATGTTCTCGTAGCCGCGGTCGATGTGGTAGACGCGATCGACCACGGTATCGCCCTTGGCCACCAGGCCGGCCAGCACCAGGCAGGCCGAGGCGCGCAGGTCGGTGGCCATGATCGGCGCGCCGCTCATCTGCGCGACGCCCTGCACTACCGCGGTATTGCCTTCGAGGCGGATGTCCGCGCCCAGCCGCTGCAGCTCGTGCGCGTGCATGAAGCGGTTCTCGAACACCGTCTCGGTGACCACGCCGGTGCCCTCGGCCACGCAGTTCAGCGCGGTGAACTGCGCCTGCATGTCGGTGGGGAACGCCGGGTACGGCGCGGTGCTGATGTTGACCGCCTTCGGGCGGCGCCCGCCCATGTCCAGCTCGATCCAGTCGTCGCCGGTGGTGATGTGCGCGCCGGACTCCTCCAGCTTGGCCAGCACCGCGTCCAGCGTGCTGGCGCGGGCATGCCGCGCGCGCACCTTGCCGCCGGTCATCGCCGCGCCGACCAGGAAGGTGCCGGTCTCGATGCGGTCGGGCAGCACCTCGTACTCGGCGCCGTGCAGGCGCTCGACGCCATGGATCACCATGGTCGAGGTGCCGGCGCCCTCGATCTGCGCCCCCATCGCGATCAGGCAGTGGGCCAGGTCGACCACCTCCGGTTCCTGCGCCGCGTTCTCGATCACCGTGGTGCCCTGGGCCAGGGTCGCCGCCATCATGACGTTCTCGGTACCGGTGACGGTGACCATGTCCATCACGATGCGGGCGCCCTTCAGCCGCGAGGCCCGCGCCTTGATGTAGCCGTTCTCGACCGTGATCTCGGCGCCCAGCGCCTGCAGGCCGCGGATGTGCTGGTCGACCGGGCGCGAGCCGATCGCGCAGCCGCCGGGCAGTGAGACCTCGGCCTGGCCGAAGCGCGCCACCAGCGGGCCGAGCACCAGGATCGAGGCGCGCATGGTGCGCACCAGGTCGTACGGGGCCACGCAGGTGCTGGTGGTGCGGGGGTCGACGTGCATCTTCATGCGGTCGTCCAGCACCAGCTGCACGCCCATCTGGCCGAGCAGCTCGATGAACGTGGTGACGTCGTGCAGGTGCGGCACGTTGCCGATGCTGACCGGCTCGTCGGCCAGCAGGCAGCCGGCGAGGATCGGCAGCACGGCGTTCTTGGCGCCGGAAATGCTTACCTCGCCATGGAGCGGCGTACCGCCGCTGATCAGAATTTTGGCCATAGGTGTACGGGATTCGGGATGGGGAATTAGGGATGCGGAAAAACGGGATGCGAGACGCTGGCGGGGTTCGGCTTTGGCGAACCCCGAATTACGAATCCCGAATCCCGGCTTCCTCCGGTGTCAGGGTCTTCAGGGCCAGCGCGTGGATCGCGCCGCCCATCAGCTCGCCCAGCGTGGCGTAGACCAGCCGGTGCCGGGCCAGCGGCAACTTGCCGGCGAACTGGCTGGCAACCACGGTCGCCTCGAAATGCACGCCGTCGTCGCCACTCACCTCCACCTGGGCGCCGGGCAGGCCGTTCACGATCATTGCCTGGATGCGGGCAGGGTCCATCGGGGAGTGTTCCATACGAGAGGCTGGCCAGCCGGAAAGGGCTTCCGTCGCGAAGGGAACCCATCGCGCTGGCTCAATGACGTTAAAATGCGGATATGCCATGGTAATGGAAATCCGCTGGCGCAGAAATGACGGCGGTACCAGATCGGCACAGGCGGCGCCCTCGTCCGGCGAGATGGCCGCCCTTCCCTTCCTTGTCGAGCCCCCATGAACGCACGCATCGCCCCGCCCTCTCCCGCCACGCCGGCCAAGCTGGATCCGGACGCCATCACGCGCAGCGCGCGCACGGTGATCGCCACCGAAGCGGCGGCGGTCGAGGCGCTGGGGGCGCGGATCGGGCCGGCGTTCGCCGAGGCCTGCCGGCTGATCCTGGGCTGCCGGGGGCGGGTGGTGATCAGCGGGATGGGCAAGTCGGGCCATATCGGGCGCAAGATCGCCGCCACCCTGGCGTCCACCGGCACGCCGGCGTTCTTCGTGCACCCGGGCGAGGCCAGCCACGGCGACCTCGGCATGATCCTGCCGCAGGACGTGGTGCTGGCAATCTCCTACTCCGGCGAGACCGACGAGCTGCTGTTCATCCTGCCGGTGATCAAGCGCCAGGGCATCCCGCTGATCGCGATCACCGGCCGCCCGACCTCCTCGCTGGCGACCCAGGCCGACGTGCACCTGGACGGCAGCATCTCCAGCGAAGCCTGCCCGCTGGGCCTGGCACCGACCACCAGCACCACCGTGGCGCTGGTGCTGGGCGACGCGCTGGCGATCGCGCTGCTGGAGGCACGCGGCTTCACCTCGGACGACTTCGCCCGCTCGCACCCGGCCGGCGCGCTGGGCCGGCGCCTGCTGCTGCACATCAGCGACGTGATGCACACCGGCGACGAGGTGCCGCGGGTATCGCCCGACGCCAGCCTCACCGCCGCCCTGGTCGAAATGACCCGCAAGCACCTGGGCATGACCGCCGTGGTCGACGCCGACGGCCGCCTGCTCGGCGTGTTCACCGACGGCGACCTGCGCCGCGCGCTGGACGACGAGGATGTGAACCTGCGCGGCGCCACCGTGGCCGAGCTGATGACCCGCGGCCCGAAGACGATCGGCGCCGACAAGCTGGCCGCGCAGGCGGCGCAGATGATGGAGCAGTACCAGATCCACGCCCTGCTGGTGGTCGACGATGAACAGCGCGTGGTCGGCGCGCTGAACATTCATGATCTGCTCCGTGCGCGTGTCGTCTGATTCGTCTCGACGAATCAGACAAATCAAACACGCTGCTCTTGATCCTGCTCTCCTAGAATCCCGCCCGTGCCCACCAACTACCTTGCCAACCTCCCCGCCGACCTCCTGACCCGCGCCGCGAAAATCCGCCTGGCGGCCTTCGACGTGGACGGCACGCTGACCGACGGCCGCCTGTGGTACGGCGAGGACGGCCGCGAGACCAAGGTGTTCCACGTGCACGACGGCCTCGGCCTGAAGCGGCTGCAGGCGAACGGCGTGCAGGTGGCGATCATCACCGCGCGGATCAGCCATCCGGTCGCGCTGCGCGCCGAGGAGCTGGACATCGCCCACGTCTACCAGGGCCAGGGCGACAAGCGCGCCTGCCTGCTGCAGCTGCTGGATGCGCTGCACCTGGCACCCGAACAGGCCGCCTTCACCGGCGACGACCTGCCCGACCTGCCGCCGATGCGCACCGCCGGGCTGGCGGTGGCGGTGGCGAACGCGCACCCCTGGGTGGCCGAGGCCGCGCACTGGCAGACCACCCGCAGCGGCGGCATGGGCGCCGTGCGCGAGGTCTGCGACCTGATCCTGCACGCGCAGGGCCGCAGCGACGCCGAACGGGAGCGCTGGCGATGAGCCTCCGCCTCTGGCTGCGCGACCGGCGCCTGCCGGCCGCAACCGTCGCCGTCGCCTTGGCCGCCGGGCTGGCCCAGTTGCTGCTCTGGTGGCTGGGACCGGCGCCGAAGACCCCCGATTTCGTCGGCCCGCCGCGTTCCGGCTACACCCTGACCGACGCCCGGATGACCGAGTACAACGCCGAGGGCCTGCCCAGCTTCCACCTGCAGTCGCCGCACCTGGAGCGCCGCGAGGGCGACGAATCGCTCTACCTCAACGCGCCCACCTTCCAGTTGCCGGCCAACCAGGCCGGGGTGCCGGACTGGCTGGGCCAGTCGCTGTACGGCTGGGTCAACAAGGACGGCACCCAGCTCAAGCTGCAGGGCCCGGTGGAGATGAACCGGGCGGCGTTCGGCGATACGCCGGCGACCCGCATCCAGACCGCCGACGTCACCGCCTGGCCGAAGCAGAATCGCCTGGAAACCGCCGCCCCGGCGCAGATGGTGCAAGGCGGCACTAGAATCAGCGGTATCGGCATGCGTGCCGACCTCAACGACAAACACCTGGAGCTGCTCGATGACGTCCATGCCACCTTCCCGCCGCGCCAGCGCTAGGTTCGCGCTCGCCGTCGTCGTCCTGGGCCTGCTCGCGGCCCAGCCGGCGCTGGCCAGGAAAAGCGACCGCCAGCAGGAGATGCAGGTCGCCGCCAAGAATTTCGACGGTTTCCAGAAACCCAACAGCGTGAGCACGCTGACCGGCAACGTGGTGATCACCCAGGGCACGCTGAAAGCCACCGGCGCGCAGGCCAAGGTGTATTTCGACGCGGACACCCAGATCAGCCGGGTGGTCATCACCGGCAGCCCGGCCCATCTCGAGCAGCTGGACGACAACGGCAACCTGATGCTGGGCGACGCCGCCACGCTCGACTACGACAACCTCAACGGCATCGCGGTGCTCAGCGGCAAGGCCTCGGTTACCCAGAAAGGCCGCGGCGAAGCGCATGGCGACAGGCTCACCTACAACACCGAGACCAGCCAGATGACCGGCGAAAGCGCCGGCGACGGCCTGGTCCACATGACCTTCAAGCCCAAGCCGAAACCGGCCGGACCCGCCGCGCCCGCGCCGGCGAAAAGCGTGCCCACCCCGCAGGGGCAGCAGTAACCGATGCTTTCCGCCGAAGGTCTGCAGAAAAGCTTCAAGTCGCGCCAGGTCGTACGCGATTTCGGCTTCTCCATCCGCGAAGGCGAGGTGGTCGGCCTGCTCGGCCCCAACGGTGCCGGCAAGACCACCTGCTTCTACATGGTGGTCGGCCTGATCGAGGCGGACGGCGGCACGATCAGGCTGGACAAGACGGACATCACCGGCCTGCCGATGCATGCACGCTCCCGGCTGGGCATCGGCTACCTGCCGCAGGAGGCCTCGGTGTTCCGCCGGCTCAGCGTGGCGGACAACATCCTCGCCGTGCTGGAGCTGCGCGACGGGCTGAGCGCGCAGCAGCGCAACGGCGAACTGGAAAACCTGCTGGACGAGCTGAAGATCGAACACATCGCCGGGCAGAAGGGCGTCAGCCTGTCCGGCGGCGAGCGCCGTCGCGTGGAGATCGCCCGCGCGCTGGCCGCCAACCCGCGCTACATGCTGCTGGACGAACCGTTCGCCGGCGTCGACCCGATCTCGGTCGGCGAGATCCAGCGCATCGTGCGGCATCTCAAGGAGCGCGGCATCGGCGTGCTGATCACCGATCACAACGTGCGCGAAACGCTGGGCATCTGCGACCGCGCCTACATCCTGAACGAGGGCGAGGTGCTGTCGCGCGGCACCCCGGCGCACATCCTTGCCGACGAGAAAGTGCGCGAGGTCTACCTGGGCCGCGAATTCCGGCTCTGACATACCTGCCGAAGCGGGTCCCCAGCGCGACCGCGGGCTATGGCTGCAGCCACAGCCACGCGTTAGGATGGCCGCGATTCCATCCGACCCCGCCGGCATGAAACCCGCCCTGCAGCTTCGCCTCCACCAGCAGTTGACCCTGACGCCGCAACTACAGCAGGCGATCCGCCTGCTGCAGTTGTCGCAGCTGGAGCTGGAAGCCGAACTGCGGCAGATTGCCGAGAGCAACCCGCTGCTGGAGTTCGCCGAGGAAGTCGAGGACGACGAAGCGGCCGAGAGCAGCGGGACCGAAAGCGAATACCCCGGCAACGAGACGGTCACGGCCAGCGTGCCCGCCGGCGATGAAGCCGGCGACGACGCCGGCGACTGGTCGGACGGTGGCGGCGCAGCCGAAGCGCCGATCGACTTCTCCAGCAACGGCGGCGGCAGCGGCGCCGGCATGCGCGGCGACGACGATTTCGAGCCGCAGAACGCCGCGCCCGAAACTCTGCAGCAACACCTGCTGTGGCAACTCAACCTGGCCTCGTTCAACCCGCGCCAGCACCTCATCGCCACCGTGCTGATCGACGCGCTGAATTCCGACGGCTACCTGGCCGAAGGGCTGGAGCCCGTGCTCGCCGCGCTGCCCGCCGGCTTCAACGCCAGCGTCGAGGAAATCAATGCCGTGCGCCGCCAGTTGCAGGGCTTCGACCCCGCCGGCGTGGGCAGCCTCGACCTGCGCGACTGCCTGCGCGTGCAACTGGAGCAGTTCGCCTCCGGGACGCCACAGCGCGAACTGGCGCTGCGCATCGTCGACACCGAGCTGGAGCTGCTGGCGCGCAACGACACCGCCCGGCTGGCGCGGCGCCTGCGCGCCGGCGAAAACGACGTGGCCGACGCCGCCGTGCTGATCCGCAGCCTCGACCCGCGCCCCGGCGCCGCGCTCGACGCCACGCCGGTGGAATACGTCGCCCCCGACGTCTACGCGCTGCGCGACGGCAGCCGCTGGCGGGTCAGCCTGAATCCGGACGCGCAGCCGCGGCTGGGCCTGAACCAGCACTACTGCGGCCTGATCGCGAGGGCCCGCGGCGAGGACGCCAGCTGGATGCGCGGCCAGCTGCAGGAGGCGCGCTGGCTGATCAAGAGCCTGGAATCGCGCGCCGAGACCCTGCTCAAGGTCGCCGAGGCGATCGTGCGGCGGCAGAGCGCGTTCCTCGACTACGGCCCGGAGGCCATGCACCCGCTGGTGCTGCGCGAGGTGGCCGAGGAAGTGGGCATGCACGAGTCCACCATCTCGCGCGTCACCACGCGCAAGTACCTGCACACCCCGCGCGGCACCTTCGAGCTGAAATACTTCTTCTCCAGCGGCGTCTCCACCGAGGACGGCGGGACCGCCTCGGCCACCGCGATCCAGGCCATGCTGCGCAAGCTGATCGAGGCCGAGGATGCGCGCAAGCCGCTGTCCGACCTGGCGATCGCCGAGGAACTGCAGCGCAAGGGCATCCAGGTCGCCCGCCGCACCGTCGCCAAATACCGCGAGGGGCTGCGCATTCCCACCTCCAGCGAGCGCCAGCGCGCGGGCTGATTGTCGCAGGGGCTATCCGCGGGAACTTGGTTAACGAAAAATCGCTCCCATACCTGCTAAAGGATGATTCACGATGCGCGGCGACTCCCCACGCCCCGCGCGTCCACCCGCCGCGAAAAGCGGCACTGCACCACCAGAGGAGGCGCACCATGCAATTCCAACTCAGCGGCCAGCAGATTGAAGTCACCCCGGCCCTGCGCGACCACGCCACCGCCAAGCTCGACCGCCTCACCCGCCTCGACGACAAATTGAAGAGCCTCGCGATCGTGCTCTCCGTCGACAAGCTCCAGCACCGCGCCGAGGGGACCCTCGGCGTCATCGGCGCCACCCTGCACGCCGAAGCCACCGAGGCCGACATGTACGCCTCCATCGACGTATTGTTCGACAAGCTGGTCAACCAGCTGCGCAGGTACCGCGAAAAGGTCGCCGACAAGCATCAGCGCGAAACCCGCGAAGAGCGCCAGTACGGCTGACCACTCCGGGCTTCCGCCCGTCACGGCCCGCCCCGGACAGGGCGGGCCGTTTTACCCT
Source organism: Rhodanobacter sp. FW101-FHT13A11 (assembly GCF_058790335.1). Lineage (NCBI taxonomy): Bacteria > Pseudomonadati > Pseudomonadota > Gammaproteobacteria > Lysobacterales > Rhodanobacteraceae > Rhodanobacter > Rhodanobacter sp. FW101-FHT13A11. Next base: position 46,170 of record NZ_JBYTCN010000005.1, on the reverse strand, counting down.
CCGGACACGCGCCATCGTCCAAGCTGGCACAATGACCCCACTGCCGCGAAGGTCCACCGGGCCACGGCACGCGGCGCAAAGGACCTCGGCTTGGATCGGATCAGCGCACGACAGCTCTACGACAGCGTCCACGAACGCATGGCCCTGCGCTGGGTTTCCGGCATGCGCGGGGAATCGCGCGCGCTCGAGCCGGGCGCGGCGCAGGCGCGCCGGCCGTCGCTGATCGGCTACCTCAACGTCATCTACCCGAACAAGATCCAGATCATCGGCTCGGAGGAGCTGAACTACCTCGACGGGCTGGACTCGCGCCAGCGCTGGGAGGTGATGCACAAGATCGCCGCCTACCAGCCGGTGGCGCTGATCGTCACCAAGGACCAGGCCGTGCCGGCCGACCTGCGCGAGGTCGCCGAGGAAACCGACACGCCGCTGTGGATCAGCCCCAAGCGCGGCCACGAGCTGCTCACCTACCTGCAGTACCACCTGGCGCGCATGCTGGCGGCGAAGGTCACCCTGCACGGCGTGTTCCTCGAGGTGTTCTCGATCGGCGTGCTGATCACCGGCGAGGCCGGCTCCGGCAAGAGCGAGCTGGCGCTGGAGCTGATCAGCCGCGGCCACCGCCTGGTCGCCGACGACGCCACCGAATTCACCCTGATCGCGCCGGACGTGATCGACGGCAGCTGCCCCGAACTGCTGCAGGACCTGCTGGAAGTGCGCGGACTGGGCGTGCTCAACGTGCGCGAAATGTTCGGCCACATGTCGGTCAAGATCTCCAAGTACCTGCGCCTGGTGATCCACCTCAAGCCGCTGCGCGAGGGCGAGGAGACCGACGCGCTGACCCGCCTCACCGGCGACATCGGCCACCGCGAGATCTTCGATGTGGCGGTGCCGATGATCACCATCCCGGTGGCCTCGGGCCGCAACCTGGCGGTGCTGGTCGAGGCCGCCGTGCGCAACCACGCGCTGAAGAGCAAGGGCATCGATCCCGCGCAGACCTTCATCGACCGCCAGGCGCACCAGCTGCAGCGGCTGCCCCCATGGTGAGTGCATGAGCGACGACTTCCCCTCCCCGAACCCGCGGGTCGACCCGCGCGAAATCCACCTGATCGTGCTCACCGGCATGTCCGGCGGCGGCAAGACGGTGGCGCTGCGCGCGCTGGAGGACCTGGAGTTCTACTGCGTCGACAACCTGCCGTCGGCCCTGCTTCCGCAACTGGTCGGCGCGGTGGTCGAAGGCAGCGGCAGCAAGCACCGACGCATCGCGGTGGGCGTGGACGTGCGCAACCGCGGTGCCGACTTCGCGCACATGCCGACCGTGCTGTCGGAATTGGCCGCCGCCGGCGTGCAGGTGCACCTGATCTTCCTGGATTGCCGCGACGAGGTGCTGATGAAGCGCTTCTCGGAAACCCGCCGCCGCCACCCGCTGGCTACCCGCGGGCTGTCGCTGGCCGACGCGATCGCCGAGGAACGCCGCCTGCTGCGCCCGCTGATGGCGATCGCCGAGAAGGTGATCGACTCCAGCGAACTCAACGTGCACCAGCTGCGCCGGCTGGTCGCCACCGGCTACGCGCAGGCGACCGAGGGGCTGACCCTGATGTTCCAGTCGTTCGCGTTCAAGCGCGGGCTGCCGCTGGACGCGGACTTCGTGTTCGACGCGCGCTGCCTGCCGAACCCGCACTGGCATGCGCACCTGCGGCCGCTGTCGGGCAAGGACAAGCCGGTGCGCGACTTCCTCGACGCCGAGCCGCTGGTGGGCGAATACTTCGCCGACACCGCACGCTGGCTGGACGCCTGGCTGCCGCGCTTCGAGCAGGACGACCGCAGCTACGTGACCATCTCGATCGGCTGCACCGGCGGCCGCCACCGTTCGGTCTACCTGGTCGAGAAGCTCGCCGCGCACTACCGCGCGCGCCGCGAGGGCGTGCTCACCTTCCATCGCGAGCTCGAGTGATGACCGATCTGCCGCTGCACATCGCCCCCGCAGGTCGCCGGCCATGAGCGTCGGCGTGCTGCTGATGACCCACGAGGCGGTCGGCCACGCGCTGATCTCCGCCGCGCACCACGTGATGCCGAAGCTGCCGCTGCAGGTGGCGGCGGTGGAGATTCCGCCGGAATCGGACCCCGACGTGATGCGCCAGCTCACCGCGCGCCACGCGCGCGAGCTCGACACCGGCGACGGCGTGCTGGTGCTGGCCGACCTCTACGGCGCCACGCCGTGCAACATCGGCCTGTCGCTGGGCGCGCTCGGCGTACACCTGCGCTGCGTCTCCGGCCTCAACCTGCCGATGCTGCTGCGCGTACTCAACTATGCGGAAAAACCACTGGACGAACTGGCCGAGATCGCGGCCAGCGGTGGCCGCGGGGGAATCTTCATCGACCATGCTTGAGCAAGAAATCGTCGTTTCCAACAAGCTGGGGCTGCACGCCCGCGCCTCGGCCAAGCTGGTGCAACTGGTGCAGGGTTTCAAATCCACCGTATGGCTGGTCAGCAAGGGCCGCGAAGTCAATGCGCAGAGCATCATGGGCGTGATGATGCTGGCCGCCGGCATCGGCAGCCCGGTGACCATCCGCGCCGACGGGCCCGACGAGGCGTCCGCGCTGGCCGCGGTGGTCGAGCTGTTCGAGCGCAAGTTCGACGAGGGAGGCTAGGAGCGATGGGATTCGTCATTCTGGATTCGGGATTCGCAAAGGCAGGAGCTGCGTGCCGATCGCGGCGGCAAGTCTTGCCGCAGCGTGCTTTGCCGAATCCCGAACCCCGATTCCCGATTTCCGGCTCCGCCAGGAGCCACCCATGAGACACCTCCTCACCGGCACCATCGCCGCGCACGGCATGGCCCTGGGCCGCGCGCGGCTGGTGCAGCCCAGCCGCTACACCGTCGACACCCGGCCGCTGGCCGAGGAAGAGATCGAGAGCGAACTGGTGAAGCTGCACCAGGCGCTGGACACCGCGCGGCAGGAACTGCGCGAGCTGCGCGGCAAGCTGCACGGTGCGCTGGCGCGCGAGGTCAACGAATTCATCGACGCGCACAGCCTGCTGCTGGACGACGCCGAGCTGCTGCGCGGACTGGACGACCTGGTGCGGATCGGCCACTACCGCCCCGGCGCCGCGCTGAAGAAGCAGCGCGACCGCCTGTCCGCCGTGTTCGAGGCGATGGACGACCCCTACCTGCGCAGCCGCAAGGAAGACGTCGAGCAGGTGATCAACCGGGTGATCTCCGCGCTGCAGCGGCAGACCAGCCCGGAGGAACGCAAGCTGGCCGCGCGCGTGGGCGAGATCCTGATCGCCGACTCCATTGCGCCGGCCGACATGGCGCAGCTGGCCGGCAACGGCCTGCTCGGCGTGGTCGCCAGTTCCGGCAGCGCGTATTCGCACAGCGCGATCCTGGCGCGCAGCCTCGGCTTGCCGATGCTGGTGGGCACCCGCGACGCGCTGTCCAACATCCACGACGACGACCTGATCCTGCTCGACGCCGAACGCGGCGAGGCGATCGTGCACCCGGCCGCGCAGGACCTGTCGCGCTACCGCGCCTGGCAGCGCGAGGCCGCGGCCGAAGGCCGCCGGCTGGCCAAGCTGGCGAACGCGCCCACGCGCACCCGCGACGGCGTCGAGATCGCCCTGCTGGCGAACGCCGAGACGCCGGCCGACGTGGCGATGGCGCGCGCCCGCGGCGCCGACGGCGTGGGCCTGTACCGCACCGAGTTCCTGTTCCTCAAGCACAAGGGGCTGCCGTCGGAAGACGAGCAGTTCATCGCCTACCGCGACCTGGTGATGGGCATGGGCGGCCTGCCGGTGACGATCCGCACGCTGGACCTGGGCGCCGACAAGGCCGACGCGGCCGGGCTCACCCTGCGCGGCGAGGACAACCCGGCGCTCGGCGTGCGCGGCGTCCGCCTGTCGCTGCGCTACCCGGCGGTGTTCACCACGCAGATCCGCGCGATCCTGCGCGCCGCCTGCTACGGCCCGGTGCGCGTGCTGGTGCCGATGGTGACCCAGCCGGATGAAATGATCGCGGTGCGCACGCTGTTCAAGCTGGCGCGGCAGGACCTGAAACGCGAGTCCATCGACCTGCCGGAGAAGCTGCCGCTGGGCGCGATGATCGAGGTGCCGGCCGCGGCGATCAACGTGCGCGCCCTGCTGGAGCACGCCGACTTCCTCGCCATCGGCACCAACGACCTGGCGCAGTACGTGCTCGCCGCCGATCGCGGCAACGATGCGCTGGAGAACATCTACAACCCGCTGCAGCCGGCGCTGCTGCGGCTGATCTCGCACGTGCTCGGCGCCGGGCGCCGCGCGAAAAAGCCGGTAAGCCTGTGCGGCGAGATTGCCGGCGACGTGAACTTCACCGCGCTGCTGCTGCTGCTCGGACTCGACGAGTTCAGCATGCACCCGGCGCAGATCCTGCAGGTGCGCGACCGCCTCGCCACGCTCGACCACGCACACCTGCGCCGCCACGCCGCGCGGCTGCTGAATGCGCCCACGCACGAGAAAGCCGAGGCGATGCTGGCGGAAATCATCGGCGCGCCCGCCCGCTGAATCCCGCGCGAACAGGCTCCCCGCACGGCTGCGCCGGAAAACCAGCGCGCGCCGTGGCCGCGCCTCACACTTCTTCCAGGAACGCATCCAGCAAGGCGCCGCGGTACTTCTGCCGGTGCAGCAGCAGCGAGAGCTTGCGGCGCAGGTCGAGGAACGGCGTCTTCAGCGCCTTCAGGCGGCCGGTGGCCAGCGCGTCGGTGACTGCCACTGCCGGCAGGCAGGCGATGCCCAGCCCGGCCACCACGGCCTGCTTGATCGCCTCGATCTGGTCCAGTTCCAGCACGGTTTCGCCGGGCGGCAGCTGCGCCAGCACGCGCTCGCTGGTGGCCCGCGTGGCCGAACCGGGCTCGCGCAGCACCCAGCGCGCGCCAGCGAAATCCGCCGGTTTCAGGCTGCGCTTGCGCGCCAGCGAATGCTCCGGCGGCGCGCACACCACCAGCAGGTCGTCGCGCCACGGCCGCACCTCCAGCAGCGGGTGCGCCACCGGGCCTTCGACGCAGCCGATGTCCAGGCCGTGCTCGAGCATGGCGGCGGCGATCGTCTCGGTATTCGCCACGCGCAGGCGGATCGCCACCTGCGGATGCGCGCGCACGAAACCGCCGAGCAGTTCGCCCACCAGGTAATTGCCCACCGTATTGCTGGCGCCGATGCGCAGCTCGCCGCCCAGCGCTGCGCCTTCCTCGCGCCCGCGCCGGCCGAATTCGGCATGGCGTTCCAGCAGTTCCTGCGCCAGCGGCAGCAGTTCGCGCCCGCGCGCATTCAGGCGCAAGCGGCCGCGCTCGCGGTCGAACAGCGGCGCATCCAGCTGCCGCTCCATCTCCGCCAACGCCATGCTGGCGGCCGGCTGGGTCAGGTGCAGGCGCTCAGCGGCGGCGCGCACGCTGCCGTGCAGCGCGATCTGCACGAACACGTCCAGCTGGCGCGGGCTGATGTTGATCATCAGCCTATCTTATACATCCGATCATATATTCCAAATTTTCCTGATTGATGCGCGAGCGGACAATGGCGCGATTGCCGGAGTCCATGCATGAACGCGCCATCCCTCGTAGCCACCCCATCGCTTCTGCGGCAACGCACCCCCGGCCTGCTGCTGGCGGTGGCGATCGGCCTGCTGGCGCTGTTGCTGGGGCGCTGGGCGCCGCTGGTGGGCGGCCCGGTGATCGGCATCGTGCTGGGCATCGCGGTGCGCAACCTGCTGTCGCCGGGCGAGCGCTACAGCTCCGGCATCGCGTTCGCCGGCAAGAAGGTGCTGCAGTGGTCGATCATCGCGCTGGGCTTCGGGCTCAGCCTCGACCAGGTGGCGAAGACCGGCCTCGAATCGCTGTCGGTGACCCTGGTGACGATGACGGTGGCCTTCCTCGCCGCCTGGCTGCTCGGCCGCTGGCTCGGCGTGCACGACAAGCTCAAGGTGTTGATCGGCGTGGGCACCGCGATCTGCGGCGGCTCGGCGATCGCCGCAGTCACGCCGATCATCCGCCCGGACGACCACGACACCGCGTTCGCGATCTCCACCATCTTCCTGTTCAACCTGGTCGCGGTACTGCTGTTCCCGCTGCTCGGCCACCTGATGCATTTGAGCGACCTGGGCTTCGGCCTGTGGGCCGGCACCGCGATCAACGACACCTCGTCGGTGGTCGCCGCCGGCTACAGCTACAGCCAGGCCGCCGGCGACTACGCCACCATCGTCAAGCTGACCCGCGCCACCCTGATCATCCCGGTCTGCCTGGTGCTCGCCTTCGTCGTCGCCGCGCGCGAGAAGCGCAAACATGCGCAGGCCGGCAGCGTCGGCCACTTCAGCCTTGCCAGCATCTTCCCGTGGTTCATCCTGTGGTTTCTGGTCGCCTCGGGAATCCGCACCGCCGGCCTGATCCCCGTGGTGATCCAGCCGGCCATCCACCTGCTGGCCGAGTTCCTGATCATCGTGGCACTCACCGCGATCGGTCTCTCGGCCAACCTGCGCAAGATGGCCGCCAGTGGCGCGCGGCCGATCCTGCTGGGGCTGGGTGTGTGGATCGCGGTGGCGGTGAGCAGCTTGCTGGTGCAGTGGGTGATCGGGCAGCTGTAGCGACATGCCGCCCACACGCCGGGCTCGCCACCGGCAGGAACAGGCATGGCCATCAGTCTTCCGTCGCCACCGCAAAGCGCTCGCCCAGGAAATCGATCAGGGCGCGTACCGACGGCAGCATTCCGCGGCGCGAGGCGAACACTGCATGCACTATCTCGCGCCGGGGTTGCCATGCGGGAATCACGCGCACCAGCGCGCCGCTGGCCAACTGCCCGGTGATCATCATCGTCGGCAGTTGCACCACTCCTACGCCGGCGACCGCGGCATCGCGCAGCGCCAGCATGCCGCGGGTGATGAAGCGCGGGCGGTGATGGATCGTTGCCTGCGCGCCATCGGGGCCGAACAGGCTCCACACGTGCTCACCCTGGGGCGTGCCGAGGTCGAGGCTGGGGAAACGCGACAAATCGGCCGGCCCCTGCGCCGGTCCGTGCCGCGCCACCAGTGCAGGGCTTGCGACCAGGCACTGGCCGCGCTCGGCCAGCACGCGCATCACCAGGTCGCTGTCCTCCAGCGGCGGCGGACGCACGCGCAGCGCGACGTCGATGCCTTCGCCGACCACGTCGACACGACGGTTGGTGGCCTCCAGATGCACTTCCACGTGCGGGTGGCCGACCATGAAATCGGCAAGCATTGCCCCGATCAGCGCATCGAGCAGCACCACCGGACACGTCACGCGCACGATGCCGCGCGGCTCCGAGCGCGTGAGCTCGATGGCTTCCTCCGCCGCGTCGGCCTCCACCAGCATCGCCCTGCAATGGGCGTGGAAGGTCTGGCCAACCTCGGTCACCGAGAAGTAGCGCGTGGAGCGCTGGATCAGGCGCACGCCCAGGCGTTCCTCCAGCAGCGCGATGCGGCGGCTGAGCTTGGACTTGGGCACTCCCAGCGCACGTCCGGCCGGCGCGAAGCCGCCGTACTCGACCACCTGGACGAAATAGTAGAGATCGTTCAGATCCCTCACGAGCCGCTCCCAGCGTTCCATTCATAGGACTCTGAGGATAAATCCTACCGGCTGGCGACGCCATCGTTCCAGCAAGATCATGTCTGCCAACGCAAACGGGCCGCCTCCCGCGGTCCCCGCGAAATACCTGGAGTCGGCAATGAAGAAGATCCTCGGCGTCTACAGTGCCCCCCGCCCGCACTGGGTGGGCGATGGTTTTCCGGTTCGCTCGCTGTTTTCCTACGACAGCCATGGCCGCGAGCTGAGCCCGTTCCTGTTGCTCGACTACGCTGGCCCGCACCGGTTCGATGCCGCCGCGCGCCCACGCGGCGTGGGCCAGCACCCGCACCGCGGCTTCGAGACCGTCACCATCGTCTACGAGGGCGAGGTCGAGCATCGCGATTCCACCGGCGCCGGCGGCAAGATCGGCCCGGGCGACGTGCAGTGGATGACCGCCGCCTCCGGCATCCTGCACGAAGAGTTCCACTCGCACGAGTTCACCCGCACCGGCGGCACGCTGGAAATGGTGCAGCTGTGGGTGAACCTGCCGGCACGGGACAAGATGGCCGCGCCAGGCTACCAGACCCTGCTCGACGCCGACATCGCCGCGATGGCGTTGCCCGACGACGCCGGCAAGCTGCGCGTGATCGCCGGCGAATACGCCGGCCACCGCGGCCCCGCCCACACCTTCACCGCGATGGACGTGTGGGACATCCGCCTCAAGGCCGGCAAGGCGGCGACCTTCAGCCTGCCCGCAGGCCGCACGCTCGCCCTGGTCGTACTGAAGGGCACCGTGCTGGTGAACGGCAGCGAGGTCGCACGCGAAGCGCAGATGGTGGTGCTGGAGCGCGACGGCAGCGACATCGCACTCGAAGCCAACAGCGACGCCACGCTGCTGCTGCTCGGCGGTGAACCGATCGACGAACCCATCGTCGGCCACGGCCCCTTCGTGATGAACACCCGCGAAGAAATCGGCCAGGCCATCGCCGACTTCAACGGCGGCCGCTTCGGCCGCATGCATTAACACCCCTCGCGCCGGCCCGCCTCGAGCCGGCGCCTTCCACCCGTGTGCCTACGCACTCCACTGCAAGGAGACACCCATGAACGCTCCCGCCAACTTCAACGGCGCCCGCCCGGTCATCGACCCGAAGAACGTGGCGATGCTGCTGATCGACCACCAGAGCGGCCTGTTCCAGACCATCCAGGACATGCCGTTCACCCAGGTGCGCGCGCACGCCGCCGCACTGGCGAAAATGGCCACGCTGTCCGGCATTCCAGTGATCACCACCGCCTCGGTACCGCAGGGTCCGAACGGCCCGCTGATCGGCGAGATCCACGCCAACGCCCCGCACGCGCAGTACGTGGCGCGCAGGGGCGAGATCAACGCCTGGGACAACCCGGATTTCGTCGCCGCGGTCAAGGCCACCGGCAAGAAGCAGCTGATCATCGCCGGCACCATCACCAGCGTGTGCATGGCCTTCCCGAGCATTGCCGCCATAGCCGACGGCTACCAGGTGTTCGCGGTGATCGACGCCTCCGGCACCTATTCGAAGATGGCCGAGGAAATCACCCTCGCGCGCATCGTCCAGGCCGGCGTGGTGCCGATGGACACCGCCGCCATCGCCTCGGAACTGCAGGGCAGCTGGAACCGCGCCGACGCGCAGCAGTGGGCCGAGGTCTATACCCGGATCTTCCCGAACTACCAGTTGCTGATCGAGAGCTACCTGAAGGCGCAGGACGTCGAGAAGAACCACGAGCAACTCGACTCGACACGGGCCTGATGCCGCCACGGCGGGCGCCGGACAAAGGCGCTCGCCGTGCGCGATGTGGCAAACCCTGCCGGCGGTTTACGCCCTGCCCTGCTCCACCAGCGTCAACGCCACCTTGTCGCGCAGGTACACCGGCAGCGCCAGCTCCGGTGCCTGCACGTGACCAGCCTTGAACTCGCGCAGCGCCAGCTCGGCCACATGCACGGCCTGCGGGTAGCGCAAGCCGTCGGCGGAATGCAGGGTGCCGGTGAGGCGCTGGCTCAGCACGGTGGCGTAGGTGGCCCAGCCGGTGCCGACCACCTGCCAGGCGCTGGCCTCGGGCAACACAAGCGACTCGGCGGTGCAGATGCGTTCGTCGTCCAGCGCGACCAGGCCGCCGTTGTCATCGCGGCGGTAGCAGGCGGCGTAGATCTCGCCCATGCGGGCGTCGATCACGGCAAGGATCGCGCTACCTTCTTCCTCCGGCGCCTCCAGCGCCAGCGCGGCCAGCGAGGAGATGGTGATCACCGGCAGGTCCAGCGCCAGCGCCATGCCCTGCGCCAGCGACACGCCCAGGCGCACGCCGGTGAACGCGCCGGGGCCGCGGCCCACCGCGATCGCGTCCAGCGCGTGGCGGCCGATGCCGGCCTCGGCCAGCAGTTCGTCGGCCATCGGCAACACCAGCTCGGTATGCCGGCGCGGTGCGATCTCGCTGCGGGCGATCAATTCGTCGCCGTGGATCAGGGCGACGGAGCAGGCTTCGGTGGCGGTTTCGATCGCGAGCAGGTTCATGATTGCTCCATGATAGCGGCTGGCGGCTCGGCCGCGGCCGTGGTGTATGCATACCAGTCGATGCGGCGGGTCAGGTACATCATCAATCCCACCATCGCCAGCAGCACCAGTGCGCCGATCAGCAGCGCGTACTGCTCGGCCGCGATCAGCCCGTACAGCATCGCGTAGATCAGCCCCAGCACGCCGCCCAGCAACAACCCGGCACGCCGCGCGCGCAACACCGCCATCGCGTAGCCGCCGACCAGCAGGGCCACCGCGGTAGCGGCCAGCGCGTAGGCCGGGCCGAAGCCGATCTGCTCGGACAACGCCAGCAGCACCACGTAGAACGTGGCCAACGCCGCGCCGACCAGCAAGTATTGCACCGGGTGCACGCGCAGCCGCTTGAGCACCTCGAACAGGAAGAACGCCACGAAGGTCATCGCGATGAACAGCAGCCCGTACTTCCCCGCGCGCACGTTGCGCTGGTACACGTCGACCGGCTGGTACAGCTGCACGCCGAAGGTGGAAGCCTGCAGCGCGGCTCCCATGTCGCTGTCGGCGTCGGTCCAGTGCTGGCCATAGCTGCGGTTGAGGTCGAGCAGGTGCCAGTGCGCGCTGAAACCCTGCGCGTCGATCCGGTGTGCCAGCGGCAGCGCCGCGCCGACGAAGCTGGGATCACTCCACGGCGCGCGCATGGTCACGTCGGTACTGCGCGCCAGCGGCAGCAACTGCAGTGCCTCGGTGCCGGCCAGCTTCAGCGTGATCTGCACATCGATCGGCTGCCCGCCCAGCGCATCCAGGTCGATCGGCACCACCACGTTCGGCCACGGGCCGAGCCGCTCGGCCGACGACTCGAAACGCGCCGGCCGGCCGTTGATGCGCAGCTCGCTCACCTCCTGCAGGCCGCGCAGGTCGCCTACGGCCAAGCGCAGCTCGGCCTTGTCGCCCTGCCATGGCGCACTGCTGGCGCGGCGGAACTGGGCCAGGTCCTCAGCCCGGAACCGGCTGTCGAGTTTCACCGTGGCGACGAACACCGGCGCGGCATAGATGCCGTAACTGCGCGTCTCCACCGCCATCGCCACGTCCAGCTTCAATGCATCGGCCAGCATGTTCTCGCTGCCGGCGCGCCACTGCGGCGGCTGGTTCTCCGCCACCGGCACCTGGCGCAGCGTGGGCACCACCAGTACCGGCCCGCCCAGCACCTGGGCGCCGCCCCAACCCTGCGCGATCTGCGCGATCGCCCCCTCGCGCAATTGCTGCCGTTCGCCCACCAGCTCGCGCACCTGCATCAGCGGTATCGTCATCAGCAACGCCAGCACGCCGATGCCCAGCACCTTGGCGGTCGCTGTCCGTGTCCACTTGCCCATGTCCCAAGCACTCCCTTGATCCGGAGTGCCGATCACAACAGTCCCAACGGCGGCAACGCGGGCAATCGCGGCCAGCCCGCAGGCCGCAAGATGGCATGCGGATGACCGCGAAACTTCGCGCCGCCGCCGCGGTCACTGCCTGGACGGGCAAACCGACCGGCCACGACAGGGGAATGCCATGCACGCGATCGCGCGGTTCCTGGCCCGCAACAAGGGCTTCATCACCTTCATGCTGTGCATGATCGTGTTCCGCAGTGCGGTGGCCGACTGGAACGTGGTGCCGACCGGCTCGATGCAGCCCACCATCCGCATCGGCGACCGCATCCTGGTCGACAAGCTGGCCTATGACGTGCGCCTGCCGCTGACCCGCGTCTCGCTGCTGCACCTGGCCGATCCGCAACGCGGCGACATCGTGGTGCTGGACTCCCGTGCCGCCAACGAGCGATTGGTGAAGCGGGTGATCGGCCTGCCCGGCGACCAGGTGGCGATGCGCGGCAACGCGCTGTTCATCAACGGCCACACGGCCCGCTACGCCACCGGCAGCTACGCCGGCATCCACGACGACCTGCGCAACCCGGCGCACTACGAAATCGAACGCTACGGCACGATGCGCCACGCGATCCGCCTGTCCGACTATCGCCCCAGCCCGGCCAGCAGCTTCGACCCGGTGCGGGTGCCGCCCGACCAGTACCTGCTGCTCGGCGACGACCGCGACAACAGCATGGACTCGCGTTACTTCGGCTTCTTCCCGCGCAACGAGATCGTCGGCCGCGCTCGCCACGTGGTCGCCTCACTCGACCCGGATCATCACTACCTGCCGCGAGGCGAGCGCTTCGGCGCGCCGCTCGACTGACGCCGCCATTCCATTGCCAGTGCCGTAGCCGCCTTGATGCCATCGTGCCCGCGAACCCTCATACGCAGATGCGGAAGCAACGGACAGGTCGTGGAGGACAGCAGGCGGCCAACATGACGCACCGTCTTGCAGTTCCGCTGCCCGCAGTCGGCCAGATGTAATGACTGAAAAGTGCACCCGGACCGGGGTTGGCATGCCCAACGGCGGCTCGGTTTCCCGCGGACTGCCGACCTGGCAGCTACTTGAGGTAGCTCTTCAGCACCCCAAGCACCGGCAGCAGCTCGTCTTGCTGCTTGGTGTCGCCGGCATCGGCCACGTGGGAGCGCAGGTGCCCTTCCATCACCTGCAGGATCAGGCCGTTGACCGCGCCGCGCACGGCGGCCAGCTGCTGCAGCACGGCGCCGCACTCGGCGTCGCCCTCGATGGCGCGTTCGAGCGAAGCCACCTGACCGCCGATGCGGCGAACCCGTGCAACCAGTTTCTTCCGGTTTTCCCGGATGTGGGACATGGCGATCATCTCCCGCTCGTATACTATAGGGGAGTATATCGCTAGAGCACGAACCATGCCCGCCCCCGACGTCTCCCCGTTCACGCACAGCCACCAGTTCAACCACGTCGACGCGAAGGCGGAGCGCAACACGAGGCATGTCGTGTTCATCACCGCGGCGATGATGGTGGTGGAAATCGCGGGCGGCTACTGGCTGAACTCGATGGCCCTGCTTGCCGACGGCTGGCACATGAGCTCGCACGCGCTGGCGATGGGGCTGTCCGTCATGGCCTATGTGTTCGCCAGGCGCTACGCGAAGGACAGGCGGTTCGCCTTCGGCACGTGGAAGATCGAGATACTCGGTGGCTTCAGCAGCGCCCTGCTGCTTGCCGTCGTCGCCGCGCTGATGATGGTCCAGTCGCTGGAGCGGCTGTTCGTGCCCGCCGCGATCCACTACGACGACGCCATCCTGATCGCGGTGGTCGGCCTGGGCGTCAACCTGCTGTGCGCGTGGCTGCTGAAGGGGGAGCACGGCCACAGTCACGGGCATGCTCACGATCACGGGCATGCTGGCCACCACCACGATGTGAACCTGCGGGCGGCCTATGTCCACGTCATCGCAGACGCAGCAACCTCCGTGCTTGCCATCGTCGCGCTGGTCGGAGGCAAGCTTTACGGCGCCGCCTGGCTCGATCCCGTCATGGGTATCGTGGGTTCGATCCTGGTGGCTCGCTGGGCTGTCGGCCTGTTGCGCGAGTCCGGCAGGATCCTTCTGGACGCCGAGATGGACCAGCCGGTGGTCGAGGAAATCCGCGACGTGGTGAAGGAGCATTTCCCGGCGGCGGCCGTCAGCGACCTGCACGTCTGGCGCGTCGGCCGCAGCAGCTACGCCTGCATCCTCGGGCTGGTCGCCACCACGGCCATCAACGCCGAGGAGGTCCGCCGGCAACTGGCCGTCCACGAGGAACTGGTGCACGTGACGGTCGAGGTCGTGGTGGCCTGAGTGTCGAGCATGGCGCAAGGGTCCATTCGAGGGGTGCGATCGTCGTCGGAACGGCCGCGCCACGGCAAAGTGTCGACACCCTTTCCAATCGATCGCCCGGGAAATCGTCCCCGTCCCCCATCCTCCCGGCAGGTCGCGCAGCTTGCAGAAGCTGCCGCCGAGTCCGCCGAATCTGGCCGAGGCGTGCGCCGTTTCCGCTAAGTCGCGGCGGCTCTCGCGGTTTTCGCGATGTCGAAGAATGCCTGCACGTCCGCCAGCTCGCGCGTGCGCGGCATCGGCGGCAGGCTGGCGAGGAACAGCTTGCCGTAGCCCTTGCCGGTGAGGCGCGGGTCGCACAGCACCAGCACGCCGCGGTCGTGCACGTCGCGAATCAGCCGGCCGGCGCCCTGCTTCAGCGCGATCGCCGCGCTGGGCACCTGCCAGCCCATGAACGGGTTGATGCCGGACTGTTCCAGTGCGGCGAGCCGTGCCGTCAGCACCGGATCGTCGGGGGCGGCGAACGGCAGCTTGTCGATCACCACCACGCTGAGCGCCTCGCCGACCACGTCGACGCCCTCCCAGAAACTGGCCGCGCCGAGCAGCACGCCGTGGCCGCTGGCGCGGAATTCCTCCAGCAGCCGCGGCCGCGGTGCGGTGCCCTGCACGAACAGCGGCCACGGCACCTTGTCCTGCAGCAGTTCGGCGGCGCGGCGCAACGCACGGTGCGAGGTGAACAGCAGAAACGCGCGGCCATTGGAGGCGTGCAGCACCGGCAGCACGGCCTCGATCACCTGCTCGGTGTAGTCGCGTGCGTTCGGGTCGGGCAGGCCCGGCGGCAGGTAGCACAGCGCCTGGTGCGCGTAGTCGAACGGGCTGTCCAGGCTCAGCGCCTGCGGATCGTCCAGGCCGAGCTGGCGCGCGAAGTGATCGAAGTTGCCGGCCACCGACAGCGTGGCCGAGGTGTGGATCCACGCGGCCTGGGTGCGCTCGCGCAGGCCGCGCATCGGCACCGCCAGGTCCAGCGGCGTGGCGTACAGCGCGAAGCCGCGCGGGAAGGTTTCGTACCAGCGCACGTCGTGGTCGCCGTGCGACTCGACGATGCGGTCCAGCCGCCCGGTGAACAGCTCGGCGCGTTCGTGCAGGTTGGCGAAGCCGCGTGAACGTTCGGCCTGCGAGGCGAGCAATTCGGCCAGGGTGGCCAGCAGTTCGCGCAGGTCGTGCAGCGAAGCACGCACGCCGGCGCGATCCTCCAGCAACTGGAACGCGCCGCGCGCGGGCAGCGGCTCCAGCGCTAGGCGCAGCTTGCGCAACGCGTCCTGCAGCGCTTCCACCGGTTCCAGCAGCAGGCCGATCGCCCCGGTGACGCCGCTGCATTCGGTCAGCGTGTCCTGGGCCCGCTCGGAGAGCCGGCGCGCGTTGGCGCCCT
>NZ_JBYTCN010000005.1:0-30993 GCF_058790335.1 Rhodanobacter sp. FW101-FHT13A11 | reverse complement strand
CCAGATACCAGCGACAGTCTTGTGGGCTCGGAGGTGTGGATAAGAGACAGGGCGCGCGCTGACGCTCTGCGAGAAGAACTGGCCGGCCAGCTCGGGAATCTGGTGCGCCTCGTCCAGGATGAACGCCGCCGCGCCCGGAAGGATCTCGCCGAAGCCTTCCTGCTTCAGCGCCAGGTCGGCAAACAGCAGATGGTGGTTCACCACCACCACGTCGGCTTCCAGCGCCTCGCGGCGTGCCTTCACCACGTGGCAGTCGTCGAAGAACGGACACTCCACGCCGAGGCAGTTTTCCGGCGTGGAGGTGACCCGCGGCCACAGCGGCGACTCCTCCGGCACTTCGGCCAGCTCCATGCGGTCGCCGCGGCGGGTGCGCGCGGACCACGCGCGGATCGTGGCCAGCTGGGCCGCCTGCGCGCGCTCGAAAGTGGCGCCTTCGCGCACGGTCTGGTCGAGCCGGTACAGGCACAGGTAGTTAGCGCGGCCCTTCAGCAACGCCGTCTTCAGCCGCGCGCCGAGCACCGAGCGCACCTTCGGCAGGTCGCGGAAGTACAGCTGATCCTGCAGCGCCTTGGTGCCGGTGGAGATGATCACCCGCTCGCCCGACAGCAGGGCCGGCACCAGGTAGGCATAGGTCTTGCCGGTGCCGGTGCCGGCCTCGGCGATCAGCGTGTCGCGCCCGGCAATCGCCTGCTGCACCGCCCGCGCCATCGCCTGCTGCACCGCCCGCGGCGCGAAGTTGGGCAGCTCGCGGGCGAACGGGCCGTCGGCACCGAGCAGCGCGCCGACGTCGTCGGGCCCGGCGTCATCGAAGTCGTTCATCCGCCAAGTATGGCGGAGCGGCAACGCGCGGCAAAACGGCAGCAGGAACCTGCCGTGACGCCCGCGGTCCGCTCAGTACCGCGGAATCCCGGGCTTGTGGCACTGCCCCACCCACTTGCGCGCGGTCTCGGCGCCGGCCGGGTCGCGCGCCTGCAGGCGCATCTCGGCGATGGTCTGCCAGTTGCGCGCGCACAGCGGGCCCAGCTTGGGACCGAGCGACCACGACTTGTGGGCCAACCTCTCGGCGGCGGAGAAATCCTTCAGGCGCACCGCCATCTCGGCGCGCTGCTGCAGCAAGTCGGGCGAATCCGGGCTGAGTTTCAAGGCCTGGTCGAGCTTGGCGGCGGCGGCGGCATACATGCCGCCCTGCTCGTCATATCTGGCGGCGTCCTGCAGTGCGGTGACGCCGGGATCGCGCAACGGATTGACGTCGATGACGGATTTGTCGCGGTCGCCGGCGGCGCGGATCGCCGCCACCTGGTCGTAGGTCGGCAGCGGCGGCCGGGTGTCCTGCGGCGGCGGCGTGGTGGCGAACATGCCACAGCCGGCCAGCAAGCCGGCAGCCAGCAGCGGAAGGGAACGCGGGACAGGGTAACGCATGATCAATTTCCGTTCGGGAGACTGGGCGCGGGGCTCGCCGCACCGGTGGCGGGGGGATGGTCGCTGCCGCCGAACAGGCTCTGGATACCCTGCCAGAAGCAGCCCTCGGTGTCGGCCGACAGCGTGCCGTCGATCACCGGCACCTGCTGCGCGCCCGCGCACTGCGGCTCGCTGCGCTTGCCGCTGGAGGGATTGACCCAGGCCATCTCCAGCCCTTCGCCGGGCGCGGCCGGCAGCGGCGTGGTCGGCAGCTTGGCGAACAGGTCGCGCCATGCACGCAGGCCGCCGGTGGCGCCGAACAGGGTGGTCGGCTTGTTGTCGTCGCGGCCCATCCAGAACACCGCCAGGTGGTCGCCGGTGAAACCGGCGAACCAGCTGTCGCGCATGTCGTTGCTGGTGCCAGTCTTGCCGGCGGCATGCAGCGAGGCCAGCGTGGAGTTGCCGAGCGCGCTGGCGGTGCCGTACTCGGCCACCTGCTGCATCGCCCAGGTGGTCAGCCGCACCGCTTCCTGGTATTCGCCGCGGCCGCCCTGCACCTGGTAACGCTTGATCGTGCGGCCGTTGCCGTCGAGCACGCCGCGCACCGCCACCAGCGGCAGCGCATGGCCGTCGGCGGCGAGGTACTGGTACAGCTGGGCCAGCTGCAGCGGCGACAGGTCGAGCGCACCGATCAGCAGCGACGGGCTGGGATTGATCTCGCCGATGCCGAAGGATTTCAGGAACGACTGGATCCGCGGCAACCCCACCTGCAGGCCCAGGTGGATCGTCGCCAGGTTCCACGAGTGCGCCAGCGCATCGACCATGGTCAGCGGGTCGTGGCTGCGGTGGTCGTCGTTCTGCGGCGTCCAGTAGCTGCCGTCGGGCTGGCGCAGGCTGACCGGGCTGTCGTCCATCATGCTGGCGAGGTTCCAGCGCTCCGGCTGGGTCAGCGCGACCAGGTAGACGAACGGCTTGACCGTCGAGCCGATCGGCCGGCGCGCATCCATCGCGCGGTTGAAGCCCGGGTCGCCCGGGATCTTGCTGCCGATCACCGCCAGCACGCTGCCGCTGTGCGCATCGGTCACCACGCCCGCGGCCTGCACGCCCTCGCCGCGCTTGCCGAGGCCCTTCAGCGCGCTGGTCACCGCCTGCTCGGCATACAGCTGGGCGGCCGGGTCGAGCGTGGTGAAGATCGACAGGTTGCCGTCGCGCAACGCCTGCTCGTCGAAATCGGCGGTGATCTGCGTGCGCACCAGGTCCATGAACGCCGGGAAGCGGTTGTGCGGCAGCTGGCCGTTCTGCACGATGTCCAGCGGCGCGGCCTGCGCGGCATTGAGCTGGGCGGCGCTGATCAGGCGGGTATCGAAGAACTCCTGCAGCACCAGGTTGCGCCGGGCCAGCGCGCGTTCCGGCGAGCGGCGCGGATCGTAGTAGCTCGGCCCCTTCACCATGCCGACCAGCAGCGCGACCTCCTGCGGCCGCAGGTCCTCCAGCCGGCGCCCGAAGTAGAACTCCGCCGCCGCCGCGAAGCCATGCACCGCCTGGCCACCCTGCTGGCCGAGGAACACGTCGTTGACGTAGGCCTCGAGGATGCGCCCCTTGCTGTAGTGCGCCTCCAGCAGCAGCGACATCAGCGCTTCGTTGATCTTGCGCGTGAAGTTCTGGTCGCGGCTCAGGAACAGGTTGCGCACCAGCTGCTGGGTCAGCGTGGAGCCGCCCTGCACGGTATGCCCGGCGCGCAGGTTGGCGAATGCCGCGCGCACGATCGCGCTGACGTCGATGCCGATGTGGTGCTTGAAGTCGCGGTCCTCGACCGCCTGCAGGCCGCTGACCAGCAGCGGCGGCACGTCGGCCAGGTGCACGAAGCGGCGCTCCTCCTGGGTGGCGCCGTACAGCGTGGCGATGCGCGCCGGATCCAGGTGCGCCAGCTCGATCTTCTTGCCGCTGGCGGCGTCCTGCACCGACTGCACCATGCCGTTGCCGAGGGTGACGCGGATCCGCTTGGGCAGCTCGCCGCCGTCCGGCCCGGCATAGCCGCGCGAGGAAATCGTGTAGCGCGCGCCCTCCTTCGCCCAGCTGCCGGCGACCTGGCCCCTGCCGTCGTTGCTGTAGCCGGCGAAGGTCAGCTCCAGCTCCAGCGCCGCCGGTTTCATCGGCAGGCCGGCGGCCAGCGGCAACGGCCGCGCGTAGACCCGGGTCGGCACCGCGAACACCAGGTCGTTGAAGCGGTCCTGCACGCGCTTGTTCAGCACCAGCGTGTACGGCAGCACGAAGCCCACCAGCAGGCCCGCGGCGATCCAGAGCGGGATGCGCAGCCAGGGCCAGCTGCGGCTCGCGAGCAGGCGAATGCGGGTCATCAAGGCCAACGTGGGGGAATCCGGCAATCAAGTGGGTCGATCATAGGACCTGCTACCCGGCGGGCATCTGAACGCGGCGGCCGTTTTCATGGCCGAATGCGGGCAATGCGGAACCCGCGAAAACGGAAACGGTAGGAGCGCACCCTGTGCGCGATGCTCTGATGTCGAACGTAGCCAAGAGCATCGCGCACAGGGTGCGCTCCTACGCGGGCGGCAGCCACATCGCGGGGTCGGGCCGGAACGGCCGCGGATGGACGCCCAGCACGCGCTGCAGTTCGCCGTTGTCGGCGACCAGGTCGCTGTCCAGCCGGCTCAACGGTCCGCGCAGCGGCGGCAACGCGCGCTGGCCCAGCCGCAGCAGCCACGCCGGCAGCGGCAGCGGCACGGTGGCCCGCGGCAGGCTGCGGCGCACCCGCGCGAACATCTCGGCGGACCGCAGCCGCTCGCCGCCGCCGATCGGCAGGATCCGCCCGGCCGCGGCCGGGCATTCCAGCGCGGCCAGCACCGCCTGCGCGATGTCGTCCGCATGCACCGGCTGGCGCAGGCCGCGGCCGGATGGCAGCGGGAACAGCCGCAGCCGCATCGCGCGGCGGGCGATCGGGGTGAGGCTCTTGTCCAGCCCGGCGCCGTAGACCAGGGTGGGCCGCAGCACGGTCCAGGCGCAACCGTGGCGCTCGCAGGCGGCGGCCAGCGCGGCCTCGCCGGCGCGCAGCTGGCGCGCGAGGGCGCGCTCGGCCGGCACGCTCGACTCGCGCTTGGTCTCGGCGCTCATCGAACTGGTGGCGACCACCCGCGGCGCATCGGCCAGCACGGCATGCGCCAGCCAGTCGGCCAGGCCCTGCAGCGGGCCGAAGCTGATGATCGCCGACAGCCGCGGCAGCGCCGGCACGCGATCGGGCAGGGTTCCCTGCAACCAGGTCACGCCGGCCAGCGGCGGCCGCGGCTGCCGGCTCAACGCCAGCACAGGCTCGCCGCTGGCGAGCAGGCGCGGCAACAGGAAGTGGCCGATCTGGCTGCTGGCGCCGAACACCAGGATCGTCATGCCGCGCTCATCCGCCACCTTGCAGGCGGGCGCCCAGGTCGAGCACGCGCGGGTTGGACGGCGCCAGCTTGCGCGCGCGTTCCAGCGACTGGCCGGCGCCGATGCGGTCGCCGCGCGCCAGCTGCTGCTCGGCTTGGTCGAGCCACGCGCCGGCCAGCCGGTTGCCCCGCGCGCCCTGCGCGGCGTCGCCCGGCGCCAGCTCGGCCAGGTTCGCCAGCATGTCGCCGGCCTTGCCCAGGTTGCCGGCGGCGAGCGCCTGGTCGAACTGCTGTTCGACCTGGTGAGGCAAGGCCTGCAGGCCCTGCAGCGCCATCGCGCTGTTGCCGTCGATCGCCAGCGCGCTGCGGTAGAGGTCGTAGGCACTGTCGCCAGGCGGCATCATGATGTCGCCGTTCTTCGTGGCGACCTGCGCGCGCTGCACCAGCCGTTCCACTGCGGCGGCCTGCTGCGGCGACACGGGGGGCGGCGCCGGCGCGGCCGGCCCGTTCGCGGCGCCCGCCGGCGAAGGCGCGGCGGCGGTGTGCTCCAGGCGCGCATGCGCGGCGGCAAGATCGGCCGATTTCGGCGCCAGCGCCGCCGCCTGGGCCAGCAACGCGGCCGCCTGCGTCGTGTCGCCGGCGTCGAGCGCGGCGTTGGCCTGCACGGTCAGCGCCTCAGCCACGTCGCCGAGGCCGGCACGCGCCTGCGCATTGTCCGGATCGAGCTTCAGCGCCGCCTGGAAATGGGCCAGCGCGGTGTCGTCGCCACTGCCGGTGATGCGGCCGGCGCGCAACGCGTCCTGGCCCGCCTTGAGCGCCGCCTCCAGCACGCCGCTGTCCTGCTTGCGCGCCTGCGCCTGCAACGCGCGCAGCGACGGCAGCGCGCCGTTGTTCGGCTGCAGCGCGGCCAGCTGCTCGATGCTGGCGTCGGCCGTCGCGGCGTCCTTCGCGTCGAGCGCCTTGCGCGCCTGCACCGCCAGCGCGTAGCCGACCTGATCCAGGCCGTGGGCTGCCACCGCGTTGTTCGGGTCGGCGCGCAGCACGCGCTGGTACAGCGCGCCGGCGCCGTCGGGGCCGTCCAGCTTGCCGGCGGCGAGGGCTAGCCGCGCCTGGTCGACCAGGTCCACCGTCTGCACCTGCCGCGCGCGGGCGCCGCTGATCGCGCGGTCCAGCCGGTCGATGTCACTGCCGCCGCCGAGCAGTTCGCGGGCCACCGCGGCCTGCTGCGCGGCCAGCGCCAGATTGCCCGCCTGCAGCGCGGCATCGGCCTGCGCCAGCTCGGCCTGGCCGACCCGGCGCAGGCCGTCGCGGGCGCGGTCATTGTCCGGTTCCAGCGCCGCGGCGGCCTGGAACAGTTCGCGCGCGCTGGTGCCGTCCTGGCCGTCCAGGCGGCCATCCTGCAGCGCCTGCTGCGCCTGCGCCAGCACGGTGTTGAAGTCGGTGCGCGGCAGCATGCCGCGCAGGCGGTTCTGGTTGAACCAGAGCACGCCGGCCGCCGCGATCGCCAGCAGCAACAGCGGCAGCAGCCAGCCACGGCGACGCCGTGGCGGCGCCGCCTGGCCGCCACGCGGATGGCGCGGCTCGACCGACACCTGCGGCAGGCCGTCCGCGGCCGGCGCGCGCGGCGCATCCAGGCGATCGATGTCGCCCAGGGTGGGCTCGGTGCGCACCGGTGGATGTGCGTCGTGCGGGTCTCGGCGTCGGCTCATGGTCCGTGGCGGTGGAGGCTGGCGCTGCAGCTTAGCATCGGGCCGTCGGCCGCCATTTGGCGGACCGGCGGGCATTGCGCGGTCATTCAGCCGACACCGACCCGGCGCACGTCGAGCACGTTCGGCAGCGCCAGCAGCTTGCCGAGCAGGGTCGACAGCTGCTCGAAATCGCGCACGCGCAGGGTGAAGCGCATCTCCACCTCGCCGGTGCGCACGAACAGCCGGCTGGACGAGGCGATGATATGGGTGCCGGCGTTGCTGACGACGCTGGTGACGTCCTTCTGCAGGCCCTTGCGGTCGTAGCCGCGCAATTCGATGTCGACCTCGTAGGCCTGGCTGGCGGCGCTGCCCCAGCTCACCTCGATCACCCGGTCCGGGTCGCGCCGGGCCAGCCGCGCCAGGCTGCCGCAGTCGGCGCGGTGCACCGACACGCCGCGGCCCTTGGTGATGAAGCCGCGCACCGGATCGCCGGGCAGCGGCTGGCAGCAGCGCGCCAGCGTGGTCAGCAGGTTGCCGATGCCTTCGATGCGCAGCGCGCTGTGGTCGAGCGTGGCGTGGCGCGAGGCCACCGGCGCGCCCGACTGGGTGACCGCGGGCGGCTCCGGCGGCTGCGCCGCCTCCTGCAGCACGCGGGCGATCTGCCCAGGCGTGACTTCGCCCAGGGCCAGCGCGACCAGCAGCTCGTCGTGGTTCTTCAGGTGGAAGTGCGCCGGCAGCCGGGCCACGTCCGCGTGGGTCAGCGCCAGGCGCTTCAGTTCGCGCTCGAACATGCCGCGGCCCACGGCGAGGTTGGCGTCGTGGGCGACCTTGCGGAACCACGCGCGCACCTTGTCCTTCGCCCGCGCGGTGTTGAGGTAGCCGTGGTGCGGCGACAGCCAGTCGCGGCTGGGTTCGGCCACCTTGCCGGTGAGGATCTCGACGCGGTCGCCGCTCTGCGGCTGGAACGTCAGCGGCACGATGCGGCCGTTGACCTTGGCGCCGCGGCAGCGATGGCCCACCTCGGTGTGCACCAGGTAGGCGAAGTCCAGCACGGTGGCGCCGCGCGCCAGGTCGAACACCTCGCCCTTCGGGGTCAGCAGGTAGACGCGGTCTTCCAGCAGCTCGGTCTGCAGCTCGGCGGCCAGCGCGCTGTCGTCCTCGCCGCGCGGCTCCAGCAGCTTGCGCATCCAGGCGATCTTCGCCTCGAACTCGGCGTCGCCGCTGCCGCCCTCCTTGTAGCGCCAGTGCGCGGCCACGCCCAGCTCGTTCGCCCGGTGCATGGCGTGGGTGCGGATCTGCACCTCCAGCGTCTTGCCTTCCGGCCCGATCACCGCGGTGTGCAGCGACTGGTAGCCGTTCGCCTTGGGCCGCGCGATGTAGTCGTCGAACTCGCCCGGCAGGTGCGGCCACAGCGAGTGCACCACGCCCAGCGCGGCGTAGCAGTCGGTGATGCTGTCGACCAGCACGCGCACCGCGCGGATGTCGTACAGGTCGGAGAAGTCCAGCGACTTGCGCTGCATCTTCTTCCAGATCGAATAGATGTGCTTGGGCCGCCCGGCCAGTTCGGCCTGGATGCCCGCCGCCGCCAGCGCGCGCTGCAGTTCGGCCAGCGAGTCGCGGATGAACGCCTCGCGGTCGGCGCGGCGCTCGTCGAGCAGGTTGGCGATGCGCCGGTAGGTGTCCGGCTGCAGGTAGCGGAACGCCAGGTCTTCCAGCTCCCACTTCAGCTGCCAGATGCCGAGCCGGTTCGCCAGCGGCGCGTGGATGTCGCGGGTGAGCCGCGCCAGCGCCTGCCGCTCGCCTTCGGGCAGCGCCAGCGCCGCGCGCATCCGCGCCAGCTGCCGCGCCAGCAGCACGAACACCACGCGCAGGTCGCGCACGATCGCCAGCAGCAGCCGGCGCAGGCCCTCCGCCGCGCCCTGCGGCGGCCGCTGTGCATGCAGCGCCCATACCTGCTCGGCCGCCTGCTGGCCGTCCACCAGCCGCTGCAGTTCCGCCGGCAGCCCGGCGCGGCGCGCCGCCCACAGCGCGGGATCGACCCGTGCCAGCTCGAACCACAGCGCCGCCGCCTGGGTCTGCGCATCGCAGCCGAGCACGCCGAGCAGGTCCAGCACGTCGCAGCATTCGGCCTGGTTCACCACGCGCGCGGCACAGGCATCCAGCGCTTCGGCCAGCGCCGGCGACAGCCGGCCGGCCCGGGCACGCCATGTGTCCAGGCTGACAGGCACAGCGGGAACGGTTAGAGCCATGAAACGGTCTTCCTCATCGCCGCATCCACCGGCCTGCGGCTGGCACGCGCCCAGCTTACCGCGCAAAATCCACGTTCACCTGCGGCACGCCGCCCTACGGATCCGTCATCATGAGAGTACGCCTGCTCCCGTTGCCACCATTCCTGCTGGCCTTGTCGCTGGGGCTGGGCTGCGCGCCGTCGCACGCACAGCAGGCCATCATGCTGCAACAGAAGATGGGGCCCGCGGAATTCAACCAGGCCGGACTGGACAAGCTCGACCCGGCCCAACTGCAGCACCTGCAGCAATGGCTGGTCGACCACGCTGCCGAACTCGCGGCGCTGGTACCGGCGTCCGCGGCGGCCTCCGCCAGCGTGGCGGCGGACCGGAAACCAGCACGTGGCGGCAACGGCACCGGGCGTGCAACGGACTCCGCCGACCGGAGCGCCGGGCGCATCGTGGTCAGCCCGGTCGCCGGCCATTTCGAAGGTTGGCGGCCGGGCAGCGTGCTCATCCTGCAGAACGGCCAGAAATGGCGCGTCAGCGACGACAGTTCGCTGACCACGCCACGCCCGGTCGACAGCCCCGAGGCCACCGTGAAACCCGGCGCTTTCGGCGGCTGGCTGCTCAAGGTGAAGGGCTACAACACCAGTGCGCGGGTGGAACCGGCAAACTGAGCTGGCACCGATCGCGCCGCGTGGCTGGCGCCGGAACGGCTTCGGAAGCAGAATCACCGCTCCGCGCTTCCGTTCGCCGCCACCTCGAGGATGCATCCCATGCCGATCCGCCTCCGTCACCTGGGCCTGCCGCTGCTGCTGGCCCTCCCGCTGTGCTGCGTCAGCGTCCACGCGCAGGACGCCAACAGCCTGCAGCAGCGCATGAGCAGCGCCGAGTTCAAGGCTGCCGGGCTGGACAAGCTCAGCCCGCAGGAACTGGCAAACCTCGACACGTGGCTGGCTGCGCATCCCGTGGTGAAGACCCGCATGGTCAGCTCCAGCGGCAAGCCGGTGTTTTACGCCGACAGCGCCAAGCGCCAGAAGATCAACGCACACATGGTCGGGCACTTCGGTGGCTGGCAGGGCCGGAGCGAGTTCACGCTGGACAACGGCCAGGTGTGGAAGCAGGTCGGCTCGGACAAGCCCGAGTGCATGACCTCCGACAACCCCGCCGTCAAGGTCAAGCCCACGCTGTTCGGCGGCTGGCTAATGTTCGTGGACGGCTGCAACGGCGATTCCCACGTCGAGCGGGTGCACTGAGCGGCGACGCGGGATAGCGCACACTCTCATCAGCCTGCCGGAAGCGCGGTCGGCCACGCCACGGAGCGGCGCCGGCACTGCGTGATTCTTGACCTGCAGGTAACAGCGCCGGCGCGCCGTTCACTCTACCGTCGCCGATGCCTGCATGTCCCATGGCACCGTTCAAATCACGCCGGGACGATGGATGCCAACGCCTTCGCCAGCCGCTTGGCCGACACCGGCTCGGCGGTCTTCAATTCCTGCGCGAACAGCGATACGCGCCACTCCTCGATCAGCCAGCGCAACTCGGCCAAGCTGGCTGGATCGGCACCGGCGGCGCGGTGCTGCAGGTACGCGCGCCAGTACGGCAGCACCTGCAGCATGCGCTGCTGGTCTTTCGCCGGGTCCTGCCGCAGGCGCTCACCACGCAGGCGCATCGCCTTCAGGTAGCGCGGGTAATGCGCCAGCCGCGCCGTGGGCAACTCGCGCAGGAAACCGGGCGTGAGCAGCGCATCGAACTGTTCGCGCAGGTCGTCGTAGCTGGCACGGGCAAAGCCCAGCAGCGGCGGCTGCAGCCACGGCCTCGCTTCGGCCTGCGCCTCGATCACGGGTTCGGCCAGCTTCAGCCGCTCGACGCCGGCACTGAACAGTTCGCGCGCGCACTGCGCGCGCAGCGCCTCGAACGCGCTAGCGGTACGCGCGTCCAGCTCGTGGCGTTGCAGCAGGTCGGCGAAACCGCCTTCGAGCAGATCTTCGCGCAAGCCCTCCACGCCGCCGAGCGACGCGTACTTCAAGGCCAGCGCATTGCCGATCGGCAGGCGGCGGCGCGCCTGCTTCGCCTCGCTGGCCAGCGCGTTGCGCAGCAGCCGCGCCACGCCTTGCCGGTGTGCTGCGCGCGCCTCGTCGCTGCGCTCGAACACGCGCAGCGCCACCGCCTCGCCCAGGTCGACCAGCGCCGGGAACGCGGCGAGGCCGCCTTCGGAGCGCACCTGCGCCGGGATCTCCTCGAAATCCCAGCTGGCCACGTCCTCGCGAGTCAGCTCGATGTCGGTCTTGCGCGAGAACGCCTCGCGCGCCTGGCCTTCCCACTGCCCGCGCAGCGCGGCGAGGTCGCGACCGCTGGCCAGCGTCCTGCCGCGCTCGTCGTGCAGGCGATAGCGCATCAGGAAATGCGGCGACAGTTCGACGGCGGCAAATTCGCTCGCGGCAATGTCGACACCGGTGGTGCGCTTCAGGAACGTGGCCAGCACCTTCGCCAGCGGCTCGTCGCGCGGCGACTCGGCCTCGACGAAGGCGCGCGCAAAATCCGGTGCCGGCACGAAGTTGCGGCGCTGCGCCTTGGGCAGGCCGCGGATCAGTTCGGCCACCTTGTCGGCGAGCAGGCCGGGCACCAGCCATTCGCAGCGTGCGGGCGGCAGCGCATTCAACATCGCCAGTGGCAGGTGCAAAGTGACGCCATCGGCTTCGTCGCCGGGAACGAAGCGGTATTCGAGCTTGTACCTTTGCGGTGGGATTTCGAGTGGCCGCTCCTGCGCATCCGGCAATTGCTCCCTGCATTGCTCTACCTCCGGCATCCCTGCCGTCGCCTGCGCTCGCGGCACTCGGACATCCATGTCCAGCGGCCGCTCCTGCGCGTCCTGCGCTCGCGGCACTCGGACATCCATGTCCAGCGCGGCAGGAAACGCTTTCGCGTCCAGCGCCGCACCGCCGACCATCACATCGTCCAGCGACCAGCGCAGCGCGGCCTGCTCGGCGGGACGCGCCTTGCGGTACCACGCGTCAAGCGCGCGGCTGCTGGCGATCTCTCCGGGCAGCTTGCCCTCGAAGAACGCGACCAGGTCATCCTCATGGCGGATCAGGCCCTCGCGCCTCTGCTTCGCCTCGATACCAAGCGCCTCTTCCAGCACACGCTGGTTGGCGCGCACGAAGTCAGCCCTGCTTTCGATATCACCCCGCACCAGCGCCTCGCACAGGAAGATCGCGTGGGCTAGCGCGGGATCCTGCTGCTGGAAGGTGACCGGCCGCTTCTCCACCAGCACCAGGCCGAACAGGCTGACCTGCTCGTACGCCACCACGCAGCCGCGCTTCTTCGACCAGTGCGCGTCGCGGCAACTCGTGCGCAGCAGGTGCGCAGCCTGCTGCTCGATCCACAGCGGCTCGACCCGCGCATTCATCATGCCCCACACGCGCCCACCGACGTCGAGGATCTGCGCGGAGAACACCCAGTTTGGCGGCGCCTTCGCCAGCGCCGAGCCGGGGAACACCTGGAACTTGCGCTCGCGCGTGCCGAGGTAGGCGCCCTTCTCGTCCTTGCGGCCGACCTGGGTGGGCAGGCCGGCGAGCAAAGCGCGGTGCACCGATTCGTACAGTTGCCCGGCACCGCTCTCGCTCCCTCCCCTGCTCGCAGGGGAGGGCTGGGGAGGGGTTCGCTTTTGATTTTGTGCAACATCGCAAAAAGCTTCACCCCCTCCCAACCTCCCCCTGCTTGCAGGGGGAGGAGCAAAGCGCGCATTTTGCGCTTCGTTCTGAGCAGCAGACGAAACATCCAGCTTCCAACCCAGCTCCTGCACCACCAACAACAACTGCCGGTGCAGCTCGCGCCATTCGCGCATGCGCATGAAGCTGAGGAAATGCCGCGAGCACCAGTCGCGCAGTTTCGACTGGGTCAGTTCCTCGTGGGCGTCGTGGTAGGCGCGCCACAGGTTCAGCACGCCGACGAAGTCCGACTTCGGATCGGCGAACGCGGCGTGCGCGGCGTCGGCCTGCTGGCGCGCATCGCCCGGACGTTCGCGCGGGTCCTGGATGCTGAGGAAGGACACGATGGTGAGCAGCTCGCGCAAGGCTTGCAGCTTCTCGCCCTCCACCAGCATGCGCGCCAGTTGCACGTCGATCGGCAACCTCGCCAGGGTGTGGCCGATCGGGGTGAGCTTGCGCGCGTCGTCGATCGCGGAGATTTCGGTGAGCCGGCGGAAGCCGTCGGCGACCACGCGCGGGTCGGGCGCTTCCAAGAACGGGAACTCGTCCACCTCGCCCAGCTTCAATGCCAGCATGCGCAGGATCACGTTGGCCAGCGACGAGCGCAGCAGCTCCGGGTCGGTGAACGCGGCGCGGCCGGAAAAATCCGCCTCGTCGTACAGGCGATAGCAGACACCCGGCCCCACGCGGCCGCAGCGGCCCTTGCGCTGATCCGCGGCGGCCTGGGAAATCGGCTCCACGTGCAGCCGTTCGAGCTGGCTGCGCTGGCTGTAGCGCTTCACCCGCGCGGTGCCGGTGTCGATCACGTAGCGGATGCGCGGCACCGTGAGCGAGGTCTCGGCCACGTTGGTGGCCAGCACCACGCGGCGCTTCACGCCGGGCTTGAACACGCGGTCCTGGTCGCCGGCGGACAGCCGCGCATACAGCGGCATGATCTCGGTCTCGCGGTATTGCCGGCGCGACAGCAGCTGGTGCGCGTCGCGGATCTCGCGTTCGCCGGGCAGGAACACCAGCACGTCGCCGCGCGGGTCGTCATGGCTGATCTCGTCGAGCACCGCGGCGATATGTTCGGCGCTGCCCTGCTGCATCCCATCGCGCGGTCGCGCATCCACCGGCCGCCAGCGCAGCTCGACCGGATACGCACGCCCCTCCACTTCCACCACCGGCGCGCCGTCGAAGTGTTCGGCGAAGCGCGCCGTGTCGATCGTCGCCGAAGTGACGATGATCTTCAGCTCCGGCCGCTTCAGCGCCAACCGCTTGAGGTAGCCGAGCAGGAAGTCGATGTTGAGGCTGCGCTCGTGCGCCTCGTCGATGATCAGGGTGTCGTAGGCGGAGAGCCACGGATCGCCCTGGGTCTCGGCGAGCAGGATGCCGTCGGTCATGAACTTGACCAGGCTGCGCTCGGACACCTGGTCGTTGAAGCGCACCTGGAAACCCACCAGGTCGCCCAGCGGCGTGCCCAGCTCCTCGGCCACCCGGCGCGCCACCGAGCGCGCGGCCAGCCGCCGCGGCTGGGTGCAGCCGATCATGCCGGCCTCGCCGCGGCCGGCGGCCAGGCACAGCTTCGGCAGCTGGGTGGTCTTGCCCGAGCCGGTCTCGCCGGCGATCACCACCACCTGGTGCTCGCGGATCAGCCTGACGATGTCCTCGCCGCGCGCGCTGATCGGCAGCGACTCGTCCAGCCGGATCGGCGGCTTGGCGGCCGCCCGGGCACGGCGTCTGGCCACGGAGCGCTCGATATCCGCGCGCAGCGCCGCCAGCTTGCCTTCGTCGGCCCGGCGCGACAGGCCACGCCAGCGCCCCAGCAGGCGACCGAAGTCGCGGCTGGACACCGTGTCCAGTTGCCGGCGCAGTTCGCGCAGGCCGGGATCGGCGGTGGCATTGTCGGCGGTCGGGTGGGTGTCGTTCATCGGACCGCACATGATAGCCGCTGGCGACCCGCCGACCTGATAGCCCCCGGCTATCGGCCGCATCGGAAGGATTCATTTCCCTGCCGCCCACCCACCCGCTACCGTCCTCCCATCGTCACCACCCACCGGAAGGAGCAGCACATGGCCATGAACATCGGTATCGCCAGGAAAGATCGCGAGCAGGTCGCCAGGCACCTGTCCAGGCTGCTGGCCGATACCTATTCGCTGTACCTGAAAACCCACAGCTTCCACTGGAACGTCACCGGCCCGCAGTTCAACAGCCTGCACACCATGTTCGAGACCCAGTACAACGAACTGTGGCTGGCCGCCGACGAGGTCGCCGAGCGCATCCGCACGCTGGACGTATTCGCCCCCGGCTCCTACAGCCAATTCGCCAAGCTCAGCGCGATCAAGGAAGAAGCCGGCGTGCCGGAGTGGAAGGCGATGGTGGGCCAACTGGTCGAGGGCCACGAGATCGCCGCCGCCACCGCCCGCGGCACGCTGAAGGCAGCCAACGCGGCCGGCGACGACGGCACCGCCGACATGGTCACCGGGCGTCTGAAGGAACACGAGAAAACCGCCTGGATGCTGCGCTCGCTGCTGAAATAGGCCGGCCGGCGCCTGATCCACCCATCGCAGGACTCCGACGGCACCTTCCCGCGAAGCTGCCGTTTTCCTGCCAGCCGCCTTCCGCACGCCGCCGCGGCTGACCTTGCGCTGACCGCGGCCGGCGATCTTTATTGAGCCCGATGCCTTGGATTGGTTAAGCTCCCCGGGCTCTACCGCCTGTTGCGCAGGCTTCCTCCGGGGACTTTTTTGAGCGCCACCGCAGCAAACCACAACAGCCGGTATCCGCTGCTCGTCGCGATCGTGCTCGCCCTGGTCGTGGCCGCGATGAACATCGGGCTGTGGTGGTACGGCAACCTGCCGCACGGGCCGGACGATTGGCACGGCAAGATCGGCGGCTACTCGCTGTCGGTATTCCAGCGCTACCAGAGTCCGTTCAAGCAGGACTATCCCAGCGACGAGGACATCGCCGCCGACCTGAAGCTGCTGCACAAGTACAGCGACCGGGTGCGCACCTACACGATGCAGCAGAACCCGCAATTGTACCGGCTGGCGCAGAAAGAAGGCCTGCAGGTGATGGCCGGCGCCGAGATCGACAAGCGGCTGGACAACAACGAGCGCGAGATCGAGCTGCTGATCGCCAAGGCGCGCGCCTACCCGGACACGATCACCCGCGTCATCGTGGGCAACGAGGTGCTGTTCCGCAACGACCTCCCGCCCGAGCAGATGATGCTGTACCTGGACCGCGTGCGCGCCGCCGTGCACCAGCCGGTGTCGATCGCCGAGCCGGACTACATCTGGCTGAAGTACCCCGAACTGGTCCAGCACGTGGATTTCATCACCATCCACCTGTTCCCGTTCTGGAACGGCATCGCGCGCAAGGATGCCGTCCCTGCCGCGCTGGGCGCCTACGAGTCGATCCGCCAGCGTTATCCCGACAAGCCCGTGGTGGTCGGCGAGATCGGCTGGCCGTCCAACGGCGACCGCCACGAATACGCCGACCCGTCGGTCTCCAACGAGGCGATCTTCATCCGCGACTGGATGAACGTGGCCAAGGCCGCGCACGTCGACTATTACCTGCTGGAAGCGTTCGACCAGCCGTGGAAGGAGAACCTCGGCGAGGGCCGCACCGGCGCGTACTGGGGCATGTTCAACGCCGACCGCCAGCTGAAATTCCCGCTGACCGGCCCGGTCACCGAAGACACCGGCTGGCCGTGGAAGGCGCTGGCGGCGAGCCTGCTGGCGCTGCTGCCGATGATCTTCTTCGCGCGCCGCTTCAGCCGCTTCAGGCTGATGGGGCGGCTGTTCTTCTGCATGTTGATCCAGCTCGCCTGCGGCCTGATCGTGTGGTCGGCCACGCTGCCGTTCAACTTCTACCTGAGCTGGGTGGACTGGACGATGCTGGTGCTGCTGTTCCCCGCCCAGGTCGCGATCCTCGCCATCCTGCTGATCAACGGCTTCGAGTTCACCGAAGTGCTGTGGCGGCGCGAGTGGATCCGCCATGCAGGCATGCTGAGGCCCGACCCGCCCGGGAAGCAGCCGTTCGTGTCGATCCACCTGGCCTGCTACAACGAGCCGCCGGAGATGGTGATCGTCACGCTCGACTCGCTGGCCGCGCTGGACTACGCGAACTTCGAAGTGCTGGTGATCGACAACAACACCAAGGACCCGGCGGTGTGGCAGCCGGTGCAGGAATACTGCGAAAAGCTGGGCAAGCGCTTCCGCTTCTTCCACCTGGCGCCGTGGCCGGGCTTCAAGGCCGGCGCGCTGAACTTCGGCCTGAAGGAAACCGATCCGCAGGCCGACGTGGTGGCGGTGATCGACGCCGACTACGAGGTACGCGCCGACTGGCTGGCCACCCTCACCGGTCATTTCCATGACGCGAAGGTGGCCGTGGTGCAGTGCCCGCAGGCGCACCGCGAGTTCGAGCACAACCGCTTCCGCCGCATGACCGCGTGGGAATACGACGGCTTCTTCCGCATCGGCATGCACCATCGCAACGAGCGCAACGCTATCATCCAGCACGGCACCATGACGATGGTGAGGCGCAGCGCGCTGGAAGGCACTGGCGGCTGGTCGGAATGGACGATCTGCGAGGACGCCGAGCTGGGCCTGCGCCTGATGCACGCCGGCTACGAGCTGGTCTACGTCGACGAGCTGATGGGCAAGGGGCTGACCCCGGCCGACTTCAAGGCGTACAAGAGCCAGCGCTACCGCTGGGCGTTCGGCGCGATGCAGATCCTCAAGGGCCGCTGGAGCTGGATGACCCAGAAGGGCCCGCTCAGCGCCGGCCAGCGCTTCCACTTCCTCACCGGCTGGTTCAGCTGGTTCGCCGACGCGCTGCACCTGGTGTTCACCCTGATGGCGCTGTTCTGGACCGCCGGCATGGTCGCCTTCCCGCAGTACTTCAGCCTGCCGATGCAGCTGTTCCTGATCCCGGTGATCGGCTTCTTCTTCGCCAAGGCGATCTTCGGCATCGTGCTGTACCGCGCCCGCGTGCCCTGCGGCTGGTACGACACGCTGATGGCCTCGCTGGCCAGCATGGGCCTGTCGCACGCGATCGCACGCGGCATCCTGCACGGGCTGACCCGCGAGAAGACCTCGTTCGTGGTCACCGCCAAGAGCCGGCGCCTGGGCGGCAGCAACTTCGCCGCGTTCGCGCCGGTGCGCGAGGAGCTGCTGATGGCGGTGGCGCTGATGCTGTGCATCGTGGGCATGGCGCTGGGCTACGGCACGCGCTACATCGAAGGCAGCTTGTGGATGTTCATCCTTGCCGCGCAGTCGATTCCGTACGTGTCAGCGGTGATCGGTGCATGGATCGCGCACAAGGCCGGCGACAAGGCGGGTTGACGCGGCACGGCCGCGTCGGCAGTCCGCGCACGTCGTCCTGATCCGGCTCCCGGCGATCCGGCCGGCTTCATACGAAGCCAACACCGGGCTGGGTAAGCTCCGCCGGGAGCCAAGAAACGATCCGAGGACGGAACCCCACGCATGCGCCGCTGCCCCCGACGCCTGAACCTGCTGCTTCTGTTGCTGTTCGCGCCTCAGGCGCACGCCGGCGTGCAACTGGTGGTGGACGGCGTCGCGGACCCGCTGAAGGCGGCGGCGATCGCGGGCGTGGAGCTGTCGCAATACGCCACGCGCGACGTCAGCGATGCCCAGGCGCGGCGCCTGTACGAGCGTGCAGCCGGCCAGGTGAAATCCGCGCTGGAGCCGTACGGCTACTACGACGCCACCGTCGCCGGCGACCTGCAGCCGGTCGGCAAGGACTGGCGGGTGACCCTGCACGTGCAGCCGGGCGAGCCGGTCAAGGTCACCTCCGTCGACCTGCAACTGGACCAGGAGGCGGCCGCGCTGGCCCCGATCCGCCGCGCGAAGCGCGCGCTGGAACGGCTCAAGGACAAACCGCTGGACCACGGTGCCTACGACGCGGCGCGCGACGCGCTGAGCGCGCAGCTCACCGCCAACGGCTTCCTCGACGCCCGCCTGCTCACCCACCGTGTCGAAGTCACCCGTGCCGACCGCAGCGCGGCGATCAAGCTGGCGTGGCGGGCCGGCCCGCGCTATCGCTACGGCCGGGTGCATTTCGACGGCTCGCAGTTCAATGAGGGCTTCCTCGACCGCTACGTGCCGTTCAAGCCCGGCGACTACTTCTCGCAGAACCAGCTGCTGGAATTGCAGCAGGCGCTGAACGGCGCCGACTATTTCGCGGTGGTCAACGTGCAGCCGGACGTGGACAAGGCGAAGAACGGCGTGGTCGACGTCACCGTGCAGTTGGCGCCGGCCAAGCGCACGATCTACACCGGCGGCCCGTTCACCGGCACCGATACCGGCTTCGGCGCGCGCGGCGGGATGGAGCGGCGCTGGGTGAACCGGCGCGGGCACAAGTGGAAGAACGAACTGGTGGTGGCGCAGAAGCTGAAGACGCTGTCCACCCTGTACTCGATCCCGATGCCCGGCGACAACCAGCGCAGCTACAACGTGGGCGCGAACTTCCGCGACGCGAACACCGCCACCTCGCAATCGCGCACGCTGGAGCTGGTCGGCAACGAGACCCGCCAGTGGCACGGCTGGACCCGCACCCTGGGCGTGCACGTGCTGTCCGGCACGTTCACCGTGGGCAAGCGCGGCAACGAACCGGACAACACGCCCGGCATCGAGCACGGGCACAGCACGCTGGTGTTCGGCGAGGCCGCGCTGACGCGCAAGCAGGCCGACAACCCCGACTTCGTGAGCCGGGGCTGGCTGCTCAGCGTGGCCGCGCGCAGCACGGCCGGCAACCTGTTGTCCGACGCCGGCTTCAGCGAACTGACTGCCGATGCGAAGTGGATCCGCGCGTTCGGCACGCGCAGCCGCAACCGGCTGATCCTGCGCGGCAGCACCGGCGTGACCTGGACCGACGACTTCGCCGCGCTGCCGCCCCAGCTGCGCTTCTTCGCCGGCGGCGACCGCTCGGTGCGCGGCTACGGCTACCAGGCGATCGGCCCGCGCAACAGCGCCGACCGCGTGATCGGCGGCCACCACCTGCTGGTCGCCAGCAGCGAGGTCGAGCACTACTTCACGCGCAACTGGGGCATGGCCGCGTTCGTCGATACCGGCAATGCGTTCAGCGGCACCGACTACCGGCCGAAGATCGGCGCCGGCCTGGGCCTGCGCTGGCGCTCGCCGGTGGGCATGATCCGGGTCGACCTGGGCACGCCGATCCACGACGATCGCGTGCACGGCATCCGGCTGCACCTGGTGATCGGGCCGGATCTGTGACTTCGGGATTCGGGATTGGAAAAGGCTCAACGGGCAGGGCTTGAAGGCAAGCGGAGGAAACTGGCGGCATGAAATGGTTCAGGCGCATGGCCATCGTCTTCGCCACGCTGCTGCTGGTTCTGGCGGCGGCGCTGTGGTGGCTGCTCGGCACCGGTGCCGGCCTGCGCTTCGTGCTGGCGCGGGCGCAGGCCGCCACCGACGGCGCGCTGCACGTGCAGCAGGCGCGGGGCCGCCTGGTCGGCCCGCTGGAACTGGCCGGCGTCCGCTACGGCGACGGCAAGGGCACCGTGGTCAACGTGGCGAAGGCTCAGCTGGACCTGCACTTCTGGCCGCTGCTGGCCAAACGCGTGCACGTGCTCGCGCTGGATGTGGACGGGGTCGAGGTGGCCTTGCCGAAACCGGTCGAGACCGCCGCCAGTACCAGCGGCTTCCCGTTGCGACCACCGGTCGAACTGATCCTCGACCGCGCGCACGTGGGCATGGTGAAAGTGACGCGGGACGGCCAGCCGCTGTTCGCCTCCACCCAGCTCGACCTCGCCGGAAGCTGGACCGATCGCGGCATCGCACTGCACCGACTCGTGCTGCAGGCGCCCGACGGCCACGCCAGCCTCGACGGCAAGCTGGCGATCGGCACGAGTTACCAGGGCAACGGCAAGGCCGCCTTCGCCTGGAAAATCGGCGACACCGGCTATGCCGGCAACCTCGTCGCACGCAGTGACGGACGGCAGGCGCATCTCGACCTCAAGCTCAGCGCGCCCACCGCGGCGCAGTTGCAACTGGACCTGATTCAGAGCGGCGACTACGCCTGGACCGGCCAGCTCGACGCGCCGCGCTTCGACCCCAAACCCCTGCTCGGCGACAGCTCGCTGAAGGCCCTGGCGCTCGCCGTGCAAGGCCATGGCGACCGCTACGGCGGCACGCTAGAAGGCCGGCTCGATCTCAATGGCTACCAGTTGCTGCTGCAGCCGCTGCGCGCGCAATTCAGCCACGACTTCGCCACGCTGACCCTGCAGCAGCTCAAGCTGGGCTCGCCGCAGATCAAGGGCAGCGTGAAAGCCAGCGGCACCGTGCAGCTGGCCGCCAAACCGTTCAGCGCCACGCTGGACATCCGCTGGAACGACCTGCTGTTGCCACCGGAGCTGGCCGGCCAGGCGCTGGCCAGCCGTGGCGCCCTCAAAGCCAGCGGCAACGCCGACAAGTACCACGCCAAAGGCGACGTCGACATCGGCCCGCCCGGCAAGCTGGCGAAACTGGCGCTGAACCTCGACGGCACCGCGCAGCTGATCACCTTGCATACGCTGGCGCTGAAGCAGCCGCAAGGCGGCCTGCAGGCGCACGGCACGCTGACCCTGCAGCCGACGCTGGCATGGCAGGCCGAGGCGACCGCCGATAAACTCGACCCAGGCCAGCTGTTCGCCGGCTGGGCTGGCGCCCTGGATTTCGACATCGCCAGCAGCGGCAGCCTGCCGAAAAACGGCCCCGACGCCACGCTGGAAATCCGCCGGCTGAGCGGCAAGCTGCGCGGGCGGGCGGTCAGCGGCCACGGCAAGCTGCACCTGTCGCCGGATGAAGTGGTCGACGGCCAGCTCGAACTGGGCTCGGCACGCAGCAACGTGCACCTCGCGGGCAAGCCGGGCAGCAGCAACGATCTCGACCTGCAACTGGCGATCGCCTCGCTGGGCGACTGGCTGCCGGATGCAGGCGGCCGTCTGGACGGCCATTTCAATATCCGCGGCAGGCTGCCCAAGCTCAGCATCAACGGCCAGCTGCACGGCAACGCACTGGCCTGGCAGCAGCAGAAGGCCGGCACGCTACGGTTGATCGCAGGCATCCCGGACATCGGCCGTCCGGCCGGCAAGCTCGACCTGCAGGCCGACAACGTGCACCTGCAGGGCCTGCGGTTCCAACGCCTCGATCTGCTCGCCGAAGGCAGCCAGGGCGACCATCGGCTGACGCTCGATGCGCGCGGCAGCCAGCTCTCCGGCCGGCTCGCGCTGCACGGCGCGCTGAAGGGGCCGGCCTGGAACGGTACGTTGTCCACCCTCGATCTCGAACCGCAGGGCCTACCCAGTTGGCGCTTGCTGCAGCCCGCGTCGCTGCGCTACGACGACGGCGCGATGAACCTGTCCGAGCTGTGCCTGGGCGCTGGCGATCCGCAACTATGCGTGGCCGCGAAACGGGACAAGCCGGGCAACCTCGACGCCAGCTACCGGCTGCACGCGCTGCCGCTGACGCTGCTGCTGAATGCGGCCGGGGATGCCGACCTGCCGATCCGCGCCGAGGGCAACCTGGAAGGCAGCGGCCGGATCCGCCGCAGCGCCGCCGGTGCGCTCGGCGGCAACGCCTCGATCGGTTCCGCGCAAGGCAGCGTCAGTTACGCCGACCGCCCCGACCAGCCGCTGCTGCGCTACGACCAGCTGCGCCTGGACGCCGAACTCTCGCCTGTCCGCCAACGCCTGGACCTGCATGCCGGCCTCGACGGCGGCGGCCGGCTGGACGGACAGCTCACCGTCAGCGGCGCGCAGCGGGCGCTGGACGGCCAGCTCGACCTGCGCCTGAACAACCTCGCCTTCATTGAGCTGTTCAGCAGCGAGGTGGCCGACGTCAAGGGCAGCGTCGACGGCAGCTTCCGCTTCGGCGGCACGCTGAAGCAACCCGCGGTCACCGGCCAGGCGGACGTGCGCGGCTTCGCCGTCGAGGTGCCGTCGGCTGGACTCAAGCTCAGCCAGGGCCAGCTCGCGGTCAGCACCACCGATGCGCGGCAGCTCCTGATCCACGGCAGCGTGCAATCGGGCAAGGGCAGCGTGGCGATCGACGGCGGCGCCGGCCTCGGCGCCAGCGCGCCAACCCGCCTCACGCTCAAGGGCAGCCAGTTCACCGCCGCCGACATTCCTGCCGCGAAGGTCGTGGTTTCGCCGGACCTCACCGTGGAGCAGGACGCCAGCGGCATCGACATCGGCGGCGCGCTCGGCATCGACAGCGCCGACGTGAACACGGAGAAGCTGCCCGGTGCCGGCGCCACCCGGGCCTCGCCCGACGTGGTGGTGCTCGATGAAGAGCGACAGCAGCGGGCGGCCGGCAGGCTGCCGGTGAACGCCCTGGTCAAGGTCGATCTCGGCCGCAGGACGCACGTCGTCGGCATGGGCCTGGATGGCCGCGTCGGCGGCGTGCTCACCGTGCTCGAACGCCCCGGCCGCGCCACCGCCGGCCAGGGCCAGCTGACCGTCGACGGCACCTACAAGGCCTACGGCCAGAACCTCCAGATCCAGCGTGGCCAGCTGCTGTTCGCCAGCACGCCGATCGACAACCCCGGGCTGAATATCCGCGCCGTGCGCAAACTCAACCCGAACGCCACCATCGACGAAGGCCAGGAAGTCGGCCTGCTGGTCGCCGGCACCGCGCAGCGGCCGATCCTTACCGTGTTCTCCAACCCGGTGATGGAGCAGTCCGACGCGTTGTCCTACCTGGTCACCGGCAAGCCGCTGTCGCAGGTGAAGGGCGGCGAAGGCGACATGGTCGGCGCCGCCGCGCAGGCGCTCGGTTCGGCCGCGGGCGACCTGCTGGCCAAGAGCATCGGCTCGAAGCTGGGCGTGGACGACATCGGCGTGTCCAGCAACGCGGCGCTGGGCGGCAGCTCCGCGTTCACCGTGGGCAAGTACCTGTCGCCGCGGCTGTACCTCAGCTACGGCGTCGGCCTGTTCGAGCCGGGCGAGGTGATCACCCTGCGCTACCGCCTCGGCCGGCGCTGGAACTTCGAGGCGCAGCAGGCCACCGAATTCAGCCGCGCCAGCCTGAACTACCGCATCGAGAAGTAATGCCGCTCAGGCCGCCGGCACACTGCCGAGATACAACGACGGCGAACCACTGAAGCCGGACTTGACGTACCTGGCCGTATCATCAGCCAGCACCTCGGTTTCGCCTGCTTCGATACCGGCAAGCACGGCTTGCGCAATGTCTTCGGGGCGCGACTTGGGCCTGTCGACATCCTTCACCATGTCGGTATCGATGTACCCGGCGTGCACCGCGACCACCAGCGTGCCCTGTCCGCGCAGCTCGTTGCGCAGACCGTTGGTCAACGCCCAGGCAGCGGCTTTCGACAACGAGTAGGCGGAAGTGTCAGGCAAGCTGACCCAGCTCAGCGCCGAGAGCATGTTGATCAGTGCGCCGCCGCCGTTGGCGCGCAACACCGGCGCGAACGCGCGACTCATCGCCAGCACGCCATGCAGGTTGGTGTCGAGCACCTGGCGCAATGCGTCCTCTCCACTTGCACCGAGCAGCGGTTCGTCGCTGATGATGCCTGCGTTGTTGATCAGCAGATCGACATCACCGCACTGCGCGACCGCGGCGGCGATGTCGTCGGCGTTGTTGACGTCGAGCTTCACCGGCACCAGGCCCGCCAACGCCGGCACACTGGAGGGATCGCGCGCACCGGCGTAGACCTTGCGCGCACCGGCGGCCAGCAGTGCTTTCGCGTAGGCGAGTCCGAGCCCGCGGTTGGCACCGGTGACGAAAGCCGTGCTGTTCTGGATTTTCATGGATGGATAACCTCGTGAGGAAAGGAATGGAAATGCTGATGCCTGTAGTCAACGGCTCATATCCGTTTCTTGTGCCGGATGCCGGCAGCTGACGATGCGCGTTGCTCAGCGCGCTGCCTGCGCCAACTGCGTTGCGTTCAATTGCACGGTGACCGTGCTGGACAGTCCCGGGCGCAACCGCGCCAGCGCCGCCTGGCCCGGATCGAAGCGAATCCGCACCGGCACTCGCTGCACGATCTTGGTGAAGTTGCCGGTGCCCGGTTCGAACGGCAGCAGCGAGAACTGCGAGCCGGAACCGGGCGCGAAACTCTCGACGTGGCCGTGCAGTGCCTGTCCGGGCAGCGCGTCGACTTCGACACTGGCGTCCTGGCCGACCACCATGCGCGCGGTCTGGGTCTCCTTGAAGTTCGCGATCACGTATAGCGCATCCAGCGGCACCACGGTGAGCAGGCGCGAACCCGGCTGCACGTAGTCGCCCGGCTCCACCTGGCGGTCGCCGACCACGCCGTCGATCGGTGCGCGCACCAGGGTGTTGGTCTGGTCCTGTCGCGCCAGGTCGAGCGCGGCTTTCGCGCTGGCCACCGCAGCCTCCGCCTGCGCCACGTTGGCCTGCAGGGTCAGCCGCTTGGCGCGTGTCACCGTGGCCTGGTTGCGGCTGACCGCGAACTCGGCGCGGCTGTGCTCGGCATTCGCCTGCGCGGTGACTGCGGCGGTGCGGTATTGCTCGGCATCGCGGCGCGCCACCGCGCCGCTGGCGATCAGCGCGTCGAAGCGCTTGCGGTCGGCCTCGGCCAGCGCCTGCTGCGCCTCGGAGGAACGGATCGAGGTTTGCGCTGCGCGCACGTTGGAGGCGGCCAGTTGCTCTTCCGCATCCAGCGCCACCAGCGCGGCTTTCGCGGCGGCGACGCTGGACTGCGCGTTCTGCAGTTCGGCGGCAGCCGAGGCGACGCGTGCGTCGAATTCCTCCGCGTCGATGCGCACCAGCGGATCGCCGCGGTGCACGCGCTGGTCGTGCTGCACCAGCACGGCGGCGACCAGGCCGCGCACCTTCGGCGCGACCACCGAGCTGTCGGCCTGCAGGTAGGCGTTGTCGGTGGACACGCTGCGCTTGGGTGCGGCGATCCACAACGCGCCGCCGACCGCGACCAGCAGTGCCACCGCCGCGACGAACACCGGCCGGCGCGACCACGATGCACGTGGTGCCGCCGGCACGTCGACGGGAACACCCGGGCTACCGTCGGCACTCATGGCTGCCGCGCCTCCAGCCCGAGCCGCTGTTTCAGCTGCTTGCGCGAAGCGGCGAGGATCGCGTCCGAGCGTTTCGCGTCCGGCTCGATGCGCGCCAGCGACAGCGCGCCGATCAGCTCGGCGATCATCGAACGCGCCTCGACCTCGGCCGCTGCATGCCCCAGCACAGCGAGCTGCTCGCCCAGCCGCGCGGTGCTGCGCCGCACGCCTTCGGCGAACTGTTCGCGCATCGGCTCGGACAGGCGCGGCAGGTCCGAAGCCAGCGCCGCCATCGGGCAACCGAAACCGCGCGCGTCGCGATGCTTCTTCGACAGGTAGAAGTCGATGTAGGCGAGCAGGCCTTCGGCCGGGCCGCGCTCGGCGGTCTCGTGCTCCCAGCGGGCGCGCGCCTCGTCGAACATCTGCCCGATCGCCGCGGCGACCAGTTCGTCCTTGGACTTGAAGTGGGCGTAGAAGCCGCCGTGGGTGAGCCCCGCCTCGGCCATCACGCCGGCCACCGCGACGCGATCCGGGCCGTCGGCGCGGATCGCCTTCGCCGCGGCCTGCAGCACCATGGCGCGGGTCTTCTGCTTGTGTTCGGTGTCGTAGCGCATGACGGCCTCGCTTTTTAATATGATGATCATCATACTATGATTTGCCGTCGATGCAAGAGCCACCCGTGAACGCCCTTACCGCTACCTCGCAAACCGCCATCATCGCCCCCGCCGACCTGCCGCTGCCGCGCAAATTCCTGATCTTCGGCGTGATGGCGTTCGGCATGTTCATGGCGCTGATCGACATCCAGATCGTGGCCGCCTCGCTCAACGAGATCCAGGCAGGTCTGTCGGCCGGGCCGGACGAGATCAGCTGGGTGCAGACCGGTTACCTGATGGCCGAACTGGTGATGATCCCGTTCGCCGCATTCCTGGCACAGGCGCTGTCGACGCGCTGGCTGTATGCGCTGTCGGCCGGGTTGTTCACCGTGGCCAGCGCGCTGTGCGGGATGGCCTGGGACATCCATTCGATGACCGTGTTCCGGGTGATCCAGGGCTTCGTCGGCGGCGCGATGGTGCCGACCGTGTTCGCCACCGGCTTCGCGCTGTTCAGCGGCCCGCAGCGCGCGCTGATCCCGGCGATCCTCGGCATGGTCTCGGTGCTGGCACCGACGCTGGGGCCGACCGTGGGCGGCTGGCTCACCGAGGTGGTCGGCTGGCGTTCGATCTTCTACATCAACATCGCGCCGGGCATCGCGGTCACGGTGTTGTCGATCCTGCTGGTGCGAGTCGACCGGCTGAACCTGGCGATGCTGAAGAAAATCGACTACGTGCACCTGGTCGCGATGGCGATGTTCCTCGGCGGCCTCGAATACGTGCTGGAGGAAGGCCCGCGCCACGAGTGGCTGGGCGACCCGACCATCGCCACCGCGGCGTGGCTGTCGCTGGTCGGTTTTGTGCTGTTCCTGGAGCGCTCGCTGCGCTCGTCCGGGCCGATCGTCAAGCTGTCGCCGTTCCGCCATTCCAGTTTCGTGTTCGCCTGCATCTTCAGTCTGGTGATCGGCTTCGGACTGTACGCGTCGACCTACCTGGTGCCGGTGTTCCTAGGCCGCGTACGCGGCTACAACAGCCTGCAGATCGGCACCACCGTGTTCGTCACCGGCATCGCGCAGATCCTCAGCACGGTGGTGGCGGCACGGCTGTCGCAACGGGTCGATGCGCGCTGGACGATCAGCGTCGGCCTGCTGCTGTTCGCCGCCAGCCTGTGGCTGTTCTCGGCGATGACGCCGCAGTGGGGTTTCGCCACGCTGTTCTGGCCACAGGCGCTGCGTGGTTTCGCGACCATGCTGTGCATCGTGCCCAGCGTGAACATGGCGCTGAACGGATTCGCGCTGGCCGAACTGCGCTACGCCTCGGGCCTGTTCAACCTGATGCGCAACCTGGGCGGCGCGATCGGCATCGCGGTAGTCAACACCTGGCTGATGGACGGGACGCGCATCCACATCGCCCACTTCGGCGAAGCCCTGGGCGAGGCCGGCCGCAGCGCGCCCGATGTGGTGGCGCAGTTGGCCGCGCGGATCGGCCAGTTCACCACCGATTCCGCGCACGCGTTGCTGATGGCACAGGGCGAGCTGGGCCAGTTGGTGTCGCGTGCGGCGACCACGCTGGCGTTCGACGACGTGTTCCGGCTGATGGCGTGGATGTTCATCGTGGCCCTGCTGCTGGTGCCGTTCTGCCGCATGCCGGCGCAAGTCGCGCCGGTCAGCGTGGAAGCGCACTGAATGCCTGGCCGGCATGGCCCATAAGTCATGCCCTCAAGCGCCGGGCGGCGGGCTATGGTGGAACATTCCTTTCAGCAGAGGCGACACGATCATGCAACGCATGCGATGGATCCTGACGGCAATGGTGGCGTGCACTCCCGCCGCCTGGGCAGCCACCCCGACGAGCCAGCCGATCGGCATCGACCTGGCCGGCGTCGACCACGGCGTGAAGCCGGGCGACGACTTCTTCCGCTACGCCAACGGCAGCTGGCTGAAGACGGCGCAGATCCCCGCCGACCGCTCCAGCACCGGCACCTTCCTCAAGGTGTTCGAACAGGCCGAGAAGGACACCGCCGAACTGATCCGCAACGCCGGCACCGGCCATCCCGCCGCCGGCAGCAACGCGCGCAAGATCGCCGACTACTACGCCGCCTGGATGGACACCGCTGCGATCGAACAGCACGGCCTCGCACCGCTCAAGCCGGCGCTGACGCAAATCGACGCGATCGCTTCGCGCGATGATCTTGCCCGCGTGCTGGGCAGCCGCCTGCGCGCCGACGTCGATCCGATCAACGCCACCAACTTCCACACCGAACACCTGTTCGGCCTGTTCGTGACGCAGGGGCTGGAAGATCCCTCGCACAGCATCGCCTACCTGATGCAGGGCGGCCTCGGCCTGCCCAGCCGCGACTATTACCTGTCCAGCGATCCGGACATGGTCGAGGCACGCACCAAGTACCGGATCTACGTCACCGCGCTGCTGAAGCAGGCCGGCATCGCCGACGCCGCGGGCAAGACCAGCGCCATCCTCGACCTGGAAACGAAGATCGCCAAGGCGCAGGAAAGCCTGATCGACAGCCAGGACGTGCACAAGGCCAACAACCTGTGGCGCATGGCCGACTTCGCGCACAAGGCACCCGGTCTCGACTGGGCCACTTACCTCAAGGCCGCCGGACTCGACGGCCAATCGCAATTCAACGTCTGGCAGCCGTCTGCCGTCACCGGACTGTCTGCGCTGACCGCCAGCGAGCCGCTGCAGGCATGGAAGGACCTGCTCGTCTTCCACACTATCGACCACAGCGCCGGCCTGCTGCCCAAGGCCTACGCCGACCTCAGCTTCGATTTCCATGGCCGCACCCTGCAGGGCACGCCCGCGCAGCAGCCGCGCTGGAAGCGCGCTGTCGGCGCGACCAACACGGGCCTCGGCGACGCGGTGGGCCAGCTCTACGTGAAGAAATATTTCCCGGCCTCGTCCAAGGCTGCCGTGCAGCAACTGGTGAAGAACCTCGTCGCCGCGTTCAAC
This sequence comes from Rhodanobacter sp. FW101-FHT13A11, assembly GCF_058790335.1. NCBI lineage: Bacteria > Pseudomonadati > Pseudomonadota > Gammaproteobacteria > Lysobacterales > Rhodanobacteraceae > Rhodanobacter > Rhodanobacter sp. FW101-FHT13A11. Next base: position 2,035 of record NZ_JBYTCN010000005.1, on the reverse strand, counting down.
GACCGCATCGACACGTTGGCCTGGATGACCCCGGCCACCCGCGAGAAAGCCAAGGCCAAGCTGGCCACCCTGCGCGTCAGCGTCGGCTATCCGGAAACCTGGCGCGACTACGCCACGCTGGACATCCGCGCCGACGATCCGCTGGGAAATCAATTGCGCGCCGAAAAGTTCGAATACGAACATCAGCGTGCCAAGCTCGGCCAGCCGGTGGACAAGGGCGAGTGGTGGATGACCCCGCAGACCGTCAACGCGGTGAACCTGCCGCTGCAGAACGCGCTCAATTTCCCCGCCGCGATCCTGCAGCCGCCGTTCTTCGATGCGCACGCCGACGCGGCCGCCAACTACGGTTCGATCGGCGCGATCATCGGCCACGAAATCAGCCACAGCTTCGACAACCTCGGTGCCGAGTTCGACGCCGAAGGCCGCCTCGCCAACTGGTGGACGCCGGCCGACCTGGCGCACTTCAAGGCCGCCAGCCAGCAACTGGCGAAGCAGTTCGACCAGTACGAGGTGCTGCCAGGCCTGCACGTGAGCGGCGAGCAGACCCTCGGCGAGGACATCGCCGACGTCTCCGGCCTGACCATCGCCTACCTCGCCTATCACAAGTCGCTCGGCGACAAGCCGGCCCCGGTGATCGATGGCTTGAGCGGCGACCAGCGCTTCTTCCTCGCCTTCGGCCAGGCCTGGCGCAGCAAGATCCGCGACGCCGCCCTGCGCCAGCGCCTCAACACCGACGTGCACGCGCCCGCCAGCGTCCGCGCACAGACCGTGCGCAATCTCGACGCGTGGTATCCGGCGTTCGACGTGAAGCCGGGTGAGAAGCTGTACCTGGCACCGAAGGATCGCGTGAAGATCTGGTAGGAGTTTCAGGCGCTGCCAAGAAGAAGGGCCGCATGCGAATGCGGCCCTTTTTGTGTGGATTGACACGGTTGCCGAAGCGCCCCTCATCGGACACCCATTGGCGATCGGAAAGCAAAAAAGCGCATTGCCTTCAGGTCTTGTTGACGTATAACATGCGTTATAACCCGTCCCGGAGGCCGCCATGAAACTGAAGATCACTACCATCGGCAATTCCGCCGGTGTCATCCTGCCGCGCGAACTGCTGGCCCGCCTGCGCCTGGAAAAAGGCGACGAACTGTTCGCCCTGGAAACCCCCGACGGCATCCGCCTCACCACCTACGACCCCACCCTGGCCAAGCAGATGGAGGTGGCCGAGGAGGTCATGCGCAAGGACCGCAACGTCCTGCGCAAGCTGGCGCAATAGGCCATGGCCATGATCATCTGGATCGAACGGCCGCTCGCCATCGCCATCCACGAACGCCAGTTGGCCGAACATGGCGGCGGCACCGGCGTGCGCGACGAGAGTCTTCTGGACTCCGCGCTCGCCCGCCCGCAGCAAAGTCATGCCTACGGCGACCCGCCGCCTGATCTCGCCGACCTCGCCGCCAGCCTCGCCTTCGGCCTGGCGCGCAACCACCCTTTCGTCGACGGCAACAAGCGCACGGCGCATGTCTGCTATCGCGTCTTCCTCGCCCTCAACGGCGCCGACCTCGTCGCCAGCGACGAGGACAAGTACGTCACCGTGATCGCCCTCGCCGAAGGCAGCCTGTCCGAAGCCGAGTTCGCCACCTGGCTGCGCCAGCACATCAGCCTCGATGCCAAAAAACGTGTGAACGAGCCGCGTGCGCGCTACGCGCGCTCATGTTCGTCATCCCGATGAAAATCGGGATCCAGTGCCTTTGGTTTCGGTCGCTGGAAGTCACTGGATTCCTGCTTTCGCAGGAATGACGGCCATTTTCGACGGGTCCCTTAAGCGGCGCCCAAAACGTAGGCCCTGAGCCTCAGTCAACTTTGGGGGCATATCGAAGCCGTCCCGATGCTATTAAGGACGCTAGTGGCTCTGACCTTGCCCTCGAATTCCGCACCCCATAACCGAGGTCATGAGCTGGCTTGTTTGACCTGATCGGTCAGCCAGTGTTGCTCGAACTGCATCGGGCTGATGTAGTTCAAGGTAGAGTGTAATCGGAACTGGTTG
>NZ_JBYTCN010000004.1:228036-299415 GCF_058790335.1 Rhodanobacter sp. FW101-FHT13A11 | reverse complement strand
TTTTTCATGGAACCTCCTCGGGAAAGACTACGAGAAAATTCCACTTCTGGCGTCAGCTAACCGGCGGGGGGATTACCGCTCCAGCGTGGCGGCGCCCGTGTCGGTGTCGAAACGGTACGCCTTGTCGACGCGCACCCACGGCAGCTGCCGGCGCCGGCGCGCGAGTTCGTCGCTGCGCCGGGTCAGCGCCTTTTCCTCGGCCAGCAGCTCCAGCCGCGCGGCCAGCCATGCTTCGCGTGTGGTGATGGGGTGATGGTTCATCGCTGTTCTCCCGTCCGGACTCAGGCCGCGACCGGCGCGTGGCGCGCGTAGCCGGCCGCCTGGTTGCGCAAGGCCGCCTGGAACGCCGGCCGCGCCTCGCAACGCTTCACATAGGCGTCGAGCAGCGGGAACCCGGCCACCAGGTCCGTGTGCCGCACGAACCGCAGCACGGTCGCCATCAGCAGATCGGCCGCGGTGAAACGGTCGAGCAGGTACTCGCGCCCGTCGAGGCAGGCAGACAGCGCGGCCAGCCGGGCCTTCGCCTCGTCGACCGCCCCGGGCCGCCGCTGCCGCGCCCACGCCTCGTCGCCGTGCAGCAGGTCGAGCACGAACAGGTTCCACAGCGCCGGCTCGACGGTATTGAGCGCGGCGAACATCCAGGTGAGCGTCTCGGCGCGCCGGCCGGCCGGCATCAGCGCTTCGCACTGCTCGGCGATGGCGTGGACGATGGCGCCCGACTCGATGAAGGTGCCATCGGCGGAATCCAGCACGGGCACCATGCCGAAAGGATGCTTGCGCCGGAAGGCTTCGGACTTGCGTTCTTCGGCGTCGATCCAGCGGCTCTCGTAGGCGAGCCCCGCCTCCTCCAGCGCCCAGCGCACGCGCAGGTCGCGCACCAGCCCCTGGGCGAAAGGCGGTACCCAGCTGAAACCCCATACGGCGATCTTTTCCATGTCGTTGCTCCTCGCGTTGGTGTCATGCCGGCGCCGCTCGTGGCGGCGCATTGGTCGGCGGTCGTGGGCTAGACTGCGGCCGGGCCATCGAGGGGTGGGAGTGACAAGTGTGGCGGGATTCGCAAGGCTCGCCGGAATGAGTCCGCACCGATGGACTCGCTGATCACCGCCGCGGCACGCGCACTGGCGGCGGGCGACCCGTTCGGCGCGCTGCAGCGGGTCGCGCTGCGCGACGACGCGCCGGCGCTGGCGTTGCGCGGCATCGCGATGGCGCAGCTCGGCGACTACGTGCGCGCCAAGGCGTTGCTGCGCCGTGCCGCGCGCGCGTTCGGCCCGCACGAAGCGATGGCCCGCGCGCGCTGCGTGGTGGCCGCGGCCGAGGTCGCGCTCGCCTCGCGCGACCTCGCCTGGCCGGCGAAGGCGCTCGACGCCGCGCGGGCCACGCTGGAGGCGCACGGCGACCGCGCGAACGCCGCGCATGCGCGCTGCCTCGAGATCCGGCGCCTGTTGCTGATCGGCCGCCTCGACGAGGCCGGGCGCGCCCTCGCCGGGCTCGATCCCGCGCCGTTGCCGCCCGCGCTGGCGGCCACCCATGCGCTGCTGGAGGCGGGCATCGCGCTGCATCGCCTGCGCACGCTGGAGGCCCGCGCCGCGCTGGCCCGGGCCGACCGCGCCGCGCGCCAGGCCGGCATCCCGGCGCTGGCGGCGGAGGTGGCCGGCATCGCGCGCACGCTGGAGGCGCCGGCGGCGCGCCTGCTCGCGCGCGGCGACGAGCGATCGTTGCGGCTGGACGAGGTCGAGGCCCTGCTGGCGTCGAGCACGCTGGTGATCGACGCCTGCCGCCATGCGGTGCGCACGGCTGCCGCGGTGGTGCCGCTGGCGCGGCGGCCGGTGCTGTTCGCGCTGGCCCGCGCGCTGGGCGAGGCGTGGCCCGGCGACGTGGCCCGGCACATGCTGATCGCGCGGGCCTTCCGCACCCGCTACGCCGACGACACGCACCGCGCGCGCCTGCGCGTGGAGATCGGACGGCTGCGCGCGGCGCTCGCGCCGCTGGCCGAGGTGCGTGCCACGCCGCACGGCTTCGTGCTGGTGCCGCCTGCCGCGCGCGAGGTGGTGGTGCTGGCGCGACCGGTGGAGGAGGCGCACGCGGCGGTGCTGGCCCTGCTTGCCGACGGCGAGGCCTGGTCGAGTTCGGCACTGGCGCTGGCGCTCGGCGCCAGCCAGCGCAGCGTGCAGCGCGCGCTCGACGCGCTGGCCGCCGTCGGCAAGGTACAACCGCTCGGACGCGGGCGGGCGCGCCGCTGGAGCACGCCGCCGCTGCCGGGATTCGCGACGGTGTTGTTACTCCCCACCCCGCTGCCGGGCGACTAGGATGCGCGCATGAAACGATCGAACGCCGACATCGTCCGCGAGTACGGCCCCTTCCCGGGCATCGACAAGGTGGGTGGAGTGAGCTACGACGGCCACCACGTCTGGCTTGCCACCGGCGACCGGCTGTACGCGCTGGATCCGGCGAGCGGGACGACACAGCGCGCGCTCGAGGTCGCCGCCCACGCCGGCACGGCGTTCGACGGCCGCCACCTGTACCAGATCGCCGAGGACCGCATCCTGAAGATCGACCCGGAAAGCGGCCGCGTGCTCGCCACCATCCCGGCGCCCGGCGGCGGCGGCGATTCGGGGCTGGCGTGGGCCGAAGGCATGCTGTGGGTGGGCGAGTACCGGGCGCGCAAAATCCACCAGGTCGATCCCGCGACCGGCGCGGTCCTGCGCAGCATCGAATCCAACCGCTTCGTCACCGGCGTCACCTGGGCCGGGCGGGAACTCTGGCACGGCACCTGGGAAAACGACGAAAGCGAGTTGCGGCGCATCGACCCCCGCACCGGGGCCGTGCAGGAAAGCCTGCGGATGCCGCCCGACATCGTCGTGTCGGGACTCGAGTCCGACGGCGCCGACCGTTTCTTCTGCGGCGGCGGCAACAGCGGCAAGCTGCGCGCCGTGCGCCGCCCCCGCCGCACGACCGCCGAGGCACCCGCCGGGGCCGCGGGCAAGTAGGCGGAACCCGCGCGACCGCCTACTCCGACGGCGGCGCCTGCGGCACGTCCGCCGAGCCTTCCTCGCGGTCGCGGTACAGCGCGGCGCGCACCAGCAGCATCAGGGTGATCGGCGTGGTCAGGGTGAGGAACACGCCGATCAGGATCTCGTAGAAGATCGGCCGGCCGTGCAGCACCGAGAAGCAGGTGATCGAGCCGGCCAGCATGAAGAACGTGCCCAGCGTGGTGCCCAGGGTCGGCGCGTGCACGCGCTGGTAGAAGTTCTCCAGGCGCAGCAGGCCGAGCGAGCCGACGAAGGCGAACAGCGCGCCCAGCAGCACGAAGGCCGCCACCAGGATCGCCGCCCACGGCGGCAGCGCGTCGAGGCGGCTCATTCGATCACCTGCCCGCGCATCAGGAATTTCGACAGCGCCACCGTGCCGGCGAAGCCGAGCAGCGCGATGATCAGGCCGGCCTCGACGTAGAGCAGGCTGCCGCTGCGGATGCCGACGGTGAGCAGCAGCAGCATCGCGTTGACGTACAGCGCGTCCAGCGCCAGCACGCGGTCCTGCGCGCGCGGGCCGCGCACCATGCGGATGATCGAGAAGCTCATCGCCAGCAGCAGCAGGATCTGCGCGACGATGACGGCAGCGCCAAGCAGGCCGTGGCTCATTGGAAGATCTCCAGCAGGGGGCGCTCGTAGCGCCGCTTGATCGAATCGATCCAGCCCGCCTCGTCGACCAGGTCCAGCACGTGGATCAGCAGGATGTTCGCGCTGGGGTCGTAGCTGACCCAGATCGTGCCCGGCGTGGAGGTGATGATGCACGCCAGCACGGCGAGACCGTGGTGGTCGGTGAGGGTCAGCGGGATCGCCACGAAGCCGGAGCGCGTGCGGCTGTCGCGGCGCAGGATCAGCCGGGCCACCGCGAGGTTCGAGCAGAAGATGTCCAGCACCACGCGCACGAACAACCGGCCGAGCAGCGGATAGTGGCGCAGCCGCGCCTTCGGCGGGCGCAGCCGGCCGAACACCTTCGCCAGCGCGACGCCCAGCAGCGCGCCGAGCAGGATCGTGCCCGGCGCCACGCTCTGCTGCAGCAGCAGCCAGACCGCCAGCAGCAGCGCGGACAGGATCGGGTACGGCAGCCAGCGCCGGATCATGGCGCGGCCTCCCCCGGCGGCAGCACCGCGTGGACGTAGCCGGCCGGCGCATGCAGCTGGCCGGCGGTGTCGCGCAGGTAGCGCAGCGGCCGCTCGACCAGCACGGTGAGCAGCAGGCACAGGCCGAGCAGGATCGCGATGGAGGCGCTCTCGACCAGATGCACCTTCGGGAAGATCCGCTCCGGCTCGACCCAGAAGATCTGGATGCCGGCGCGGCACAGCGCGATCACCGTGCCGAAACCAGCCACGACGAACAGCGCGAACAGCACGCCCGCGCCGGACCGCGCGCCGCCGTCGAGCATCGGCGCCAGCAGCGCGAACTTGGCCAGGAAGCCGGATAGCGGCGGCAACCCCGCCAGCAGCAGCGCGCAGGCGCTGAAGCTCACGCCCAGCATCGCGATCGGCGCGGGGATCACCACCGGCCGCTCGTCCTCCTGCGCGTACAGGCTTTCGTTCGCTGCCGTTTCGCCCGGCTGCTCGTACGGCTCCAGGCTCAGGCTGTCGTCGGTCTCGTCGTCGCCGTCGGAGGCGAGCAGGCCGACGACCAGGAAGAACGCGGCGATCGCCAGTGTGGAGATCACCAGGTAGGCCAGCGCGCCGGCGGTCACCGCCGGCTGTTGCAGGCCGATCGCGCCGAGCAGGGTGCCGGAGGAGATCACCACGTTGTAGCCGGCCAGCTTGGCCAGGTCGCGCGCGCCCAGCATGCCGACGACGCCGGCAGCCACGGTGGCCGCCCCGCCCCACAGCATCCAGCCGCTGCCGAAATGGGCGGACGCTGGACCGGCGCCGGCGCCGAACAGCAGCAGGCCCAGCCGCAGCAAGACATAGATGCCGACCTTGGTCATCAGCGCGAACATCGCCGCCACCGCCGGCGACGCAGCCGCATACGTGCGCGGCAGCCAGAAGCCCAGCGGCCACATCGCGGTCTTGATCAGGAACGCCACGCCGAGCAGCGCCGCGCCCGCATGCAGCAGCGCGCGGGTGCGCTCGGGCACGTGCGGAATCAGCTCGGCCAGCGCCGCCATGTTCAGCGTGCCGGTGACGCCGAAGATCAGGCTGACGCCGAGCAGGAACAGCATCGAGGCGGTGAGGTTCACCGCGATGTAGTGCAGCCCCGCGCTGACCCGCCGCGCGCCCGAGCCGTGCAGGGCGAGGCCGTAGGACGCCGCCAGCAGCACCTCGAAGAACACGAACAGGTTGAACAGGTCGCCGGTGAGGAAGGCACCGTTCAGGCCCATCAGCAGGAACTGCAGCAGCGGCTGGAAGTGGCCGCCGCGGTGCTGCCAGCGGCCCAGCGCGTACGGCAGCAGCGCCAGTGCGAGCACGCCGGCGAGCAGCACCATCAGCGCCGACAGCCGGTCGGCCACCAGCACGATGCCGAAACGCGCCGGCCAGTCGCCGAGGCGGTACACCGCCGCCGGCGCGCCGTCACCGGACACCGCCAGCATCAGCGCGGCGGCCAGCAGCACCAGCGCGACGCACGAGGCGATGCTCAGCGCCAGCACCATGCGCCGGCGCTTCTCGCCCACCAGCAGCTGCAGCGCGGCCACCAGCAGCGGCGTGACGATCGGCGCGATGATCAGGTGGTTGTTCACGGCGTGCCGTCCTCGCCGTCGACGTGGTCGTTGCCGGTCAGCCCGCGCGAGGCCAGCAGCACCACCAGGAACAGCGCGGTGGTGGCGAAGCCGATCACGATCGCGGTGAGCACCAGCGCCTGCGGCAGCGGGTCGGCGTACTGCGCGAGGTCGCCGGCCGCGCCCTGCAGCACCGGGTCGGCGCCGGTGCGCAGGCCGCCGATGGAGAAGATGAAGAGGTTCACCGCGTAGGAGACCAGGGTCAGCCCGATGATCACCTGGAACGTGCGCGGGCGCAGCAGCAGCCACACGCCGGAGGCGGCGAGGATGCCGATCGCGGCGGCAAGCACCAGTTCCATCAGCCCGGCCCTCCCGCCGCGGCCGGCGCATCCGCCGCCTGGCGCGGACGGCGCAGCGACTGGTGCGCCAGCGCGATCAGCATCAGCGTGGTGGCGCCCACCACCACGCAGAACACGCCGAGGTCGAACAGCACCGCCGAGGCCAGCGGCAGCTGGCCCAGCAGGGGCAGCTCCGCGTAGCGGAAATACGAGGTGAGGAAGGGACGGCCAAACGCCAGCGAGCCCAGTCCGGTGCCCGCCGCCAGCAGCAGGCCGGCGCCGATCCAGCGCACCGGCAGCACGCGCAGGTGCGCCTCCACCCAGCGTGCGCCGCGCGCCATGTACAGCAGGATCAGCGCCACCGACACGGTGATGCCGGCGACGAAACCGCCGCCCGGCAGGTCGTGCCCGCGCAGGAACAGGTGCAGCCCGAACAGCAGGATCAGCGGGAACATCAGCTGGATGATCAGGCCCGGGATCATCAGGTAGTCGGTCAGCGAATGGTCGGGCGCGCGGCCGGGCTGGTCCGCGTCGGGCGCCGCCTGCCGCTGCTGCTGCAGCGGCGCGTCGATGCTCTCGGCGGCGGGGCGGAAGCGGCGCAGCAGGGCGAACACGGTCAGCGCCACGATCGCCAGCACGCTGATCTCGCCCAGCGTGTCGAAGCCGCGGAAATCGACCAGGATCACGTTGACCACGTTGCGGCCGCCGCCCTCGGCGTACGCCCGTTCGAGGAAGAAGCGTGAGATCGAGTCGGCCACCGGATGCATCATCGCCGCATAGGCGAGCGTGGCCACGCCCAGGCCCACCGCGATCGCGATGAAGACGTCGCGCCGGCGACGGAAGCAGTGCGCGCGGCTCTCCGGCGCCAGCCCCTCGATGCGCTTGGGCAGCCAGCGCAGGCCGAGCAGGATCAGGATCGTGGTGACTACCTCGACCAGCAGCTGGGTCGCCGCCAGGTCCGGCGCCGACAGCCACACGAAGCTCACGCACGACACCAGCCCCGCGCCGCCGGTGAGCACCAGCGCGGCGAGGCGGTGGAACTTGGCCTGGCTCGCCGCGCCGATCGCGCAGGCCGCGCCGAGCAGCCACAGCAGCGCGAACGCCGGGTCGACGCTGGACCAGCGCGGATGGAAGCCGAACGGCGCGCTGGTCGCCGCCAAGGTGCCGGCCAGCAACGCCAGCAGCACGATCAGCAGCAGCTGCGGCTGCAGCCGGCGGCTCGGGTAGCGGCGCTCGATCCGCCGCGGGATATCTGCGGCGAACACCGCCAGTGCGCGCTCGAAGATGCGCTTGCCGCTGAGCCGCCCGGTCAGCGGCGCCGCCTCGAGGCCGGCGAAACGGCGGCGCAGGCCGGCGAACAGCAGGCAGCCGGCCACGAACGCGCACACGCTCATCACGAGCGGCGTGGTCAGGCCGTGCCACACCGCCAGGCTGTAGGCCGGCATGCCGTCGCCCAGTACCGCGCCGGCCGCCAGCCGCAGCGACGGCCCGATCACCCGCGCCGGCAGTACGCCCACCAGCAGGCAGGCCAGCGCCAGCAGGCCGATCGGCACGCGCATCCACAGCGGCGGCTCGTGCGGCTGGCGCGGCAGGCCAGTAGCCAGGCGGCCGAAGAACGCCCCGCGCACGAAGCGGATCGAGTAGGCCACGCCGAACGCGCTGGCCGCCACCGCAAGCACCGCCGTCAGCACGTCCAGCAGCGGGCCATGCCGGCCGGCCAGCGTCTCGGCGAAGAACATCTCCTTCGACAGGAAGCCGTTCAGCAGCGGCACGCCGGCCATCGCCGCCGCCGCGACCAGGGCCAGCGTGGCGGTGACCGGCATCACCCGGCGCAGCCCGCCGAGCCGGCGCAGGTCGCGCGTGCCGGCCTCGTGGTCGACCGCGCCGGCGGCCATGAACAGCGAGGCCTTGAAGGTGGCATGGTTGACGATGTGGAAGATCGCCGCCACCACGCCCAGCGCGCTGCCCAGGCCGACCAGCATGGTGATCAGGCCCAGGTGGCTGATCGTCGAATAGGCCAGCACGCCTTTCAGGTCCTGCTCGAACATCGCCGAGTACGCGCCCAGCACCAGCGTGACCAGGCCCACCCCGCCGACGATCCAGAACCACTCGCCGGTGCCGCCCAGCACCGGCCAGAAGCGCACCAGCAGGAACACGCCGGCCTTCACCATGGTGGCCGAATGCAGGTAGGCCGACACCGGGGTGGGCGCCGACATCGCCTGCGGCAGCCAGAAGTGGAACGGGAACTGCGCGCTCTTGGTGAACGCGCCGAGCAGCACCAGCAGCAGCGTGGGCGTGTACAGCGCATGTGCGCGCACCGCGTCGCCGGCGGCGAGGATCGCGTCGAGATCATAGCTGCCCGCGATATGGCCCAGCAGCAGCACGCCGGCGAACAGGCACAGGCCGCCGCCGGCGGTGACGATCAGCGCCATCCGCGCGCCGTCGCGGGCCGACGCGCCGTGGTGCCAGTAGCCGATCAGCAGGAACGAGAACAGGCTGGTCATCTCCCAGAAGAACACCAGCTGGATCACGTTGCCCGCCGTCACGATGCCCAGCATCGAGCCCATGAACGCCAGCAGCAACGCGTAGAAGCGCGCCAGCGGATCGTCCGGCGACATGTAGTAGCGCGCGTACAGCCCCACCAGCGCACCGATGCCGCAGACCAGCAGCATGAACAGCCAGGCGAAACCGTCCACCCGCAGCACCAGGTCCAGCCCCGGCGCCCACGGGATGACCTGGCGCCATACCCCGCCGGCGGCAAGCGCGGGGTACAGCCACAGCGAAAGCACCAGTCCGAGCAGCGCGGTGGCCGTCATCAGCCACGCCGCCAGCTTGTGGCCGCCGCAGCGGCCACGCAGCAGGGACACCGCCACGCTGGCCGCGAAGGGCAGGCAGACGATGGCGCTGGGCAGGGCGTTGTCGGGCATCGGTCGCAGCGCTCATTGGAAAGGTCGTCGGTGCCGCCGGCAACGGGACGGGCACCCCGGCACTTCATGGGCATCCGCATGCCATGGCGGGACAACGCCACCGCATGCCGTACCGCGGGCGATCCTTGCAATCACCCGAATGGCCACACGTCACGCCGCCCGATTCTATCGTCCGGCCCGAACGGGCGGCAAATGCGCCGCAACGCATGACGGCCCGGCTTAAGCACTTCGTAAGCGGATGGCTGGATAATCCCCGCATGCGCCGACCTGCGCGCAGGTCGGCTGGAGGAACCTGTCCGTGCATATCATCCTGGTGGAAGACGATCTCCAGCTCGGCGCGGCGATCCAGCGCGCGCTGGAACACCTCGCCTATACGGTGAGCTGGCTGCGCGACGGCCGCGAGGCGCTGCTCGCGCTGCGCGACGAGACCGCCGACCTGGTGCTGCTCGACCTCGGCCTGCCCGGCAAGGACGGCCTGGACGTGCTGGTCGAGGCGCGCCGCGCGCACGTCAAGACGCCGGTGCTGGTGATGACCGCGCGCGACGGCCTGGAGGCCCGCGTGAGCGGCCTCGACGCCGGCGCCGACGACTACCTGACCAAGCCGTTCCACCTGGAGGAACTGGCCGCGCGCATCCGCTCGCTGACCCGCCGCACGCAGGGGCTGGCCGCCAACCGCATCGAGGCCGGCGCGCTGAGCCTGGACCTGGGCACCTCCGAGGTGGTTTTTCGCGGCCAGCGGGTGGAGCTGACCAAGCGCGAGTTCGCCCTGCTGCAGATCCTGATGGAACGCGCCGGCCGGCTGGTACGCCGCGAGAACCTGGAAAATTCCCTGTACGGCCTGGACAACGTGGTCGGCTCCAGCGCGCTGGAGGTGCTGATGCACACCCTGCGCCGCAAGCTGAGCTTCGACACCATCCAGACCGTGCGCGGCTTCGGCTACATGATCGCGCGGGAGCCGAAGTGAGGCCGGCGAGCCTGCACGGCCGGCTGCGCTGGCTGATCATCGTGGTGCTCGCCGCGGTGCTGCTGCCACTGGGCGTGCTCAGCTTCAAGCGCACCGTCCGCGAAGTGGGCGAGCTGTCCGACGGCCGGCTGGCGCAGTCGGCGCGGACGCTGCAGGTGCTGATCGCGCATGCCGACCTGGACGCCCTGCAGCGCCGCGATGCCGACCGCCTGCTGGTGCCGATCGAGGCCCGCCTCGTCGGCAGCCCGCCGCGGCAGCGCTACACCTACGAGTCCGAGGTCGGCTTCCAGGTGTTCGACCGCACCGGCCGCATGGTGCTGGCCACCGCCAACCTCGCCGGCATGCCGCCGCCGCAGCCCGGCGACGCGGATTTCCAGAACGTGTGGCTGGGGCCGTACCGCTGGCGCGTGTTCACCCTGCACGATACCGCGAACCGCGTGGTGATCCGCACCGGCGAGCGCTACGACAGCCGCGACGAGATCATGCACGCGGTGTGGCTGGAGCACAGCCTGCCGCTGCTGGTAGGCCTGCCGCTGCTGGCCCTGCTGGTGGGCTGGGCAATACGCCGCGGCCTGCGCCCGCTGGAGGCGCTGACCCGTGCGTTGTCGTCGCGGGAGCCGGGCAGCCACGAGCCGGTGCTGCTGGGTGACGCACCGCAGGAATTGCAGCCGGTGCTGGCGGCGCTGAACGAACAGCTCACCCGGCTGGAAGATGCCCTGGAGCGCGAGCGCCGCTTCAGCGCCGATGTGGCGCACGAGCTGCGCACGCCGCTGGCCTCGGCCACGATCAACCTCGAAAGCGCGATGACCAGCACCGACCCGGCCGAACTGAACCTCGCGCTGGGCAGCGCCCAGCACGGCCTCGCCGCGCTGGCGCGGCGGGTCGAGCAGCTGCTGGCGCTGGCCCGGCTGGAAGCGGGCGCCGCGTCGGGCCAGCGCAGCCGGGTCGACCTGGTCGCCGTGGCGATGGACGTCATCGAGGAACTGGCGCCGGTGATCGCCGAGAGCGGCGCGGAGCTGAGCTTCGCGCGGCTGATGCCGCAAGTGGCGGTGCAGGGCTACGAGGCCGCCCTCGCCGCGCTGCTGCGCAACCTGCTGGAGAATGCGCTGCGCCACGCCCCGGCCGGCGGGCGGGTGCAGCTGTCGCTCGACCGCATCGCGCAGGGCGCGCTGATCGACGTGATCGACGACGGCCCCGGCGTTCCCGCCGAGCACCGCGCCGGCGTGTTCGCGCGTTTCCACCGCGAGACCGGCAGCCGCGGCGACGGCTACGGCCTGGGCCTGTCGATCGTGCAGCGCGCGGCCGAGTTGCACCACGCCAGCATCGAGCTGCTCGACTCGCCGTACGGCAGCGGCCTGCGCGTGCGCGTGGTGATCCCGCCGCTGCCCTGACGGGCGGCTCAGGGCCGCCCGACGGTGAGGATGCTGAAGCTGTCCGGCTCGACCGTCGGCCGGCCGTTGGCCTGCGTGGTCGCGCCAAGGCGTGCCGCGGAGAGGTACAGCCGATGCAGCTTCGGGTCGAGCGCCAGCGTGCGCGCGCTGGCCTGGGTGGGAATGGTCGCCGTCACGCGGTAGTGGTCCGGGTCGTCCTCGTGCACGGCGGTGACCGTGCCGCTCTCGCCATTGGAGCTGTAGACCGTCGCCTCGGCCGCGTCGAACACCACCGCGTCCGGGCCGTCGCCGATCGGCACATCGGCCACATGGTGGCCGTCCGCCGCGTCGAGCACCGCCATCGTGCGGTTGTCGCACACCGCGAACAGCCGGTGGTGCGGGTTGTCGAGGGCCAGCCCGCTGGGCGATTCGCACGGCGCCAGCGGCCAGGCCTGCAGCAGCTTGCCGGCGATCGAATCGAGCTGGACCAGCTCCGACTTGTCCTCGATGTTCACGTAGACGTGGCCGGCGCCGTCGGCCACCGCGAACTCCGGCTTGCCGGGCAGCGCGATGCTGCCGACCACCGCGTTCTTCGCCGGGTCGATCACGCTGGCCGTGCGGCTCCTGCCGTTGAAGGTGAACACGTGGTGCGAGGCCTCGTCGTAGAGGATCGCGTCGGGGTTGGCGCCGGTGCCGCCGACCGTGGCCACGGTCTGCAGCGTGTCCAGGTCGAACACCGTCACCGAAGCGCTGTGGCCGTTGCTGGTGAAGCCGCGGTGCAACGCCGGCGCCAGCGCGATGCCGTGCACGCCGCCGGTGCCGGCGATGCTGCCGACCTGGCGGCCGGCATCGACATCGACCACCAGCACGCGGTCGCCGCGGCTGACGAACAGGTGGCGGTGCGCCGCGTCGAAGCTGAGGTAATCCCAGCCGCCCGGCCCGCCCAGCTGCAGCTGGTTCAGCAGCCTGGGCGGCGGCGTGGCGGCGCTGGCGGCGGAGGCCGACGCCAGCAGCGCGGCAGACAGGAGCGTGCGGGTCAACAGGGTCATGGCAGCGGTCCTCGTGGCTAGGAAACGGCGGTTCAGGTCGCCGGCGCGGCGCCGCGCCGGCGCAGCACCGTGTACAGCACCGGCATCACCAGCAGCACCAGCGGCACCTGCACCAACATGCCGGCGATGATCGCCACCGCCAGCGGCTGCTGCATCTGCGAGCCCTGGCCGAGCGCGAACGCCAGCGGCAGCAGGGTGAGGATCGCGGCGATGGTGGACATCAGGATCGGCCGCATGCGGTGGTGACCGGCGTAGCGCAGCGCATCGGGCAGCGGCATGCGCTGTTCGGCGTCGGCCGCCTCGGTGAAGTAGAAGATCGCGATCTCGGTGACGATGCCCACGATCATGGTCATGCCCATCAGCGCGGAGATGTTGAGCTCGATGCCGGTGACCCACAGCCCGACGAACACGGCGGACAGGGCCAGCAGCGGCGCGGCCATGATCGCCAGCGCCACGCGGAAGCTCTCGTAGAGGAACAGCAGCAGGGTGAACACCAGCGCGATCGCTGCCAGCATCACCACGGTGAGGTCGTGGAAGGCGACCTGCTGCTGCGCGTACAGGCCGCCCAACTCATGGTACATGCCCGGCGGCAGCAGACCCGGCTTCGCCAGCGCCCGCTTCACGTCATTCACGGTAGAGCCGAGGTCGCGGCCCACGATGCGCGCGGTCACCGCCACCATGCGCTTGAGGTTGTCGCGGTTGATCTGCGGCTGGCCCTGCACCGCGCGGATCGTGGCCAGCGCGGACAGCGGCAGCACGTGGCCGTCGCCGGCGCGGATCGGCAAGGCCTGCAACTGCTCCAGCTGCGCGCGCGCGTTCGGCGGCAGCCACACGCGCACGCCGACCATCTTCGGCCCCTGCGGCAGCTGCGCGGCCACGTTGCCGGCCACCGCGTCGGAGACCTGTTGCGCCACCGCCACCGGGTCGAGCCCGGCGAGGCCGGCCTTCACCGGATCGACCTGCACGTCCAGTGCGTCGCCCGCGGGGTTGATGCCGTTGCGCACCTCGGCCACGCCGTCGACCTTGGCGATGGCCGCAGCCACCCGCTGCGCGGTGGTGCCGAGCTGGGCCTCGTCGTCGCCGTACAGCTTGATCTCGATCGGCTGCGGTACCTCGGTGAGGTCGCCGATCAGGTCCTCCATCAGCTGCGCCACGTCCACGTCCAGGCCCGGCACCCTGGCCACGACCTGCTGGCGGACCTGCTCCATCACCGTGGCCGTGGATGGCCGCGCGCCGTTCTTCAGGCGCACGAAGAAGTCGCCGGTGTTCGCCTCGGTGAGGCCGCCGCCCAGCTGCAGGCCGGTGCGCCGCGAGTAGGTGTCCACGTTGGGATTCGCGCGGATGATCTGCTCGACCTGCTGCAGCAGCCGGTCCGTTTCGTCCAGCGAGGTGCCCGGCAGCGAGCGGTAATCCAGCACGAAGCCGCCCTCGTCCATCCTCGGCATGAAGCCGCTGCCGACCTGGCCATAGGCCAGCGCACCCGCCACCAGCAGCGGCACTACCCCGGCCAGCACCAGCACCGGCCGCTGCAGCAGGCGCCCCAGCGTGCGTTCGTAGCCGGCCAGCAGGCGTTGCGAGAAACGGCCCGGCGGATGCTCCACGGCATGCCGCTCGTCGATCAGCCACTCGGCCAGCAGCGGCACCACCACCCAGGTGAGCAGGTAGGAGATCACCAGCGCGCTGGCCATGGTCAGCGACAGCGCCTTGAAAAACGCGCCGGTGACGCCGGTGAGGAAGGCCAGCGGCAGGAAGATCACCACCGTGGCCGCGCTGGAGCCGGTGAGCGGGCGGGTGAATTCCCACGCCGCGCCAGCGATGCGCTCACGCACCGGCCCCGTGCCGTCGCGCAACCGGCGCATGATGTGTTCCAGCATCACGATCACGTCGTCGATCAACAGGCCCACCGCGGCCGCCATGCCGCCCAGCGTCATCATGTTGAAGCTCATGTGCAGCAGGTCGAGCAGCAGCACGGTGATCGCCAGCGTGCCCGGCACCACGATCATCGCCACCAGGATCACCCGCGCGTTGCGCAGGAACACGAACAGCACCAGACCGGCCAGCACGATGCCGATCAGGATCGCGTCGCGCACGCTGCCGGCCGCGCCCAGCACTAGCTGGCTCTGGTCGTACCAGTTGGCGATGCGCAGGCCCTTGGGCGCCTGCTTCTCGTAGTCGGCCAGGCGCTGCTTCACGTCGCGGGCGATCTGCACGCTGTTGCCGCTGGGCTGCTGGAACACCTGCATCAGCACCGCGTCGTGGCCATCCGCCGTGGTGCGCACCCACTGCGGCTGGTGGCTCATCTGTACCTTGGCCACGTCCGCCAGGCGCAGCACGCCGTGCGCATCGGCGCGCAGCACGATGTCGCCCAGCGCCCTGGCGGTGGCCGGCTGGTTGTTCGCCAGCAGCAGGTAGAGCTTGTAGTGGTCCTGCAGGCGGCCCATCGACTGGATGGTGGCGGCATTCGCCACCGCGTGATCGAGGTCGGCCAGGGTGAGGCCCTGCGCGCGCAGCCGCGCCACGTCCACGTCCACGTGGAACTCGGCCACGTCGCCGCCCTGCACGTCCACCTGGGCCACGCCGCCGACGCCGGACAGCAGCGGACGCAGCTGGAACTCGGCGATGTCGTGCAGCTGGGCGGGCGTGAGCGTGTCCGAGCGCAGGCTGTAGGCGAGGATCGGGAACACCGTGGGATCGAGCCGGATCGCCGCCACGTTGATGCCGGGCGGCAGGCGCGGCAGCACCTCGCCCATCGCGGCATCCACGTCGAGCAGGGCGCGGCCCATGTCCGCGCCCCAGTCGAAGCCGATGTTGATCTCGGCGCTGCCGCGGCTGGTGGTGGAGCGCACCTCGCGCACGCCGCGCACGCGGCGGATCGCCTCCTCCACCGGCCGGGTGACGGCG
This sequence comes from Rhodanobacter sp. FW101-FHT13A11, assembly GCF_058790335.1. Classification (NCBI taxonomy): domain Bacteria; kingdom Pseudomonadati; phylum Pseudomonadota; class Gammaproteobacteria; order Lysobacterales; family Rhodanobacteraceae; genus Rhodanobacter; species Rhodanobacter sp. FW101-FHT13A11. Next base: position 284,169 of record NZ_JBYTCN010000004.1, on the reverse strand, counting down.
ACCACCATCTGGTCAGCGGGCTGGTCGCCGGCGTCCAGCGATACGCGCACGCGCGGGAACGACACGTTGGGAAACAGCGAGACCGGCAGGTTGAACGCGCCGGCGATGCCGCCGATGGCGAGGATCAAGGCGAGGAACAGCAGCGAACGCCGGTGCTGGTGCATCCACTGGGTGATCGTCATCGGTGCGGTGGTCACGGCTTGCGCTCGCCGTCGGCCTGGCGATCGCCCTGGCGCACAGCCGCGCCGTCGTCCAGTTCGTAGGCGCCCTGCACGATCACCGGCAGCTGCGCGTCGAGCTTGCCGAGCACGCCCACGCTGTCGCCGGCCGGCTGGCGCAGCTGCACGTCCACGCGATGCGCCTTGCCATGGTCGAACTGGAACAGGTAGTCGCCCTGCTCGTCGTGCAGCACGGCGGCGCGCGGCACCGCCCAGGCGGTGTAGTCGCCGCTCTGGATCGCGGCCTCGATCGCGGCGCCGGCCACCAGCGTGGCATCGGCGCCGGCGGGCAGCTCGGCCTGCACCGGCAGCAGGTGGGTCTGCGGGTCGACCGCGCGCCCCACCATGACGAGCTTTCCGGTGAAGGTTGCGCCGTCGCCGTACACGCCATGCACGGACACGGGCATGCCCGCGCGCAGCCGTGTGCCGGCATCGGGCTGCACGCCCAGCGCGGCGATCAACGCATGCGCGGGCATGAAGCCGAGCAGCGGTGCGTTCGCGGCGAAGCGGTCGCCCAGCGTCACCGGCACCGCGGTGACCACGCCGTCGTCCGGCGCCGCCACGGTTTCCTCGGCCGCGCCGCCGCCCAGCGCCTGCTGCGCCGCCAGCGCGGACTGCGCATCCGCCAGCGCCTTGCGCGCGATGGCGACTTGCGACTGCGTGGCCAGGTGTTGTGCCGCCAGTTGTTCGGTGCGCTGCAGCTCGCCCTGCGCCAGCGTCGCCGCGCTCTGCGCCTGCTGGTACGCGCTGCGCGCCGCGGGATCGGGCGTCACCGCCAGCAAGGGCTGGCCGCGCCCGACCGTCTGCCCTGCGCTGACCTTGAGCGCGACCACCTGGCCGCCGTGCGCGAGGCTGATCGAGCGCGCGGCATGCGGGTCGGCCGCCGCGCTGCCCCAGGCCGCCACGCTGTCGTGGAAGCTGCGCTGCACCGGCATCGCCGTGGTGACCAGCGCCACGCCCTTGGCCTCGCCGGCGTGTTCATCGTCGCCGCCGCCCTTGGCGCAGGCGGCCAGCAGCGTCATCAGGCCCAGCGCGACGGCGCGCGCCATCAGGGTTCGCTTCATGGTTTGGACGTCCGTTCATTGGCGAGATCCGTGTGGCCCAGCAAGGCCTCCAGCGCGATCGCGGCGGTGGCGCGTGCCTGCCGCAGCGCGAGCAGGTCCATGTCGGCGGCCAGCGCGTTGCCGCGGATGGCGAGATAGGTCGGCCAGTCGAGCAGGCCCTGCTGCCAGGCCTGCTCCGCGGCACGGCGCGCGGCGTCGAGGCTTTGCGCATGCGCGATCTGCGCCGCCTGCTGGCGGTCCAGCGTGGCGAGATCGGCAGAGAGGCGCTGCATGTCGCTGCGCGTGGCCAGCAGGCGTGCGTCGTAGTCGTCCTTGAGCTGCTGGCGGGTGGCGGTCTCGATCGCGATGTTGCCGCGGTTGCGGTCGAACAGCGGCAGCGTCAGACCGATGCTGAAACCATTGGTGGTGATGTTGCTGGTGTCGCGCGCGCGGGTGAGGCCCACGGTGATCGCGGGGAACTGGGCGAGGATGGCGCCGCGCAGCCGCGCCTCCTGCGCGCGGTAGCCGGCCTCGAGCGCCAGCAGGTCGGGGCGCCGCCGCGGCAGGTCGGCCAGCGCCGCCTGCAGCTGCGCGGCATCGGGCTCGGCCTGGTACGGCGCGCCGGCCAGCTCCAGCGGCGCGGTGGGCGCCAGGCCCAGCAGCTGGCGCAGGTCGCTTTCGGCCTGGTGCAGGGCCACCGCGTTGTCGCCCGCGCGCTTGCGCGCGTCCGCCATCGCGTTGAGCCCCGCGCTGGCGCCGTCGTAGTTGAGGTTGCCCGCGGCCAGCGCCGCCTGCACCGCCCGGTCCACCGGCGCCAGGGCCTGCACTTCGGCATCCAGCTCGACCTGCTGCGCGCGCAGGCCCTGCACCTGGCCGAACAGCAGGCGCGCCTGCGCGATGGTCTGCCATTCCGCCCACAGCAGGTCGAGGTTCACCTGTTCGGCCCGCGCGTTCGCCGCGTGCCGGCGCGAGGAGCGCAGCAGCAGCGCGCTCACGTCCTGGCTGAGACCGAGGTTGTAGGCACGGGTGAGGCCGCTGCCGGAGTCGTGCGGAAAGTCCGCGCCGAAGCTGAGCTGCGGATCGGGCAGCAGGCCCGCGGCGAAGGCCTGCGCGCGGGCAATGCCCAGCGCGTCGCGCTGCAGCTTCAGGGCCGGGCTGTTCGCCACCGCCAGCATCGCCACCTCGGTGGCGTCCAGGCCGTCGCTCGGGTCGAAGCGATGCGCGGCCAGCGTCGGCAGCGACATCGCCGCGGTGGGCGCGGCCAGGTGCGCCACGTCGGCCGCGCCCTGCCCCGTGCCCAGCGGCTGCGGCGCGTAGCTGGCGCAGCCGGCCAGCGCCAGCACGAGGCCCAGGCCGGGCAGGCGCGGACACGACGGTCCAACAGTGAATGGCAGCAGGCGGGGAAGGCGCATGCGGTCATTCTGGCGGCGGCCGCTTAGTTCTTTCTTACCTGCCCGCGGCCTGGCCATGCACGGGCTCCGGGCGGCCTACAGGTGGTAGACGAAGGCCAGCGAGCAGGACACCTGGTTGCGCGTGCCGAAGCGGGCCACCAGCGGGCTGGACGCGGCGTTGCCGAGCAGGCGGGCGTATTCCAGCGAGGCGGCCAGGCCGGTGTGACGGCTGGTGGGCAGGAACAGGTCCCAGGCCAGCGCCAGTTGCTGGCTGCCCGCGCCCGGCGCCCACGCCGGCACGCCCAGCGCCTGCGCGGCGTCGGGCGTGATGCCGAAGAAGCGCCGCATCGCCGCGCCGTTCATCGACTGCCAGCGCAGCTGCAGCGACTGCTCCATCAGGCCGGGCATGGGCGGGTCCCACTCGAGCTGCAGCTCGGTGTAGGCGCCGGCACCGGCGAGGTCGTGGCTGAGGAAGGCGCTCAGGTTCAGCTGCGGGGTGAAGTCCCACTCCAGGTAGCCGCCGCCGGTGGCGCGCGGCGCCAGCGCGGGCACCTTGCCGGCCAGCGTGCGCAGGTCGTCGCGGTCGCGCCCCCACTGGAAGCTGCCGTAGAGGCCGCCGTGCAGCTGCTGGCCGCGGATCAGGTCGAACTGCAGGCCATTCTGGGTGGACAGGCTGAAGCCCGCGCGCGGCAGCTCGATGTCCACGAACGGGATCGGGTCCACGCGCTCGTGGCGCGAGCCGGCCCAGGCAGGCATGCGCTGCATGCCTGCGCCGACCGCCACGGTGGTCGCGCCGTCGTCGGCGCGCGCCGCCACCGGCGCCAGCGACAGGCACAGCAAGGCAAGCAGCAGGGGCAGGCGATCGGGATGCATGAAGGGGACGGGCCGGGGAGGTCGGCAGCTTAAACGGCCTGGGACGCCGGCGGTTGGCCGCGCCCGCGCGCCGCTCAGCTGCGGTTTGGTCGCGGCGCGCGGCGCGGGCACGCAGGGAAAGGAGGCCGAAAGGCAGGCTGCCTACCCTGCAAGCCATCGTCATGGTTGCGAGTTTCCGATGTCCCCCTCTGGCTGGACCATCCTGTGTGATTTCGACGGCACCGTTTCCGTCGAGGACGTGATCGACTCCCTGCTCGACCGCTTCGGCCGCCCGGGCTGGGAAGTGCTGGAGCAGGACTGGCGTGCCGGCCGCATCGGTTCGCGCGAGTGCATGGCCGGCCAGGTCGACCTGCTGCAGATGACCCGCGCCGAGCTGGACGAGCACCTGCGCGAGCTGTGGATCGACCATGCGTTCCCCGGCTTCGTGGCGAAGGCGCGCGAGCTGGGCGTGCCGATCCGCATCGTCAGCGACGGCCTCGACTACGCGATCCACCAGATCCTCGGCCGCTACGGCCTGGACGATCTGCCGCTGGCCGCCAACCACCTGGCGCCGGCCGAGCCGCCGAAGCAGTGGCAGCTGACCTCGCCGTTCCAGGCCGACGGCTGCCGCAGCGGCACCTGCAAGTGCGCCTGCGTGGCGCAGGCCCGCCAGGGCGGCGCGAAGACCCTGCTGATCGGCGACGGCGCCTCGGATTTCTGCGCGGCCGACCGCGTCGACTTCGTATTCGCCAAGCACCGCCTGATCGAGCATTGCCGCGCCGCCGGCATCCCCTACATGCCGATCACCGGCTTCGAGGACGCGCTGGAATACCTGCCGCGCCTGCTCGACGGCAGCCTGGTGCATCACGTGCGTTACCACGAGGCAGCGGCAGCCTGACCGCCGGCGCCGCCTGCCCCTTCCCCGCAGCATCCCCAGAAACCGTTTCCCGGACCCAGACCATGAAAATCGACAAGAACGCCGTCGGTTTCATCGACGACGCGCAACTGCTCGCCGATGAGGCGAAGTACAGCTCCTTCGGCGACACCGTGCACTACGTCGACCCGCCGAAGATCTTCCGCCACGGCGAAGGCAGCTACATGTACGACACCGCCGGCGTGCCGTTCCTCGACCTGCAGATGTGGTATTCGGCGGTCAACTTCGGCTACGGCAACAAGCGCCTCAACGACGCGCTGAAGCGCCAGATCGACGTGCTGCCGCAGGTCGCCAGCCAGTACCTGCACCAGACGCGCATCGAGCTGGCCAAGACGGTGGCGCTGGACGCGAAGAAGAAGTTCGGCCTCGACGGCCGCGTGCACTTCAACGTGGGCGGCGCGCAGGCGATCGAGGATTCGCTGAAGCTGGTGCGCAACTACAAGCAGGGCAAGAGCCTGATGTTCGCCTTCGAGGGCGGCTACCACGGCCGCACCCTGGGCGCCTCGTCGATCACCTCGAGCTACCGCTACCGCCGCCGCTTCGGCCACTTCGGCGAGCGCGCGATGTTCCTGCCGTTCCCGTACCCGTTCCGCCGCCCCAAGGGCATGACGGCGGAAGAGTATTCGGACAGCTGCGTGCGCCAGTTCGCGCGCCTGTTCGAGACCGAATACAACGGCGTGTGGGACCCCAAGACCAACCAGTGCGAGTACGCCGCGTTCTACGTCGAGCCGATCCAGGGCACCGGCGGCTACGTCGTGCCGCCGATGAACTTCTTCAAGGACCTGAAGAAGGTGCTCGACCAGTACGGCATCCTGATGGTGGTGGACGAGATCCAGATGGGCTTCTGGCGCACCGGCAAGCTGTGGTCGATCGAGCACTTCGGCGTGACCCCGGACGTGATCGTGTTCGGCAAGGCGCTCACCAACGGCCTCAACCCGCTGTCCGGCCTGTGGGCGCGCGAGGAGCTGATCAACCCGACGATTTTCCCGCCGGGCTCCACGCACAGCACGTTCAACTCCAACCCGCTCGGCACCTCGCTGGGCCTCGAAGTCATCAAGATGGGCTACGAGCTGGACTACGAGAAGACCGTGCCGGTGAAGGGCGCGCATTTCCTCGAAGGCCTGCGCGGGCTGCAGAAGAAGCACAAGGAAATCGGCGACGTCGACGGCCTCGGCCTGGCGCTGCGCGCCGAGATCTGCACCGAGGACGGCTTCACCCCGAACAAGGCCCTGCTCGACAAGATGGTCGACATCGGCCTGGCCGGCGACCTGGAACACAACGGCAAGAAGATCGGCCTCGTGCTCGACGTGGGCGGCTGGTACAAGAACGTGATCACCTTCGCGCCGTCGCTCGACATCACCCACGAGGAGATCGACCTGGCGATCTCGCTGCTGGATCAGTTGCTGACGAAGGCCAAGAAGGGCTGATCGCCCATCGCTTTGCAAACAAAAAGGCCCGGCGGGAAACCGCTGGGCCTTTTGCTTTCTCCCTCGCCCCTCTGAGGAGAGGGCTGGGGTGAGGGGCGGGCGCCCGCGCTGACCCCGATTTTCCCTCTCCCGCCTGCGGGAGAGGGGTTGGGGAGAGGGCGCTTTTGCTTCTGCGCTCTCGCAGAGCAGTTGTGCGCACCTGCCGGCGCCCGAGTCACTTTCTCTTTGCGTGCTCAAAGGGAAAGTAACCAAAGAGAAAGAGCACTCCGGTTGGCGCTTGCCGGGCTCGGGCAACCGCTCCTGCGTTGCCTCAACTCGGGCATCCATGCCCTCGCCTGCCCGGCAGGTCCGTGAGGCGGGGCGGGGCTTTTCGAGCGGGCTCCTGCCCACGCGAAAAGGCGTCGCCCTCCCTGGCGACGCCCGCTGCGCGGCCTGATCGTCCCCGCCTCACCGCCGCCCAGGGGCCCCGGAAGAGCAGGCGCGCATCCTGCGCCAGAAGCCTAGGGCTCTAGCCTGTGACTCCTTGTCTCTGGTGCCTTTTTCCCTGCTCATCTACGCGTTCCACATGGGTGGAATGCCTCCCATGTTATTGATGTGACTAAGGAAGAAAGCCTGAACAACTCTTCACTCAATGAACGTAAATAGCAGCCGATGCCATTGAAGGCTTGATCGTGTGTTACCATGTATTGCTCATTGGAGGATTCAATGTGTGAACTAGGCCAAAAGTATGAGGAACAGGCTGCTTGCCGTGAAGTTTTTGCTGTATATACAATGTGCCCGTAGCCGGGGAAGAGGAAGCCCTCATGCCGAGGTTCAAGATGTCCTCTCGCGTCCGCGAGAAGATGAAAGACAAGCACAACGTCACCGAGAAAGAACTCTTCGAATGCTTTGAGAACAGGAATGGTAAGGACCTGTTCGATACCCGCGCCGAACACATCACGGATCCACTTACGCGATGGTTCCTCGCGTATACAAACCATTGTCGTCTTCTGAAGGTGGTCTTCATCCCGCGCGGTGATGAAATAGAGATCAAGTCGATCTATCCGCCGAACGATGAGGAGATCAGGATCTATCGGAAGTATGGCTTGTCGAAGTAGTTGCTTTACATGCGCCTAGAGGGCGCCCCGTGAACTGAGGAGAGAAGAGTATGTCCACGACCCGTAAGAAGGCGCTCGCTCATGATGAGTGCCCGTGGGAAGCGGGAGAGCTTGGGCAGAGCGAAGAGCACGTTCGTGTCGCCACTGCAGAAGAGATGGCGGAGGTGGATAGCGCCCTAGGGCTGCAGATGATCTCAATCAGGCTGCAGAAAGGGCTGCTGGATGCACTAAAGGAGATCGCAAAATACCATGGCATCGGCTATCAACCGATGATCCGAGATCTCCTCAATCGATTCGCTCGTTCCGAGATCAAAACGATCTTGGAGAGCAGGTTGTCTGGTCTAGAAAAAGAGCCGCCCACAGAGGCGCCGATGAAGCCTGTCGACGATTTCGTTGCAAGGCTTAAAGCAGCCTAACTCTCTGCCGCTAAGTATCAGAAGAAACCCCGCCGAGCGCGGGGCTTCTTCTTTCTGGGCAGCTCATCTGGCCGATCAGGGCGCTCGTTTCAACGCCAACACGGCGTTCAACCCCCCGAACGCGAACGAATTGCTGAGCACCGCGCGCACCGGCATCTCGCGCGCCACGTTCGGCACGTAGTCCAGGTCGCAGGCCGGATCGACCTGGTCCAGGTTCGCGGTGGGCGGCACCACGGCGTCGCGCAGCGCGCCGATCACCGCCACCAGCTCCAGCGCGCCGGAAGCGCCCAGCGCGTGGCCGTGCATGGACTTGGTCGAGGACACCGCGAGGCGGTCGGCGTGCGCGCCGAAGGCGAGCCGGATCGCGCGGGTCTCGGTGACGTCGTTGGCCTGCGTGCCGGTGCCGTGGGCGTTGATGTAGTCGACGTCCGCGGGATTCAGCCCGGCGTCGGCCAGCGCCTGACCCATCGCGGCGGCCGCGCCGTCGGCGCTGGGCATCACGATGTCGGTGGCGTCGGCGGTCATGCCGCTGCCGGCCAGTTCGGCGAGGATGGTGGCGCCGCGCGCCTGCGCATGTTCCAAGGATTCCAGCACGAAGATGCCGGCGCCCTCGCCGAGCACCAGGCCGCGCCGGTTCGCGCTGAACGGGCGGCAGGTGTCGTCGGCGAGCACGCGCATCGCTTCCCAGGCGCGCAGCGCGCCGTAGGTCAGGCAGGCCTCGGTGCCGCCGGTGATGGCGACGTCGGCCAGGCCCCAGCGGATCATCTGCGCCGCCTGGATGATCGCGTGGTTGGCCGAGGCGCAAGCACTGGCCACCGCGAAGGTGGGGCCGCGCAGGCCCCAGGCGATGCTGATCTGGCTGGCCGAGGCGTTGGTCATCAGCCGCACGATGGTCAGTGGATGGGCGCGATTGGAATTCTCTCCGTACAGGCGCCGGCTCTGTTCGTCCTGGGTGGTTTCGCCGCCCACGCCGGTGCCGACGATCACCGCGGTGCGCAGGCCGAGCTGGCCTTGGCGAAAGTCCAGCCCGGACTGCGTGACCGCCTCGCGCGCCGCATGCAGCGCGAATTCCGAGGTGCGATCGAGCATCGGCAGGGTGCGCTCGTCGATGTTCGCCGCCGGGTCGAAGCTGCCGGGCACCTGCGCGGCGACCTTCACGCGCAGCCGCCCGGCATCGGGATGCTGCAGCGGGCCGATCGCGCTGCGGCCTTCGCGCAGGCCCTGCCACAGCGCCCCGGCGCCGACGCCGAGCGGGCTGATCGCGCCCATCCCGGTGATCGCGATACGGCGTGCCGGATCGCCTTGCATCACTTCGCGCCCTCGCCGGCGGCGGCCTTTTCGTCCAGCGCCTTCTGCACGGCGTCGACCAGGCTCTGCGCCGTGTCGCTGTCGAAATTGGCGCCCTGCTGGTCGGGGAAGTTGATGTTGAAGTGCTCTTCGATGTCGAAGATCAGCTCGATCGCCTCCAGCGAGGCGATGCCGAGGTCCTTCAGGGTGGACTCGGGCTTCACGCTGGCCACGTCGACCTTGGCCTGTGTGGCGACGAGCTCGAACACTTGCTGCTGGATCGTTCCGGTCATGGCGGGGTCCTTGGTGGCGGGCGACAATGGAAGGCCGGCGCAAGGTGGGCCGGTCAAGCTATTGGCCAGCACAGTCTAGGCAAACTCGCTTACGCATGCCTTTCATTTCGCAACTGGAACCGGACGCGCTGCTCGCCGCGTTCATGGCCGAGCCGCCGGCCGGCTTCGCGGTGGACCATTCGCCGCAGGGCATGCCGGCCTTCGTGGCGCCGTTCGACCTGCTGACCACGGCCGACGACGCGCTGCGCCGCCGCGTGGCCGCGCTGCCGCTGTACCGCCACTGGAGCCGCCTGCTGCGCTGGCGCACCCGCTTCGCGGGCACCACGGTGACCGAGTACGCGCCGCTGCCGCCGGACGTGGCGCCGGCGGCGCTGGCGCAGGGGCTGAAAGCCGCCTTCGGGGACGAATGCGCCCTGCTGATCGTGAAGGACATCGCGCAGGATTCGCCGCTGCTGGACGACGCGGCCAACGCCCACGCGCGCGCCTTCGCCGCGGCCTGCGCGGCGGCGGGCTTCGTGCTGCTGGAAGGCCAGGCACTGGCCTTCGTGCCGATCGACTTCGGCTCGGACGACGAATACCTGGCCAGGCTCAGCTACAGCCGGCGGAAGAACATCCGGCGCAAGCTGCGCTCGCGCGCCGATCTCGAGATCGAGACGCTGCGCACCGGCGACGCCTGCTTCCGCGACGAGGCGACGCTGGCCGCGTTCCAGGCGCTGTTCGACAACGTGTACGCGCAGAGCACCATCCACTTCGACCGCCTCGGCGCGGACTTCTTCCGCCTGCTGCTGCAGGACGCGGCCAGCGGCGGCGTGGTGTTCGTCTACCGCCACGAAGGCAGGATGATCGGCTGGAACCTGTGCTACGAGTACGGCGGCAAGCTGGTCGACAAGTACATCGGCCTCGCCTACCCCGCGGCGCGCGAGCACAACCTGTACTTCGTCAGCTGGATGCACAACCTCGGGCATGCGCGCCGGCGCGGCCTGAGCCATTACGTGGCCGGCTGGACCGACCCCGAGGTGAAATCCTTCCTCGGCGCCCGCATGACCTTCACCCGCCATGCGGTGTACGCCCGCAATCCCCTGCTGCGCGCGCTGCTGCGCCGGCTGGGCAGCCATTTCGAGAGCGACCGCCACTGGCAGGCGGCCGCGGAAGCCGCCGATGAATGACCTCGCGAACCGCCCCGTCGTGCTCGACATCGACCGCTCGGTCGGCCCCCTGCCCGGCCGGCTGGTGCTGCCGCTGGAACACTGGCAGGAGTCGATCCGCTTCGGCTGCTCGCTGGCGGACATGCGGCGTTTCCGCACCATGCTGGACGAGCTGCTGCCGGCCGAGTACGGCACCGTGTTCCTGGGCAGCGGCGATTTCCACCACCTCAGCTGGCCGCTGATCGCGCGCTTGCGGCCGGCCGCGCCGTTCCAGGTCGTGGTGCTGGACAACCACCCGGACAACATGCGCTTCCCGTTCGGCGTGCATTGCGGCTCGTGGGTACGCAAGGTGGCGATGCTGCCGCAGGTGAGCCACGTGCACGTGCTCGGCATCACCTCGCCCGACATCGGCGGCGGCCACGCCTGGGAGAACTACCTTGCGCCGCTGTGGCGCGGCAAGCTGAGCTACTGGAGCATCGGCGTGGATACCGGCTGGGCGCGCCGGCTCGGACTGGCGCGGGCGTTCCACGGCTTCGACACGCCCGCGGCGCTGATCGACGCGTTTGTCGAGCACCAGCGCACGCAGGCCGCGCCGAGCTACCTGTCGATCGACAAGGACGCGTTCGCGCCCGAGGTGGCCCGCACCAACTGGGACCAGGGCCGCCTACAGCTCGACCATGCGCGGGCGCTGATCGACAGCCTGCGCCACGGCCTGGTCGGCAGCGACATCAATGGCGAGGTCTCGCACTACCGCTACCGCCAATGGTGGAAGCGCAAGCTGTCGGCGCTGGACGAGCAGCCGGTGATCGACCCCGCGCAGCTCGCCGGCTGGCAGGCGCAACAGCACGCGCTGAACCTCGAACTGCTGCAGGCGATCGCGGCGCGTTCCGGCCGGGCCGCCTACTAGCCACGCCGAGGATCCACCGGTGGCGCCGCTGCCGTCCCCACGATGTCGCCGGCATGCCAGATGCGCAGGCTGCCGTCGCGATAGGGCTGCCGGTACAACGGCGTGGCCGGGTACTGGTAGCCCGGCTCGCCGCTGATGACCCACCCTTGCGGATGCGCGCGCGCCCACGCCGCGACGGCGGCCGGGTCGGTGGTCGCCGGGATCGGCGCGGTCAGCCGCCCGGCAAAGGTGAGCAGACCGTACTGCGGCCCGGCGAACAGCAGCGGGACACCCGCCTGCTGCGCGGTGGCCACGCGCCGGGCCGCTGTCTTGACGTCGTAGCGGGGGCCGGCGCCGAGCACGAAGGCAAGCTTGCACAGCAGCAGCGCCGCCAGCATGCCCAGCGCGGCGAGGCTCACCGGCAGCGACGGCGCCCGCTGCCACACGTACGCCAGTCCCACGATGACGATGAGTACGCCGCAGGCGATGGCTCCCGCACGGCCGGCGCGATCGGTCGCCAGCCGGCCCAGGCCGATCGCCACCGCGATGCCGATGAGCGCCAGCACCAGCCCGACGCGCCAGCCCACCACGCGCCAGCGGCCGGCGCCGAGGCGCACCCCGCCGGCCAGGGCCAGCGCCGGCAGCAGCGGCAGCAGGTAATGCGGCTGCTTGCCGCTGATCAGGCTGAACACGACGAAGCCGGGAACGAACGCGGCCACCACGAAGCGGTCCACCACCCCGCCGACGGAAGCGGATGCGGACGCGCCGCGCCCGGTCGAGGCCACCCACGGCAGCAGCATCGCCGGCAGGATCGGCAGGTACCACCACCAGGGTCGGGCATGCGCGAAGCTCTGCACCACGCGCCCCAGCGTCTGGTGCAGGAAGATCGCGTCCGCATACTGGGCGCCGCCCGCGCTGGCGGCGGGCAACGCCCAGGCCAGCGCCAGCAGCACGGCGCCGAGCAGCGCACCGAGCAGCCGCAGCCAGGTCGCGAGCGGCCGCGCCTGCGGCAGCCACCACGGCGCCAGCAGCGCCGGCACGCCGCCCACCAGCAGGGCGACCGGGCCCTTGACCAGGACCCCCGCACCCAGCGCCACGGCCATCGCCGCGAGGGCAAGCGGCCAGCGCCGACCCGCCAGCGCAGGCGTGGCCCGCCACGCCGCCAGCGTGCACAACGTGAGCAGCATGTCGAACATCACCACGCCCGCGTACACCGCGCCCGCGGCGCAGCCCAGCCACAGCCACAGCGAGGCCTGCACGCCCGCCCGCTCGACGCCCAGCCGCCGGCCGAGCGAGGCGAGCAGCGGGAGGGTGGCCAGCGTCACGAACAGCTCCAGCAGGCGCGCCGCCCAGGCGTGCACGCCGGTCACCGACCACGCCAGGTTGATCAGCCAGAACAGCAGCGGCGCCTTGTCCGAATACGGCGCGCCGTCCAGCCACGGCACCAGCCACTGCCCGCTCAGGTGCATGTTCCACGCCACCGCGAGGTAGCGCGTCTCGTCGATCGGCACCGGGAACAGGAAGAACACCGGCGGCAGCAGCAGGATCAGTGCCGCGATCCCATGCAGTCGCGGGTCCTCGCGGAACCTGCTGGTGATGCCCGTGTGCTGCACTGCCGTCATGCCGCCCCCTGTGGAAACTGCGTGGAAACCGTCGTCGGCGCTGGCGCCCGGACGCCGGCAAACCGGGCGACATTCTTGCGGGTGGAAGATTTCGTCCGTGTGAATTGGCGGCGGCGCGGCGGCGCGACGGCGCGACGGACGGGCGCCTCAGCCGCACTCGAGCACGCCGCAGATCGTTTCGAGGTCCGTGTCGGTCATCCACGGGCTGTTGCCGATGGTGAGGCTGCGCGCGGCGAAGTCGCGGGCATGCGGCACGTTCTGCGCGGGCACCATGCCGGCAAGGTAGGGGTAGTCGGGCAAGGCGTGGATGAACAGGCGGCTGACGCCGAGGCCGGAGCGCCACAGCTGCGCCAGCGCGGCGTCGCGGCGGCGCCGGTCGGGCAGCAGCAGCAGGAAGAACGGCCAGGTGCCGTGCGCGCCGGCGGGGTCGTCGAGCACGCTGACACCGGGGAGGCGGCGCAGCCGCGGCAGGTGGCGGCGCGCCTGCGCCGACAGCTGCCCGAGGAAGGCCGGCAGGCGCACCACGGCATGCGCGCCCACCGCCTGGCGCCAACGGCCCACCGCATGCAGCGGCAGCGGCAGCGCGAAGTCGTCGCCCACCGCGGCGACCTCGTCGCCGTGGCGCAGCGCGCGGCGCAGCGGATCGCCGTAGGCCAGGCGCAGGCCGCGCGGACGGTACAGCGCGGCATAGCCGACGAGTTCGAGGCTGCGGCGCAGTTCCCAGCGCAGGCTATGGGGCGCGATGCGCGCGGCGGTGCGCGCCAGCCGTTCGCGCAGCGCCGGGTCGCGCGCCAGCAGCAGGCCGCCTTCGTAGATCGACAGGCCCTTGCCGGCGGCAAGGCTGAAGAAGCCGACGTCGCCGGCAAGGCCCACACTGCTCCCCGCGCGACGCGCACCCAGTGCCTGGGCGGCATCCTCGATCACCCAGGCGCCGACCTGGCGCGCGACGGCGAGCGCATCGGCGACATCGGCGACGCGACCGGCCAGGTGGGTGGGCACGATCGCCAGCGTGCGCTCGTCGCAGGCGGCGCGCAGCGCGGCCGGGTCCATGTCGTAGTGACCGGGACGCAGGTCGCACAGCTGCAGCTCCAGCCCGGCCTGGTGCACCGCCAGCGCCACCAGCGGGCAGGTGTAGGCGGGCACCACCACGCGACGGCGCTGCGGCTGCGCCTCGCGCAGCGTCGCCAGCGTGATCAGCAGTGCGGCGGTGCCGGAGCAGGCGAGCTGCAGCGGCGGCGTGCCGAGCAACGTGGCGACACCGTCGGCCAGCGTGGGCGCGCCCGGGCGCAGGTCGGCCAGCCGCAGCGGCAGGCCGGCGGTGGGCGGCAGTTCATGGCGGCGACGGGGCAGCATGCGCGCAGCGTACCGCGGCGGCTCAGGTGTCCGCGGCGGCCGGCCCGGGCGCGGCGGCGTGCTCGCTGTTTTCGGCGAAGCCGAGACAGACGATGCCGGCGATGATCGCGATGGCGCCCGCCACGCGGACCAGGGTGAGCTGCTCGTCGAACAGCCACACCGACAGCAGCATCACCGACACCACCTCGAGGTGCGAAGCGGCGAACGCGGGGCCGATCGGCGCGTGCTTGAGCAGGGCCATCCAGGTGAAGAACGCGCCGACATAGCCCACGATGGCGCCGTAGACCCACGGCTGGCCGAACACGCGCAGCAGCCAGGCCACATTCGCCTCCACCGGCAGCGCCTGGGTCCCGGCGTACTTGAAGCTGATCTGCGCCAGGGTGTCGAAACCCATCAGCAGCAGGAAGCCGAACAGGTAGAAGCGCTTCATCCGCCGAGCCCCACGATCGCCACGCCGAGGGTGACCAGCAGGATGCCGGCGATGCGCAGCCGGGTGAGCTTCTCGCCGAACAGGATGCGTCCGGCCACCATGATCGCCACGATGTTGATCGAGCCCAGCAGCACGCCCTCGGACAGCGGGACCAGCGACAGGAACGCGATCCACACCAGGAACTCGATCACGTAGCAGCCGACGCCCAGCCACAGCCACGGCCGCGCCGCCATGTGCTTCCAGCGCGCCAGCCCGTCGCCGGCGGTCTCGTCGCCGGCGGCGGCCTTGAACGCCAGCTGGCCGCCGCTGTCGAGCACGATGTTGAGCAGCCACAGACCCGCGACCAGGGGGGAGATGCTGTCGCCCGCCGGCATGTTCAGGCCGCGGCCGCGATGTGCGGTGCGTGGCCGGCGGCGACCACGCGCTCGAAGAACGCCGCCGAGCGGTCGATCAGGGTACGCCGCTCGCGGTCGATGGTGATCATGTGGTAGCTGTCCTCGAGCAGCAGCAGCTCGGTCGGCGCGGCGACGTGGCGCAGCACCAGTTCGGCATTCTTCGGGCTGGCCACGTCGTCGTCGCTGGCGTGGGCGACCAGGCACGGCGCGGTCACCTGCGGCAGCTGGCTGCGTACCGCGGCGGCGAGGCCGTACATCTCGGCCAGCGAGTACCACGGGTTGCCGGGCAGGCCGGCGGCGGCGCTGTCGCCGCCGAGCATGGCGGTGCTGACCTGCGCGCGCAGGCGCTCGTCGCGAATGCCGTAGGGCGGCTGCTCCATGAAGCTGCGGCCGCGGCCGATGCCGAGCTTCTTCAGCAACGGCAGCAGGAACGACAGCCGCGCCATCCGCGGAATGCTCCAGCCGTCGTAGCGGAAGGTGGCGCCGTACACGCCGACGCCGGCGACCTGCCCGGGGCGGTCGGCGGCCAGCTTCAGCGCCAGCAGCGCGCCCATCGACAGGCCGCCGACGAACAGGTGGTCGACCTTTTCGAGCAGCGCGTCGGCGGCCTGCTCCACGCTGGCGTACCAGTCGCGCCAGCCGGTGGCGAGCAGGTCCTCGACGTTGCCGCAGTGGCCGGCCAGCTGCATGCCGTGCACGGTGAAGCCGGCGCGGTTGAGGCCCTTGCCGAGCAGCTTCATTTCCATCGGCGTGCCGGTGAGGCCGTGGATCAGCAGCACGCCGCTGCGGCCACCCTCGAAGAAGAAGTCAGTCTGCTGGATCACGCGTTTGCCTTGCGGGGATGGGTCGCGGCGATTTTCATGCATGGCATGGTCGCAGCCGGCGGTTTCCTCAGTCTTTCGCGGGCGGCGCGGCGGGCGGCGCCTTGCCGAAACGCACCATCACGCGCTGGCCGATGCGCAGGCCCCGGGTTTGACCGGGGTCGGGCTGGTCGAACGCCAGCACGCATTCCACCGTGCGGGCATTGGCGCGCACCTGCGGGTCATTCTCCAGCGTGGCCGGGCCGTACACCTTGCCGACGCGCAGCACGTGCGCGCTCCAGGACGCGCCGGCGCGCCCGCTGTCGGCGCTCACTTCCGCCGGCATGCCGGGCTGGATCGCGCCGACGAAGCTGTCGTTGAGTTCCGCGCGCACGATCCGCGGCTTCTGCGGCAGCAGGGTGAACACGGCGCCGGAGGCGGGCGACACGCTGGCGCCGGGCTGCGCCGACACGCGCACCACCTCGGCGTCGAACGGGGCCAGCAGGCTGCGCTGCTTCAGCTCGTAGCGGGCCTCGTCCAGCTTCTGGCTGGCCATGTCCAGCGCCGCGCGGGCCGCCTGCTGCTCCGCGTCGAGTTGCGCGGCGGCCTCGCCGGCGTCGTCGGCGCTCTGGCCGTCGCCGGCGCCGGCAGCCACGGCTGCGGCCAGCCGCTGCGCGCGCTGCTTCGCCGCCGCCTGCTTGATGCCGAGCAGTTTCAGCTGCGCCTGCGCCTGCTCCCGCTGCGCTTGCGCGGCATCCACCGCCAGCCGGGCCGGCTCGTCGTCCAGCGCGGCCAGCAGCTGGCCCTGCCGGACATGGTCGCCCTCGTGCACCGCGACCCTGGCGAGCACGCCCTCGCGCGGCATCGACAGGCTCAGCAGCCCGCCTTCGACGTCGATGCGGCCGCGCGCCACCGCGGCATAGGCGGCGACCGGGCCGGCAGCGGGACCGGCCGGCGCGGCCGGCCGTGAACAGCCCGCGGCCAGCCAGGTGCTGCACAGCGCCAGCGAGCCGAGCCGTAGCCACCGGGAGACGGCAGAGCGTTGCGATGGATGGGACAGGAGCGGTTTCATGAAGGATTTCCGTGGCTGTCGGTGACCGGCGCCTGGCTGCGCCGGTCGCTGAGTATGCGGCCGTCCTCCATCGCCAGCACGCGGTCGGCGTGGACGACCAGGCGCGGGTCGTGGCTGACGCACAGCACCGTGGTGCCGTGGTTGCGCGCGATGCGATGCAGGATGTCGATGATGACCTGGCCGTTGGCGGCGTCCAGCGCGCTGGTCGGCTCGTCGGCGAACAGCAGCTCCGGCCGCTTGGCCAGCGCGCGGGCGATCGCCACGCGCTGCTTCTCGCCGCCGGACAATTCGGACGGGCGCAGCCGCATGCGGTGCGCCAGGCCGACCTCCTCCAGCGATTGCTGCGCGCGGCAGCGCGCCTCCTCGCGCGACAGGCCCATGTGGTTCAGCGGCAGCTCGACCTGTTCGAACGCAGAGAGCGCGGGGAACAGGTTGAAGCCCTGGAACACGAAGCCGGTGTGCTGCAGGCGGAACCGCTCCAGCGCGCGCAGGTCGAGCTGGCCCAGTTCGCTGCCGAGCGCACAGACGCGGCCGCCGTCGACCTTCTGCAGGCCGCTGAGGACCGCCAGAAGGGTGCTCTTGCCGCAGCCGGACGGGCCGGAGATCAGGGTCAGTTCGCCGGCCTCGATGTCCAGCGTGAGACCGTCCAGCACCTGCGTGCGCTGTTCGCCGGACACGAAGGCCTTGCTGACGTGTTCGGCACGCAGCGACGGCGGGCGGGCGGATTCGATGACGGTGGCGGCCTGCATCGCGGTTACCTCAGCAAGGTGGCGGGGTCGGCGCGGCGCAGGCTGCGCATCGCGGCCAGGCCGGAGACGGCGGCCAGGCCCATCACCAGGATGATGCAGGCCAGCGCCGCCGTCACGTTCAGCACCACCGGCACATCCTGGCTGCGCGCCAGCAGCATCAGCGCGATGCCGAGCACGCTGGCGCCGAGCAGCCCCAGCGCGCCGACCCAGAACGCCTGCTCCAGCACCACCTTGCGCAGGGCGCCCACGCCCACGCCGAGCGCATTGAGCGTGGCGTACTCGCGCACCGAGCCATTGACCGCGGCGATCAGGGTCTGGCTGGTGATCGCTGCGCCGACCAGGAACACGATGCCGGCCAGGAACAGCACGCCGGCGCCGGCGCCGGTGTCGAATAGCCAGTAGCGCACCGAGATGTTGGCGAAATCGCGGGCGCTCCATGCGGTGTACGGGCCAAAGGCGGTATCGCCGCGCAGGCGCGCGGCCACCGCTTCGGCCTGGGCCGGATCGCGCAGCTTCGCGACCAGGTAGGTCGGGCCGTCGTCGCTCGGGTCGCTGTCCAGATGACGCGCGGTATCCAGCGAGCACAGCACGTTGACCCCGCCCAGCGCGCGCAGGCCGGTGCTGATGCCGACCACGCGCACCTGCCGGCCGTTGATGGTGGCGGTCTGGCCGATATCCACGCCGAGCTGGTCCATGGCGGAGCGGTCGACCACGATCGCGTCCGGCTCGGCCAGCCGCGCCCGCAGCGCGGGCGACAGCACCCTGGAATACATCAGGCCGTCGGCGCGGGTGTCGATGCCGGAGACGAACACCGATACGCCGCCGGTTTCATGCGCCCCGCGCCAATCGCCGTCGACCCACAGGTACGGTTCGACCCGTTCCACGGCCGGATCCATCAGGATGCGCGACTGCAGGTCGGCATTGATCGCGCGGCCCAGGCTCACGCTTTGCGTGCCGGGAAAACCCACCCACACGTCGGCCGACGAGCCGGTGATGTACAGGCTGGTGCTGCCGAAGATGCCCAACACCAGCGCGATCTGCAGCAGCTGCAGCAGGCCGGCGAAGCCGACCGCCAGGATCGCCGGCAGGAAGCGCCGCCATTCGTAGACCAGGGTCTTGCGCGCGAGGGCAACCATCAGCGGTCCGCCTGTCCCGCGGCGACCGGCGCGGGCGATGCATCCGGCGCCGGCGCGCCCGGCCGCGGCGCGCCGCCGAGCGCTTTGAACAGCGCCACGTAGGCCAGGCTGTGGCTGGCGCGCGCGTCGGCCAGTTCCAGCGCGGCCTGGTCCGCGGCGATCTGGCTCTCGACGCGATCGAGCGGGCTGCCCAGGCGCAGCCCGACGCGTTTCTGCACGGTCTGGTCGACGCGCTGCAGCGCCTGCCATGCGAGCTTGCTGTGCTGCTCGCGCTGCTCTTGCTGCTGCAGGCTGCCGAGCGCGGTCTCCACCTCGGCGACGCCCTGCAGCACGGCCTGCCGGTAGGCCAGCACGCTGGCCTTCAGCTCGTGGTCCCTGGCGTGCTTGGCCGCCACCCGCATGCCCCAGTCGAACAGCGGGATGTTGATCGCCGGGCCCACCGACGCGATGCCGTTGGGGGTGGTGGAAAAGCGGTGGTTGTTGTTGATGTCGGTGGCCCAGACCATCGACGCGCCCAGGCCGATGCTGGGATACATGTCGGCGTGGGCCAACGCCAGCTCGCCGGCGGCGCGCAGCACGTCCGCCTCGGCGTGCGCGATCTCGGGCCGCGTGCGCAGCAGGTCGGCCGGGGTGCCGTCGATCCGCCAGCTGCCCACTTCGGGGGGCGAACCAGCCTGCAACCAGGCCGGATCGGGCTGGTTGCGGCCAAGCAGCACGGCCAGCCGTTGCGCGTTGGCGTCGATCGCCTGACGCGGCGCCGCCAACGCGGCCTGGGCCTGCGCGAAGGCGGCCTGGGCCTGGTCCACCGCGCCCGGCGAGGCCAGTTGCAGGCGCTCGCGCGTCTGCACCAGTTCCCATTCGCGCTGGCGGGCCTGGCTCACCTGCAACAGCAGCTGTTCCTGCTGCTGGGCGGTGCGCAGGCCGATCCACTCGCGCACCACCTCGGCGACCAGGCTGACCCGCGCGGCCTGCAGGTCGGCGAGGCTGGCATCCAGTTCGCCCTGCGACAGGCGCCGGGTGCCTTCGGCGCGGCCGAACAGCCCCAGTTCCCAGGTGGCGTCGAAGCCGGTGACGAAGTACGAGGCGCTGGCGTCGGGGTCGATCGCATCGTTGGTGCGCGCGACCAGGCTGGGCAGGTAGCGTGCGCCGGAATGCTTGCGCAGGATCCGCGCCGCGCGCATGCGCTCGACGGCCTGTGCCACGTCGAGGTTGTCGGCCAGCGCGCGATCGACCAGCGCATCGAGCCCCGGATCGGCGAAGGCGTGCCACCAGCCGTGCAGGTCGGTCGGCGGGGCCGGCTGCGAGGCCACCGCGTGCTGCCACTGCGCCGGCACCGGCGGCGCCAGCTTCGGCAGCGGTGCGGCGCAGCCGGCCAGCCCGCAGAGCAGCGCACCGAGCAGGCCGGTGCGCAAGCGGTTGCCGGGGATGGCCCTGCTCGATCGGGGTGACACGTCGGACGGATTCCATGACGACGCCTCGCGGAAGGCGTGTGTGTCGGTAGGTGGTGGGGATACTCGCGCGTATTGTCGTCGTGAAATCTTACTTCCTCCTGACGACGATGGGGTGGGGGTCGCGCGGGACGTGGTCATGGTGGAGAGGCCAAGGCGGGCGGCGGGGGTGGAAAGTGTACGTCCACACGCAGGCCGCGTTCCTGTCCGTTTCGAAAGACGACCTCGGCATGATGGCGTCCGGCGATGCGCCGGACAATGGCCAGGCCGAGTCCGCTGCCCTGCTCCTGGCTGCCGCCGACACGGAAAAAACGCTCGCTCAGCCGCGGCAGCAGCTCTGTCGGCACGCCCGGCCCGTTGTCCTCCACGCTGAGGGTGGCGCCGCCGCCCTCCCGCGCCTGCAGCCGCACCGTGATGACGCTGCCGCGACCGGCATAGCGCACGGCGTTGTCGATCAGGTTGTCCAGCAGATCCTGCAGGCCGGCCGCGTCGCCCAGGATGTACAGCGGCTCCTGGCGGCCCTCGTAGCCGAGGTCGACACCGGCGCGGATCGCCTCGTACACGCGCTGCGACACCGCCTCGGGGATCAGCCTGGCGAGGTCGAGCAGCCGGTAATCGCCGGTATCCGCCGGAGCCGCCTGCGCACGGGTCAGCGCGAGCAGCTGCGAGGAGGTACGCGCGGCGCGCCGGGTCAGCCGCTGGATGTGGTCGAAAGCGTCGGACAGCGTCTCCGGCCGCGGGTCGGCGAGCGCACGGTCGACGTGCAGGCTCAGCCCCGCCAGCGGGGTGCGCAGCTGGTGCGCGGCGTCCGCGATGAAGCGGTCGTGCAGGGCCAGCATGCCGCGCAGGCGGCCGAACAGCGCGTCGATGGTGCGGGTCAGCGGCTGGATCTCCTGCGGCACGTCGGGACCGTCGATCGGCGCCAGTTCGTCCGGGCGGGTGGCCAGCCGCGCGGTCAGCGGATCGAGCACGCGCAACCCGCGGCTGACCCCGAACCAGACCAGCGACAGTACGCAGGCGATCAGGAAGGTCTGCATGACCACCGCCAGCAGCAGGATCTCGCGGGCCTGCTCGTGGCGGTCGCGCAAGGTCTCGGCGACGACGATGGTGAGGCTGTCGCCGGGGTCGTCCGACGGCGTCACCCGGACATCCGCGGCACGCAGGGTATGCCCGTCCAGGCGGGTGTCGTACAGCGTGGGCGTGGCGTCGGGCGCCGACGCGGCCACCGGTCGCGCCAGCCGGCCGTCGCCGGCCAGCAGGCCGTGCCGGGAACTGCTCACGCTGAAATAGCTGCGGCCGACCGGATCGTATTCGAGCAGGAAGCGCGCCTGCGGCGTCAGCCGGTCGGCTTGCGGGTCCTTGCCAAGCATCTTGGCCAGCGTCAGCGCGTCGCCGCCGAGGTCGCGGTCGTGCACCCGGTTGGCGTAGGTCAGCGCCACGCCATAGCTCAGCAGCGCATCCAGCAGCAGCAGCACCGCCATCGGGATCAGCAGGAACACCAGCAGCCGGCGGCGCAGGCTGGGGCGCGATGGCGACGACCGCTTCATGCCGACTCGCTTCCGCCTTCGGCAAGCTCTTCCAGCAGGTAGCCCAGCCCGCGGATCGTGCGCACGCCGGTGCCGCTGCCGTCCAGCTTGCGGCGCAGGCGATGGATGGCGATGTCCAGCCCGTTGTCGGTCAGCTCCTGGTCCCAGTCGCACAGCGCCTCGACCAGCTGCGCGCGGCTGGTGACCCGGTCGGCGCGCAGCGCCAGCGCCTCCAGCAGGCCGAACTCGCGCGCGGTGAGCTCCAGCGGCGCCTGGTCGACCCAGGCACGATGTCCGGGCAGGTCGAGCCGCAGCCGGCCGAGCTGCAGTTCCGGCTTGCCCTGGCTGCTGGCCCGCCGCAACAGCGCGCGCACGCGCGCCTCGAACTCCGCCAGCTCGAACGGCTTGACCAGGTAGTCGTCGGCGCCCAGGTCGAGTACGCGGACACGATCGGGCAGGCCGTCGCGCGCCGTGATCACCAGCACCGGCAGGCCGGTGCCGCGGTTGCGCAGGCGCTGCAGCACCTCGCTGCCGTCGAGCACGGGCAGGCCGAGGTCCAGCACCAGCAGGTCGTAGCCGTGGTCGCGCAGGGCCGCATCGGCGAGGCTGCCGTTGACCACGTGGTCCACCGCATGGCCGCCATGCCGCAGCGAGGCACGGATGCCTTCGGCAATGGACATGTCGTCCTCGGCCAGCAGAATGCGCATGGAAACTCCGGGTTGCACGCGAATGTGCCGCATCATGGACCACCGGGTCGATGCTGTCTCGTGCGGCTCGGCGGCGTGGATGGGGGCGCGGCGGACCGGTTTCCAGTCTTCGGCCGCGTCCATTCAGACAACGCCGGCGGCCCGCAGTTCGCGGCGCGGCGCCCGCTCAGTCGGCCACGCGCACCTGCAAGGCGCTGAACGCGCCGCTGCGGGCCAGCGCGGTGATGGTATGCGGGCCGGGCTGCGGCAAGGTCAGGCTCCGTGCCGCCGCGCCGTCGCTGCTGCCCCGCAGGCGGCCGTCCAACAGCCACTGCACCTCGCCTTGGGCACCCAGGGCCTTCAGCGTCACGCGCAACGGATGGTCCGCCGCTTCGCCGGCGCGGAACACCGGCGCGGTCACGCAGACGTCGTGACGTTCCCGCTCTTTTCGTCACCGGGATCTCGAAGGTGGCGCCGGCCTTCGCCTCGATAGTTCTTCGCGTAGAGCATGATGATCGATTCCACCAGCAACACGCCGGGGCCATCGTGCGGCGGCGTCACGCCGACCTTCATGGTGTCGCCGGGCGCGGTAGCGCGCCTTGTCCAGCGCCAGCTTCACCTTGTCCGGGCGCGCCGCCTTGCCCAGGTTCTCGTCGTCCCGGCCGTAGCCGGCGATGAACGGGGACACCGCGGTGGGTTTCATGGACGGGTCATACACCTCGACCCGGCAGCTGCCCCATTGCACCGGGCATTCCACCTGGGCCGACTTGCCGGCGGCCGCGTCGACGCCCTTTTCGTCGATCAGCTGCAGGCGCTGGTTCGCGTTCGGCGGCCAGCCGCCGTTGCGCTCGCGCTACCGGTAGAAGTGGCGCGGTTCGCGTTGCAGGCGGGCATCGGGCGCGCCGGTTGCGCGGCGCGGCAGTTACGCCTGCGCCGATGTCACTCCGGCGTCTGCCGGCCCAGCCAGTCGCCCAGCTGCATCAGCACCTGGCCGCGCCCCGGCTCGGCCTCGTTGAACAGCTCGTGGTACAGCGTCGAGAAGAAGCGCGTGGTCAGCCGGCCCGTCGCGGCCGCCCGGCGGGCAAACTCGCGGCTGCCGGACGGATCCACCAGCTCGTCGCTGTCCGCCACCAGCAGCAGGGTCGGTTGCGCCAGGCCGGCGGCGTCGGCGATGCACGTGGCGCCGGCACGGAAGATGAAATCGGCCAGCCGCGGCGTGATCCAGCCGTGCTGCAGCCGGTCGCCGCGGTAGTCGATCACCACCTGCCGGTCGTGCGACAGCTTGTCGACGGCCAGTCCGTTGCGCAGCGGCAGGCTCGGCGCGACGCGGCTCAGCAGCCGCGCCAGGGCGATCATCCGCGGCGACTCCCAACTGCGCAACGCCGGCGAGGACAGCACCAGCGCCGGTGGCGCCACGCGGCCATCCAATGCCGCGCGCAGGGCGACCAGCCCGCCCATGCTGTGGCCGAGCAGCAGCGGCGGATGCGGCAGGCCGTTGGCGTAGTCGTGGTAGGCGGTGGCGAGGTCTTCCAGCAGGTCGTCGCCGTGGCGCAGGCGGCCGCGGCGGCCCGGGGTCTGGCCATGGCCGCGCTGGTCGTAGCCGCGCACGGCATAGCCGCGCTGGTTGAACCACCGCGCCAGGCGCCGGTAGCGGCCGCTGTGTTCGCCCAGCCCGTGCACCAGCAGCACCGCGCCGCGCGCCTGCGGCAGCGGCCAGTCGCGCAGGAACAGCCGCTGGCCGTCGGCCAGGTCGAGCCAGGACGTGGGTTCGGTGCCGTCCGCAGGACGGTTCTGCAGTGCCGCGTGCATGGGTGGTTTCGCGTCCGTTTTGGGTCCGGCGCCGCCGCGCGTGCCGTATGGGCCGGCGCGAATCCCGGTTGGCCGGGATCCGCGCCTGGGCCTCCATCAGTGTTCCGTGACCCGCATGTCCTTCGTCAGCAGGTCGAGCTTGCCCTTCATGTCGGCCTGGGGCTGGGTGCCCGCGGTGCCGTAGAAGGCGGTGTACAGCACCGTGGACGGACTGCCGCCCGCGGCGGCCGGGGCGACCACGGCGTTGATCATCATCAGGTCGTTCTCGTAGCGCGCCACGGCATTGTAGGGATACTGCCGCTCCGCCAGCTTGCGCCAGCGGCTGCTCAGGTCGTCGTCCAGCCCCGGCGGCGGCGCGACGTAGCGCTGGACGTTGACGTTGTTGTGGTCGTCGGAGGCCGAGTCCTTCCAGACGTTCACATCACCCACGTCCCACACCGGCTTGCCGCCGTCCAGGAAGAAACGGAAGCCCAGCCACAGCAGGTTGTCCGGCTTGACCTCCTGCAGGGTGGACGGATAGGAGAACGCCACCCGCGGCGAGCTGTAGCTGAAGCGGCGGTCGTAGTCGGCGTCGATGCGGATGCCCTTCAGCGTGGCCGGCTGCAGCGCCGGGTTGCCAAGGAAATCCTTCCACTGCGCGAGGGTGCCCTGGTAGGTGACGTAGACGAAGCTGCTGAGCTCGTCCAGGTCCAGCATGGTGTCGTGCTCGTGGGCGGGCGGCGTGAAGCGCACCAGCATCACGCTGCCGTCCGGCACCGGCAGCGAATACGCCACCACCAGCGCGTTGGCGTAGGGCAGCGGCCACACGGCGACGTGCCAGGGCCGCTGCCAGCGGTCGAGGCGGGTCGACTCGCGCACGGGCTTGCCCAGCGAGGTGAGCTTGACCTTTTCGCCGGCGACCGCGCGATGGAACATGCCGGTCCGTGCCAGCAGGTCCATGCGCGTCTTCGCGTCACCGTAGAACGTCGCCGCGGCCATCCCGTCGGGCCGGCGCAGGCGCACCAGCCCGTTGCGCGCGACTGCGCCGGTGGCCACGTAGCCGTTGCCGTCCAGCGCGAAATGCTGCGCCTGCTCGCCGACGCGCCGCCATTCGCCGTCGCTGCCGCGCACGATCAGCGAGGGAAAGCCATTCAGTTGCGTCTGCTGGTGCAGCAGGCGCGCCGAACCCGCGCCATTCGGAAACAGGTTGGCGGACTCCTTGGCGAGCAGCGCCTTCAGCTGCGCATCGCTGTTGGCGTCGATGCGCGACTGGAATTCGCGATAGAAGTCGTCCAGGCCGACCGGCAACGCGAACTGCGCCTTGAACTGGCTGTTCTCGACCGTGTCGAACAGGTCGATCTGGTAGGCGAGGCGCGAATCCATCACGGCCCGGCCGGACGGTGCGTCCAGCACTTCGCGGATCGGCAGCGCGTAGTTGAGGTTCTCGTTGGCCGACTTCATCAGCACCACGCCGATCAGCTTGCCGTCCTTGTCCAGCAGCGGCCCGCCGCTGTTGCCGGGCGAGGCGGCGGCGGAGAAGCGCATCCACTTCCAGGCGCCATTCAGCTGCTCCGGCGTGTCGGAGGTGTACAGGCCGTCGCGGATCACCACGCCGGTGCCCAGCGCGTTGCCCACCGCGTAGACCACCTGGTTGAGCGCCGGGCTGGCGTCGACCTCCAGCGCGGCGTCGCCCGCCGGCGGCTGCGCCAGCGTGAACACCACGAAATCCTTGCCCAGCGAGAACTTCTCGATCCTGCCGATCGGGTACACGCGGCCGGCGGCGTCGCGCAGCTCGGGCACCCCCCACAGGCTGCCCGTGCCGGCCAGCAGCACGTGGGCGGCGGTGACATAGCGGTTGTGGCCGATCGCGAACGCCGTGCCGATGGAATAGTACTTGTCGGTACGCTCCTGGTAGGGCAGCAGGTCCAGCGGCAGCGGCCGCTCGTAGCTCAGCGGATCGCTGGTCGGCTTGGCCTGCACCACCTCGAAGGTGGCCGCCTGGATCTTCGGCAGCATCGCGGGATCGAGGCTGGCCGCGCGTGCCGCCGGCGCCCCCGCCAGGCCCAGACCGCACAGCAACATCAGCACGCCGAGCCGGCGGATCGCTCCCTCATACCATGTACGCATAGGTTTCCTTTGCCCCGGGGCGGCCGCCCACGGACTCCCCTCGGCATCCTCGCGGGCAGCGGCCGGCATGCATCTTGGCATGGCCGCACGCCGCTTGCATGGCGGGCGCGGGCCGCGGCGCGGGCATGGGCGGGACATCCGCCACGCCGGCCGCTGGCGCGACGGACACCGGCGCTTCCGGTTACAGCTCGGCGCGGAATTCCACGCCGATGATGCGCGGGTCGTTGACGAAGGCGGTGCGGTTGTTGAAGTCGATCGCGCCGGTGATCGCCCGCTTGTCGGTGATGTTGCGGCCGTACAGGGCGACCTCGCGGCGGCCGTAATCCCAGTTGTAGCCGAGCCGCACGCCGCCTTCCAGCAACGGCTTGCCCTTGAACTCGGCCGAGTCGTACAGGAAGAAATTCACTTCGCTGCGGTAGTTCCAGTCGCTGTAAACGAAGAACTCGCCGCTGTCCCCGTACGGAATGCCGTAACGCGCGGTGAGCGTGCCGATCCACTTCGGCGCGTTCGGCAAGGTGTTGCCGTCGATCAGCGCATTGCCCGCGGCGTTGAGCGGGTTGAGCACGGTGCAGCCGGAGCCGCACACGGCCACCGCCAGGCCCGGGTCCTTCAGCTTGGTGAAGTTGTAGCTGCCGCCGGCGGTGAGCACGAAGTTCGGCGTGAGGTAGGCCTCCAGGTCGAACTCGGCGCCGTAGCCTTCGGTCTTCTTCGCGTTGATCAGGCGGGTGATGTTGATGTCGCCGCCCACCGCGGTGAGCTGCTGGTTGTGCATGTTGTAGCCGTACACGTCCGCGTTGAAGCGCACGTGGTTGTCCATGCCGGTGGTCTTCACGCCCAGCTCGTAGCTGGTGATCGTCTCTGGCTTGGCTTGCGAGATGAAGTCGGAGAACAGCACGCGGCCCTGCACGCTGGGCGCGCGGAAGCCGTTGGCGACGCGCGCATACACGTTGACGTTCGGGTTCAGCGTCCAGGTGCCGGTGAGGTCGCCGCTCCAGCGCGAGTCGTGCGGCTGGGCCGTCAAATGCAGCGGACCCGCACCGAACGGCGACAGATAGCGCGTCACCTGGAAGTCGCGTGAGTCGTGCGACCAGCGTGCGCCGGCGCGCAGCTCGAAGTCGTCGGCGAGCTGGTAGTTGGCCGAACCGAACACTGCCCACGCCTTGGTGCGCTGGGTCTGCCTCGCATAGCCGTCCAGGGCATGGTTGTTGAACGTGGCGTAGTCGAAATTGCTGATCGCGATGTCTTCGTCGAACCAGTAGGTGCCGACCTGCCAGTTGAGCTTGTCGTGCTGGTTGCTGGCGAGGCGGAATTCCTGGGTGATCTGGCGGTCGTGCGGCAGCGCATCGGCGGTTTCGGACGGGAACGGGATGAAGCCCGGGCCCATCGGCGGGTGGAACACTGCGCCGTAGCCGCCGTCGACGTCGCCGCGGCTGTAGGTGGTGGCGCGCTCCAGCCCGGTGATCGAGGTGAAGGTGTAGTCGCCCACGTTCCACGCCAGGTGCAGGTTGCTGCCCCAGCTGAACAGGTGCTGCTTGTTGAGCCCGTCCTGCGCCACCTTGTAGCGGTCGAAACCGGGCACGAAGCTGGGGCTGCCCAGCTCGATCGCATTGGCGCGGTTGACCATCGCGCTGCCGTCCAGCCAGCGCGCGTGGCCGTTGATCAGCGCGCTGAAGCCACCGTTCTCGTACAGCGCCTGCAGCCGCACGGCGCGGTCGTTGTAGCCGCCCAGCACGTCCTTCTGGCCGGTGAAGGTGTTGTCGATCCAGCCGTCGCGGTGCTGCGCCAGCGCCGAAACGCGGCCGGACCAGTGCCCGCCGAGCGCGCCGCCGAGCGCGGCCTCGGCATTTGCGGTGCCCAGCGTGCCGTACGAGACGCGGGCGTAGCCGCTGGTCTCCTGGCTCGGGCGCACCGACTCGAACTTGATCACGCCGGCCGGCGAGTTGCGCCCGAACAGCGTGCCCTGCGGGCCGCGCAGCACCTCGACCTGGGCCAGGTCGAACAGCGGGAAGCCCTTCAGGATCGGGTTCTCCTGCACGATGTCGTCGTACACCATCGACACCGGCTGCGAGGCGTTGAGGTCGAAGTCGCTGTTGCCGAGGCCGCGGATGTAGAAGCGCGGGAACTCGCGGCCGTAGGACGTCTCGGCATACACGCTGGGTGCGCGCGAGGCCAGCTGCAGCACGGTGTCGCCGGACTGGCCGAACGCCTCCAGCTTGTCCGCCGTCAGCACGGTCAGCGCCATCGGCACCTTCTGCATGTTCTCCACCCGCTTCGAGGCGGTGACGTTCACGGTCTGCAGCTCGGTGGCCTTGGCAGCCTGCGGCTTGGCCGGGGCGGCCTGCTGCGCCGGCGCGGCGGCCGGCGCCAGCGCGGCGGCAAGGCAGGCAGCAAGTACGGCGTGACGCAGCGAGGTGACGGCGTGCATGGTCGGTCCTTTTGTCGAGGGAGGGGACGACCGCAGTGCGGCCCACTCCGACGCCGCGTCGTCAACGCATTGTCATACAGCCGACCCTTTTGTGAAAGCGAGCCGAAGCATCCCCAGGGAAGCTCTGATTTGGCCCGCCATTCCGGCAAAGGCAGGAATGGCGGGCAAAAAGCCGATTGGCCAGACCTTCCCTAGCGCTGCATGCCGGCGGGAAAGACCCCGGGCAGCCGCAGCTTCGCCTGCTGCTCGATCTGCGCCGAGGAATGGCCGAGCAGCAGGTGGCAGGCGCCGGCCGCGACGCGCCAGCCATGGTCGCGTTCGTCGTAGCGCGCAAAACGCACCGCCGGCAGGGCGAGACGGATCCGCTTCGTCTCGCCCGGCTGCAGCGCCACCTTCTGCCAGCCGACCAGCCGCGATGCCGCCTCGCCGGGGAGCCGCGCATAGAGCTGCGGCACGTCGGCGCCGGCGCGCCGGCCGGTGTTGGTGACCGTGAACGACGCCGTCACCGCGCCGGTCGCATCCCTCGCGACGGCCAGCGGGCCATAGCCGAACGTGGTGTAGCCGAGGCCGTAGCCGAACGGGAACAGCGGCTTCTCGCCACGGCGCTGGAACCAGCGGTAGCCGACGTCGGCGCCCTCGATGTCGTAGTCGACCGTATCGGCAGGCTTGCCCTGCGGCGGCAAGCCGATCTCGGCCAGGCCGGCACCGGCGATCGCCGGGCGCGGCAGCTGCGACTCGTCGCGCGGCCAGCTGAGCGGCAGCCGGCCGGAGGGATCGACTTCGCCGAACAGCAGCCGCGCGATCGCCTCGCCGCCGGCGTTGCCGGGATACCACGCCTCCAGCACCGCCGCGGTCTGCGCCAGCCACGGCATCGCCACCGGGCCGTTGTTCTCCAGCACCACCACGGTGCGCGGGTTGGCCTTGGCGACGGCGGCGACCAGCGCATCCTGGTTGCCGTCCAGCGCCATGCCAGGACGGTCGAACGACTCGGCCGCCCACTGCTGCACGAACACCACCGCCACCTCGGACGACGCCGCCAGCTCCGCCGCAGCCGCGATGTCGGCGCCGCTGGCGTAGCGGGCGTTCCCGCCCACGCGCCGGGCGATCGCCGCCAGCGGCGCGGACGGGTGGTACTTCACCGGGCCGGGCCAGGCGGTCGGCGCCAGGCCGACCACCGGGTTGCCGCCCGGCGCGGTCACCGCGGACGAACCGCCGCCGGCCAGCACGCCCTTGTCCGCGTGCGCGCCGATCACTGCCACCGACTTCAGCGTGCCCGCCAGCGGCAGCAACCCGCCCTCGTTGCGCAGCAGCACCGCGCCCGCTTCGGCGGCGTCCTGCGCCACCTTCGCGTCGGCGGCGTAGTCGATCGGCGCCGGCCCGGCCGGGTGGTCGATCGCGCCGACCGCGAACAGGCTACGCAGGATCCGCTGCACCATGTCGTCCAGCCGCGCCTGCGGCACCTCGCCCGCGGCGACCGCCTCGCGCAGCGGCCCGTCGAAGTAGACCTGCGGGTCGAACGTTTCGCCGGCCGATTCCTGGTCGAGCCCGGCCAGCGCCGACTTCGCCGCGCTGTGCACCGCGCCCCAGTCGGACATCACGAAGCCCTTGAAGCCCCAGTCGCGCTTGAGCACCTGGTCGAGCAGCCACTCGTTCTCGCAGGCATAGGTGCCGTTGACGCGGTTGTACGCGCACATCACCGAGCCCGGCTCGCCGATGCCCAGCGCGATCTCGAACGCGCGCAGGTCCGATTCGCGCGCGGCGACCGGGTCGAGCTTCGCGTTCATCGTGTTGCGGCCGGTTTCCAGGTCGTTGACGGCGTAGTGCTTGAGCGTGGACACCACGTGCTGCGACTGCACCCCGCGCACCGCATGGCCGGCCATGATGCCGGCCAGCAGCGGATCCTCGCCGGCGTACTCGAAATTGCGGCCGTTGCGCGGATCGCGCAGCAGGTTGACGCCGCCGGCCAGCAGCACGTTGAAGCCCTTGCGGTGCGCCTCGAGGCCGATCATCGCGCCGCCGGCCTCGGCCACGGCCGGGTCCCAGCTGGCCGCCGTCGCCAGGCCGGAGGGCAAGGCCGTGGCGCCATCGCTGCTGTGGGCATTGAGCGGGCGCGCCACGCCCAGTCCCGCGTCGGTTTCCTGCAGCGCCGGCAGGCCCAGCCGCGCCAGCGCCGGCACGAAGCCCGCCGAACCCAGCGCGCCGTCCGGCATCGGCCGGCCGTCGGAGCCGCTGCCGTAACGGGCGGTAATCAGCTGGAATTTCTCGTCCGGGGTCATCGCCTGCACCACCAGGGCGGCGCGCGCATCGGGCGACAGCGCGGCGTCCATCCACGGCCGCGCCGGCGGCGGTTCCCCGGCGGCGGCGCCGGCCACCACGGCGAGGGCGATGGCGCTGGCAAGCAGGTACGGCGAACGACGGGACATGGACGACCTCGAGATGGGAAAGGGGTGGCGTGGCGGTGACCCACAGGGTGCTAACGTAACGTTTTCATCGCAAGCCACTTGCGTCACGGTCCGGTGCTCCGCGCTTGCGTGCCGCGCCGATGGTACCCATCTCCGGGAGACCCATGTCATCCCCGCTCGCCGATTTCCATCCTGCCGTCGCCGCGTGGTTCCGCGGCGCCTTCGCCGCGCCCACCGCGGCGCAGGCGGCGGCGTGGCCGTCGATCCGCGCCGGCCAGCACACCCTGGTCGCCGCGCCGACCGGCTCGGGCAAGACGCTCACCGCCTTCCTCGCCGCGATCGACGCGCTGGTGCGCGAGGGCGTGGCGCATGGCGGCGTGCTGGCCGACGCCACCACGGTGGTCTACGTGTCGCCGCTGAAGGCCTTGTCGAACGACATCCACGTCAACCTGGAAGCGCCGCTGGAAGGCATCCGCGCCGAGCTGGAACAACTCGGCCTGCCCGACGTGGCGATCCGCACCGCGGTGCGCACCGGCGACACCCCGCAGGCGGAACGCAACCTGCTGCGCAAGCTGCCGCCGCACATCCTGGTGACCACGCCCGAATCGCTGTACGTGCTGCTGGGCTCGGCCTCCGGCCGCGCCATGTTGTCCGGCGTGCGCACGGTGATCGTCGACGAGATCCACGCCATCGCCGGCAGCAAGCGCGGCGCGCACCTGGCGCTGTCGCTGGAGCGGCTGGAGTCGCTGTGCCGGCGGCGCTTGCTGCGGATCGGCTTGTCGGCGACACAGAAGCCGATCGAGATGGTGGCTGATTTTCTCGTCGGCACCGGCGAGCACCCCGCTCTTGCCCCTCCCCCTGCCGGCAGGGGGAGGTTGGGAGGGGGTAAAGCTTTTGATCTTCTTGAAGCAAAGAGCACCCCTCCCCAACCCTCCCCTGCGAGCAGGGGAGGGAGCACAGCAACCATCATCGACGTGGGCCACAGCCGTCCGCGCGACCTCGCCATCGAAGTGCCGCCGGTGCCGCTGGAAGCGGTGATGTCGAACGATGGCTGGGCGCTGGTCTACGACCGCCTCGCCCAGCTGGTGCGCGCGCACCGCACCACCCTGGTCTTCGTCAACACGCGGCGCATGGCCGAGCGTGCGGCGCGGCACTTGTCCGAACGGCTGGGCAAGGAACACGTGGCGGCGCATCACGGCAGCCTGGCCAAGGAGCTGCGGCTGGACGCCGAGCAGCGGCTCAAGCGCGGCGAACTCGAGGTGCTGGTGGCCACCGCCTCGCTGGAGCTGGGCATCGACATCGGCGAGGTCGACCTGGTCTGCCAGCTCGGCTCGCCGCGCTCGATCGCCGCCTTCCTGCAGCGCGCCGGCCGCTCCGGCCACAGCATCGACGGCACGCCGAAGGCGCGGCTGTTCCCGGCTACCCGCGACGACCTGATCGAATGCATCGCCCTGCTCGACTGCGTGCGCCGCGGCGAGCTGGACGCGTTGGTGATGCCGCCGCAACCGCTCGACGTGCTGGCGCAGCAGATCGTCGCCGAAGTCGCCTGCGCCGAATGGGGCGAGGACGCGCTGTACGCGCTGGTGCGCCGCGCGCATCCGTACCGCGATCTCGCACGCGGCGAGTTCGACGCGGTGGTGCGCATGCTGGCCGAGGGCTTCACCACCCGCCAGGGGCCGCGCGCGGCGTATATCCACCGCGACGCGGTGAACCGGCAGCTGCGCCCGCGGCGCAGCGCGCGGCTCACCGCACTGACCTCCGGCGGCACCATTCCCGACACCGCCGACTACAAGGTGGTGCTGGAACCGCAGGCGATCATCGTGGGCACGGTGAACGAGGATTTCGCGGTCGAGAGCATGGCCGGCGACATCTTCCAGCTCGGCAACGCCAGCTACCGCATCCAGCGCGTCGAGCGCGACCGGCTGCGGGTGGAGGATGCGCACGGCGCGCCGCCGAGCATCCCGTTCTGGCTGGGCGAGGCGCCGGGGCGCAGCGACGAGCTGTCGCTCGGCGTGTCGCGTCTGCGCGAGGAAATTTCCGCACAGCTGGATGTCGGCGGCGTGCCCGCAGCGATGGCCTGGCTGCGCGAGCAGCTCGGCCTGGACGAAGCCGCCGCGCAGCAGCTGGTCGACTACCTCGCCCGCGCGCAGGCCGCGCTCGGCGTGCTGCCCAGCCAGCGCACGCTGGTGCTGGAGCGCTTCTTCGACGAATCCGGCGGCACCCAGCTGGTGATCCACACGCCGTGGGGCAGCCGCATCAACCGCGCCTGGGGGCTGGCGCTGCGCAAGCGCTTCTGCCGCCAGTTCAACTTCGAACTGCAGGCGGCGGCCACCGAGGACGCGATCGTGCTTTCGCTGTCCACCAGCCACAGCTTCCCGCTGGAGGAAGTGGCGCACTACCTGCACTCGAACACCGCCGAGCACGTGCTGATCCAGGCCCTGCTCGATGCGCCGCTGTTCCCCGCGCGCTGGCGCTGGAATGCGGTGACCGCGCTGGCGCTGCCGCGCTTCACCGGCGGCAAGAAGACCCCGCCGCCGCTGCAGCGGATGAAGAGCGAGGACCTGCTCGCCGCGGTGTTTCCCGACCAGGTCGCCTGCCTGGAAAACATCGTGGGCGAGCGCGAGGTGCCCGATCACCCGCTGGTCAACCAGACCCTGCACGACTGCCTGCGCGAGGCGATGGACGTGGACGGCCTGCTGGCCATCCTGCGCCGGCTCGAAGCCGGCGACATCGCCATCGTGGCGCGCGACCTCACCGCACCCAGCCCGCTCGCCGCCGAGGTGCTGAACGCCGCGCCGTACGCCTTCCTCGACGACGCGCCGCTGGAGGAGCGCCGCACCCAGGCCGTGCAGACGCGCCGCTGGAACAGCGCCGACGGCGCCGACGACCTCGGCCGGCTCGATCCCGACGCGATCGTCGCCGTGCGCGAGGAGGCATGGCCGCGCGTGCGCGACGCCGACGAGATGCACGAGGCGCTGACCCTGCTGGGCTGCGTCACGGCCGATGAAGTCGCCGCCAACCCCGGCTGGAACGAGTGGCTGCGCGCACTGGCGCGGGCCGCGCGCGCCACCTTGCTCACGGTAGGAGCGCACCCTGTGCGCGATGCTCTTTCGTCGGGTGACGAAGAGCCATCGCGCACAGGGTGCGCTCCTACCGCGATCTGGACGTCGGCCGAGCAGTTGCCGCTGTGGCAGGCGCTGCATCCCGACGCCGCCATGCAGCCGCCGATCGATGCGCCGGCCGAGTACGCCGCGCAGTCGTGGACGCGCGAGGACGCGCTGCTGGAACTGGTGCGCCATCGCCTCGGTGGACTCGGTCCGGTCACCGTGGATGAACTGGCGCAACCCATCAACGTCGACGCCGGCGAAGCGGAGCAGGCACTGCTGCGGCTGCAATCCGAGGGCTACGTGATGCAGGGCCGCTTCGCGGCCAATGCCGCCGACACCGAATGGTGCGAGCGCCACCTGCTGGCACGCATCCACCGCTACACCATCGGCCGGCTGCGCGGCGAGATCGAGCCGGTGAGCCGGCGTGCGCTGATGCGCTTCCTGTTCGACTGGCAGCACGTGTCGGCAGCCACCAGGCTGAGCGGGCCGGACGCGCTGGCCGCCACGCTGGCGCAGCTGGAAGGCTACGAGGCCGCGGCCGGCGCGTGGGAGACCGAGCTGCTGCCGGCGCGCATCGATGACTACTCGATCCACTGGCTGGACGAGTTGTGCCGCGCCGGCCGGATCGGCTGGGCCCGCCTGCGCACGGGCAGCGGTGGCGGCGGCGGTCCGGTGCGCAGCACGCCGATCGTGCTGTTGCCGCGACGCGAAATGGCCGTCTGGACGTCCGCCGCCGGCGAGCCGCAGGAAGCCCTGTTGTCGTCGCGCGCGCAAGCCGTCGCCGATGCACTGCAGGAACATGGCGCGCTGTTCTTCGACGAACTGCTCGACCTCGCCCACCTGCTGCGCACCGAACTGGAGGACGCGCTGGGCGAACTGGTCGCCGCCGGACGGATCAGCGCCGACAGCTTCGCCGGCCTGCGCGCCCTGCTGCTGCCGGC
Organism: Rhodanobacter sp. FW101-FHT13A11; assembly: GCF_058790335.1. Lineage (NCBI taxonomy): Bacteria > Pseudomonadati > Pseudomonadota > Gammaproteobacteria > Lysobacterales > Rhodanobacteraceae > Rhodanobacter > Rhodanobacter sp. FW101-FHT13A11. The sequence goes on along the minus strand of NZ_JBYTCN010000004.1, from coordinate 249,173 downwards.
GGCGAAGCGCGACGGCGGCCGGCATCGCCGGCTGCGCCGGCACCAGCTCAGCGGCATCGAGGATGCGGGGCGCTGGGCACTGGCGCGCACGGCGGCAACGGGTAACGGCAAGGCCGAACCCGACGCCATCGAGCACATCGCGCGCACCCTGCTGCGCCGCTACGGCGTGGTGTTCTGGAAACTGCTGGAGCGCGAGGCGCCGTGGCTGCCGCCATGGCGCGAACTGCTGCGCGTGTACCACCGGTTGGAGGCGCGCGGCGAGATCCGCGGCGGGCGCTTCGTCGAAGGCCTGGTCGGCGAGCAGTTCGCGCTGCCCGAGGCGATCGCGCCGCTGCGCGCGGTGCGCTCGCGCGCGGACGACGGCGAGCTGGTCTGCCTCAGCGGCTGCGACCCGCTGAACCTGGTCGGCACCGTGCTGGCCGGCGACAAGGTGCCGGCGCTGGCCGGCACGCGTGTGCTGTATCGCGATGGCGCGCCGATCGCCGCGCTGGTCGGCGGCAAGCCCGCCGCACTGATCGAGTTGTCGGCTGCCGACACCCAGCTGGCGAAGCACGCCTTGCTGCGCTACCCGCCGTCGCTGCCGGAAACCCGGGCCGCCGCACACTGACGCCATGGGCTGCCTGCCGATCCTGCTGCTGTTTCCGCTGGGCTTCGGCATCGGCTACCTGATCGATGGAGAAATCGGCGGCCTGTGGGGTGCAGGCATCGGCTTCGTGCTGGGGCTGCTGTCGATGGCGCTGTTCATCCTGGCACTGCGCCGGCGCCACTAGAGCTTGAGGTGGATGCCGCGCCAGTCCATCGCCCGCACGATCAGCCACCACAGCGCCACGAACGCCGCGGCGAATGCCAGCGACGGCAGGTACGGGCCGAACCGCGGCGTCATCCAGCCGGCGAACAGGTGCCGGTAGATCGGCGGCTGCCAGCCCAGCGCGGGCAGCAGGACCTGCATCAGTTCGGAACCGGCGTAGGCGGCGATCGCGTTGATGCCGAGGCGGCGTCCCCATGCCGGCCAGCCGCGCCGGTCGATCAGTGCATGGAACGCCAGCAGCGCCAGCGTGGCCCAGCCCGTGGTCCACAGCACGAACGAGGGCGTCCACAGGTTCTTGTTGAACGGCAGCCACGGTGACCACGACGCGCCGAGCAGCAACGCCAGCAGGCCCGCGAGCAACAGGCGCCGCGTCTGCCCGGCACGCAGCCAGCAGCCGGCGCACAGGCCAAGCAGGCTGCTGGCGATCGCGCCCAGCGTGCTGAGCAGGCCTTCCGGATCGTGCACCTGCCCCGTGATCGCGTTGCGTTCCCATGCGTAGTGGCCGAACACCGCGCCATCGACGCGATCGGCGATGTTGATCCATTTCTCCAGCGTGCCACCGGAAAGCAGGATGACGGTATAGCCCACGAGCAGTGCCACGATGGCGACCCACCACACACGGCGCGGCGTGTAGATCGCCAACATCGCCACCGCGGCGAAACACGCGCCGATGCGTTGCAGCACGCCGGGCCAGCGCATGTCGCTCCCCGGCAGCCACCACGCCGCCAGCGCGTTGATCAGCACGCCCAATGCGAGAATGCGCAGCGCGCGCCACAGCGCCGCATTGCGCAGCACGGACGGTGCCACGCCCTGCTCCAGCCGCGGAAGAATCGCCAGCGCCACCGACACGCCGAGCACGAACAGGAAGAATGGAAAGACCAGGTCGGTCGGCGTGCAGCCGTTCCACGACGCGTGCTCCAGCGGCCAGTAGACGTGGCTCCAGTCGCCGGGATCGTTGACCAGCAGCATCGCCGCCACGGTGCAGCCGCGCAGGGCGTCGAGCGAGGCGAGGCGCCCGTTCATGGCGCAGGCACCAGCGCCACCCGGGCCAGCGCGTACAGCGGCCCGTCGGTGGGCGCGGTGTAGACCAGGCACAGCACGCGCTCGCCCTGCTGCGCCGGCAGCGCGGCCTCCAGCGTGAAGTTGCGCGCGCTGCGGGCGGGATCGGGCAATGGCAGGCTGGCCAGTACCGGCCCGTCACACTGGTCGGCATGCACCACCAGTTCGCCGAACGGCGTGGCGTGCGGGCGTGACACCACCAGCCGCGCCTCGTGCGCCAGCGCGTAATTGCGCGGCAGGCGCACCGCGTCGACACGGATCGCGGCGACCTCGTCCATCCGCGTGGCGGGGAACAGCTGGCAGCTGTCGAACACGTTAACCGCGTACACCGGCCCAGTGCTGGCGGCGTCGGGCAGCGGCTGCAGGCGCAAGCGGAAGTCGCTGCCGGGACAGTTCGCCAGCAGGCTGCCGGGCAGGCTGAGCAGGCTGGCGCGATCGAGCGCGCGCGCGCGCGGGGCGGCCAGCGCACTGCCGTCTGCGGCGAAACTGGCGGCCCGCACGGTGACGGGCAGCTTCAGCACGAGCGGCGCGCCGTAGCGCGGCGAGGCCGCCGTGGGTGTGCTGCCGTCCAGCGTGTAACGGATCGCGCCGAAGCCGGCCTGGTTGGCCAGCGTCACCGTGGCGCGGCCGGTGGCCAGCGCCACATTGCGATCCGTGGCGATCTCCACGGCGAAGGCGCTGTCGGCCACGTCGACGTGTTGCGCGCGGTAGCGCCCGAGCTGCGCCGGCAGGCGGGCGAGGAAGCCCGGCCAGTTGTTCGTGACGGCAGGCGACCAGGCCACTTCACTGAGCGCGTCCAGCCGCGGGAAGGCGGCGTGTTCCACGTGGGCAAACGTGGGCATGTGCTCGGTCCACAGGTTGGCCTGCACGCCCAGCACGTGCTTCGCCTGCGCCGCGTCCAGCACGGCGGGCACGGTCGGGAAGCCGTACACGTCCTTCAGCGACTCCACGCCGAGGCGGCCGGCGTAGTCGTCGGCCAGCGCGCCCTGCACGTGGTCGAAGTACAGGACCGGCGCGGGCGACAGCACCACGTCGTGGCCCAGCAGCGCCGCCTTGATCGCGCCGTCGAGGCCGCGCCACGACATCACCGTGGCGTCGGCCGGCAGGTGGTCGCTGTCGAGGATCTCGTCCCAGCCGATCAGCTTGCGGCCGTGCCGGTCGAGGTAGTGGCCGATGCGGTCGATGAACCAGCCCTGCAGCGCGTTTTCGTCCTTCAGCCCGAGCGCATGCAGCTTCGCCTGCACCGCGGGCGAGGCCTGCCACTGGTCCTTGATCGCCTCGTCGCCGCCGACGTGGATGTAGGTCGACGGGAACAGCGCCATCACCTCGTCGAGCACGTGCCCGATGAAGACGAAGGTGGCGTCGTCGACGTTGTACAGGTACGGGTTGATGCCCCAGTTCGCCGACACCGCCGGACGCTGGCCGGTGACGCCCAGCTGCGGATACGCGGCGACCGCCGCCTGGGCGTGGCCGGGCATGTCGATCTCCGGCACCACCGTGATGTGGCGCGCGCCAGCGTAGGCGACGATGCGGCGGATCTGCTCCTGGGTGTAGAAGCCGCCGTAGCGCTGCGGCTCGCCGTCATGCCCGGCATCCGGGGGCGTGCGCCACGCGCCGAGGCGGGTGAGCTCGGGGTAGCGCCTGATCTGGATGCGCCAGCCCTGGTCGTCGGTGAGGTGCCAGTGGAAGGTGTTGAGCTTGTGCTGGGCCATCTGGTCGAGCAGGCGCTCGATCTCTTCCTCCGTCTGGAAATGCCGCACGGAATCCAGCATCAGCCCGCGCCAGGCGAAACGCGGCTGGTCGCGGATGTGCAGCGCGGGTATCCGCACCGCGCCGTGCTCCGCATCGGGGGTGAGCAGCTGCCACAAGGTCACCGCGCCGTAGAACAGGCCGGCGTCGTCGCGTGCGCTGATGCGGATGCCGTCGGGCGTGACGTCCAGCGCGTAGCCTTCGCGGTCCGCCACCGGCGCGGCAGGGTCGAGCCGCAGCACGATCGCGTGCGCGGCGGCACCATCGCGCTGCAGCGGCAGGCGCAGGCCGCGCGTGCGCGCGACCAGGTCGGCGAGCCAGGCGCCGGTGCGCCGGGTCGGGGCGATCTGGTCGCCGAGCACGACCGGCGTGCGCGCATCGACGGTGAAGACGCCGGCGTCGGTCCGCAGCTGCGCCGGCAGCGGCAGCAGGGAGGGAACCGGCGGATCGGCGGCCCGGACGAGGCCGGCGAAGCCCAGTGCCAGGATCGCGCAGCCGAGCAGGATGAAACGGCGGGTCATCGGCGGTCTCCGTCGCAGCAGGTGCGTCACGCTAGCAAAAAACGGGCCCGGCAAGGTTTGTCCGGGCCCGGTTGGGGAGGATGCGGAGCCGTCCGTGGCCCGCTTCGCGGTGGAACAGGCTCAGAGCTTGAAGCGCAGGCTCAGGTAGTACTGCCGGCCGTTGTCGTAGAACGCGTACGGCTGCTTCCCGTAGGTGGCGTTCTGCGTGTAGTACTTCAGCTTCGGATTGTTGAGGTTCATTGCGTCGAGCAACAGCGAGATGTGGTCGTTGAGCTGGTAGCCCAGCGACACCGCGAGATTGCCGATGCCCTGCTGGAAGTAGGTGTCGGTACGGCTCACTCCGGCATAGAACGCCGAACGGTAGGTGTAGCTGACGCGGGCGTTGAACTGCTTGTTCTCGAAGTAGCCCGACACGTTGTAGGTGTTCTTCGAGGTGCCCTGCAGCGGCTTGTTGCCGGTGGCATGGCCGTCGGCATAGGTGTAGTTGGCCTGCACGCCGAAGTTGTCGCCGATCGGCTGGATGTAGTTCAACTCCACGCCGCGGACCTGGCCGTTGACGTTGGTCGGCACGCTGATCAGGTAGTTCGAGAACACGTCGTGGCCGGCGGCCTGGCTGGCCGGCATGTCCTTGAAGCTGCGGGTCTGGTTGCCGAAGCTGACGTAGGTCCTTCAGGTTCATCGCGTACACGCCGGCCGACAGCAGGCCGCGTGGCGCGAAGTACCATTCCGCCACCGCATCGAAGTTGCTCGACACCAGCGGCCTGAGCTGCGGGTTGCCGCCGCTGCCGGTGTGGGTGAGGTCGTCGGCCGAGACCGAGCCGGCCAGCGCCGAGTAGTCCGGGCGGGTCATCGTCTGCGACGCGGCGAAGCGCAGCAGCAGGTCGTCGGTGACGGCGAGCTTGAGGTTGGCGCTGGGCAGGAACTTGTCGTAGCTGTGCCGGTAGGTGTTCCAGTAGTAGTCGCCGAAGGCCGAGCCGGTGATCGGGCCGGTGGACGTGGTGGCTTCGCGGTCCGGCGCGGTGCTGCTGTAGCCGATGTCCTCCTTGGTCTTCACGTAGCGCACGCCGATATTGCCGCTGGCGATGCCGGACTCGAAGTTCAGCTGCAGGTAGGCGGCCGTGTCCTTTTCCCCGACCCGGTAGATGTCGTTGAAGTAGAAGCGCCCGACCGGATCGCGGTTGGCGAACTTCGCGTCGATCTGCGCCAGCTGGGCCGGCGTCCAGAACCAGATCGGGCCGGGGAAGCTGCCGCCCAGCGAGCCGTTGAAGCCGCCCGGATAGCTGCTGTAGGTGCCGGTCGGATAGGCGGCCGGGTTCTGCCAGTCGGAAGCCCAGTTCGGGCCCTGCGCCACTTCGAACGGATTGGCGCGGGTGTGCTTGGCGTAGCGGCCGCCGAACTGCAGCGAGGTGAACGCGTCGTTGTCGAAGCTGAGCTCGCCGTCGAACTGCGCCCAATCCTCCTTGTCCTTCACCTTGATGCCCTGGCCGCCGAAGATCCAGCCGGCCGACGGCAGGATGCCCGACGGCGAGCTGTTGTCGCCGCCCAGCGTCCAGTTGATCGGCTGGCCGATGCCGCGCATGCCCCAGCTGGCGCCGGCGCCGCTGGCGGTACCCAGCTCGATCACGTCCTGGGTCGGGCTGCTGCCGGTGCCGCGGGTGGTGCCGATCTGGCCCTTGAGGTCGAGGTGGTCGGTGACGCGCCAGTCGGCATCGAGGGTGAGGTACTTCGACTCCGACGACGCGCCGGGGCGGGAGATCTGGTCGTACACGCCGTAGGCGCCGGTGCCGCCGGCGATCGAGCCGCTGGTGACCACGTTGTTGTTGATCGCATTGGCGGTCAGCACGCCGCCGTTCGCCAGCGCGCTGCTGGCCCACATCATGTAGTTGCGGTTGTAGTTGTCGGCCTTGAGCTTGGAATAGAAGCCGCTGAGGTCGAGCGTGAGGTTGTCGGTCGGCTTGACCTGGAAGTCGATCACGCCGCCCTTGCGCTCGCGCTGCTGGGTGAACAGCACCGCGCCGATCTCGTTCGGGTAATAGGCGGTGTTGCCGCCGACCTTCGTGGGCAGGTAGCCGCCCACCACCTCCTGGCCGTTGCGCTGCAGGCTGCGCTTCTCGTAGAAGCCCTGCACCAGCACGCCGACGGTGTTGGCGTCGTTCTTCCAGTTGAACAGGCCGCTGAACTGCGGCTTGGTGTCGCCAGGCAGGTCCGAGTACACGCCGCCGATCGAGGCCTCGGCGGTGATCGGCTTGGCGAACTCCAGCGGCTTGCGGGTGATGATGTCCACCGAACCGGCGCTGCCGCCTTCGACGATGCTGGCCTCGGAGGTCTTGTGCACCACCACCTGGCTGACGATCTCCGACGGCAGCAAGGTGTAGCTCACGCTGCGGCCCACGGTCTGCACCTGGCTCAGCACGAACCAGTCGCCGGTGCCCACGGTATGGCCGTTGACCAGGGTCTGGGTGAGGCTGGGCGCGGTGCCGCGCAGGCTCACCCGGTCGCTCTCGTCGAAACCGCCTTCGCTGGCGCTCGACGAACTGATGTTGACGCCGGGCAGGCGCTGCAGCGTGTCGGCCACGTTCTTGGCCGGCAGCTTGCCGATGTCCTCGGCGGTGATGACCTCGACGTGCGAGGCCGCTTCCTTCTTCAGCGCCAGCGATTCGGCCTCGCTGTTGCGGATGCCGGTGACGATCACCGTGCTCAGGGTCCTGGCCTGTTTTTCCTTCGTGTGGTTCTGCCCGGACGGGTTGTCGGCATTCTCCTGGCTGTCCTGCGCATACAGCGCGCCGGAAACGCACAGGCTGGCGATGATGCTCGCGGCTAGCAATGTCTTGCGGTAGTTCATGATCTCCTCCCCTCAGAGGCTGGCTCGAATCAAGACCGGCATGACGACGGTCGCGGATGTGGTGCAAAGGCTGGCTCGGCGCCGTGCTGCCGGATGGCGGTCATCTCATCGCTCCGTCCCGTCCATCCAGAAACCAGCCTGCGGCGCCGATGACACCAAGCTGGCCGTGCTCGATCAGTCGTACTGGAACCTGTTGCAGATAGGCGCGCATCACGCCCTTGTTGAAGTAGCGCTCGGCGAACGTGCTGGTGCGCAGGAACGGCTGGATCTGCGGCAGGATCCCGCCGGCCAGGTAGGCTCCGCCGCGGGCGCCGTACAGCAGCACCAGGTCGCCGACGAAGCTGCCGAGCAGGCCGCAGAAGATTTCCAGCGCCTCCACCGCGGCGGCGTCGTGGCCGGCCAGCGCGGCGCCGGTCACCTCGGTCGGCGTCAGCGCGCGGGCGCTGTCGGCACGCAGCTCGCACAGCGCGCGATAGAGCCTGAGCAGGCCCGGGCCGGACAGCGCGTCCTCGAACGACACGTGCGCGCGCTGGCGGTGGAACAGCCGCAGGATCTCGATCTCGCGCTCGCTGCCGGGCGCCAGCGACACCTGCCCCGCCTCGGTGGCCAGCACCTGCGCGCGCGGCTGGCCCGGCAGCAGCACCGCCGAACCCAGTCCGGTGCCCGGCCCCATCACCAGCACCGGCCCGGGTGACGGCGGCAGCGTGGCGTCGATGACCGGCTGTGTCTCGTCGGCGCCGATGAACTGGGTGGCGTAGGCCAGCGCCTCGAAATCGTTGATCACCATCAACCGCCGGATGCCTAGGCCGTCGCGGATCTCGCGGATCGACACCGGCCACGGCAGGTTCTCGTTGACGATCGCGTCGTCCAGCACGTAGCCGGCGCAGGCCACCGCGCAGTGGCGCAGCTGTCCGCGCAGCGCCGCGTGCGGCGTGCCGCCCAGCTGCTCGACGAAATCCTGCAGCATCGCGGCGAGGCCGGACCAGTCGGCGCAGCTGTAGCGGTGGTAATGCAGCACGCTGACCGGCCGCCGGCCGGCCGTCCGGCCCACGACCAGGCCGATGCGCGCATGCGTGCCGCCGACGTCGGCCGCCAGGAACGGCTGCCCCGGACCCGGCATGTCCGAGCCGGCCGGATGCGACGCTCCGGCAGGCGCCGCCGACTCCGCCGCATGACGCTGGTTCGCGACTTCCCCCACGCTGTTCTCCCGTGGCCGATGGTTCCCCGATCCGGACGCGCCGGATCGGCGCGGGCCGGCCTGATTCGGGCGGAGTCTGTCGCTACGATGACAACGTTGTCAATCGGGTCAAAGCCGATTTTCGCAACATTCGATGCGGCACCGCGTCATGGCTGTCGCGGCACTCCTGAGCACGCACCTCAGGTGATCGGATTTTCGGCTTTATGTGACGCGATACCGCTGAAAATCACCCGAAGCCCATGGCCTGCTGCATCGCCACATGAGCCATCGCAAATGGCCGTCCAGACGGCTCGGGCGCGGCGGCAACCGGAAGTCGTCCGTCGGCACGAATTGACAACGTTGCACTTTTCAGCGAATAAAGAGACATCCCGTCTGTCCCGGCCATCCGGCCGAAGCGACACGGCCGGGCTCCGGGGAGAACCAGATCATGGCGACAACGCAGGCGGCGATGCAGGCCGATCGCACCAACCTCGGGCCGATGCTGGTCATCGGCCTGCTGTTTTTCATCTTCGGCTTCGTCACCTGGCTCAACGGGCCGCTGATCGCCTTCGTCAAGCTGGCGTTCGATCTCGACGACGTGAATGCGTTCCTGGTGCCGATGGCGTTCTACCTGTCGTATTTCTTCCTGGCGCTGCCGTCGTCGTCGGTGCTCCGCCGCACCGGCATGAAGAAGGGCATGGCGCTCGGCCTGTTCGTGATGGCGGTCGGCGCGGTGCTGTTCGGCCAGTTCGCCACCATGCGGATGTATCCGGGCGCACTGACCGGGCTGTTCGTGATCGGCGCCGGGCTGTCGCTGCTGCAGACCGCGTCCAATCCCTACATCAGCATCCTCGGCCCGATCGACAGCGCGGCGCAACGCATCGCCTTCATGGGCATCTGCAACAAGCTGGCCGGCGCGATCGCGCCGTTCGTGTTCGGCGCGCTGGTGCTCAGCGGCATCGGCACGTTCGGCCAGCAGGTCGAGTCGGCGCCGACGCCGCAGGCACGCGAGGCCCTGCTCGACACGTTTGCCGGCAAGGTGCACCTGCCGTACATGGTGATGGCGGCGCTGCTGGTGGCGCTGGCGATCTGGATCGCGCGCTCGCCGCTGCCGGAGATCAAGCCTGCCGGCGCCAACAGCGAGCAGGCGATCGGCCACCGCGACGGCAGCATCTTCAGCTTCCCGCACCTGTGGCTGGGCGTGCTGTGCCTGTTCCTCTACGTCGGCGTGGAGGTAATGGCCGGCGACGCGATCGGCACCTACGGCCAGGGTTTCGGCCTGCCGCCGGACGCCACCAAGCACTTCACCTCGTACACGCTGGTCGGGATGCTGGCCGGCTATCTGGCCGGCCTGGCGCTGATCCCGCGCTTCATCACGCAGCAACGCTACCTGGCGGTATCGGCGGTGCTGGGCGTGGCCTTCGCGATCGGCGCCTACCTCACCCACGGCTACCTCTCGGTGGCGTTCGTGGCGGCGCTGGGCTTCGCCAACGCGATGATGTGGCCGGCGATCTTCCCGCTGGCGATCAACGGGCTCGGCCGCCATACCGAGGCGGGCTCGGCGCTGCTGATCATGGGCATCGCCGGCGGGGCGGTGGTGCCGCAGCTGTTCGTGCACCTGAAGCAGCACATCGACTTCCAGCTCGCCTTCACCGCGCTGGTGGTGCCGTGCTACCTGTACATCCTGTACTACGGACTGGCCGGCCACCGCGTCGGCCAGCGCGCGGCGCAGTGAGCGCTGGTGAAAACGGGCTCTCAACCCGGCCATGGATGGCCGGACGCGAGGCGGGCACGCAAATACCGGAGTCGCGGTCGCGAGTACGGACCTGACGCCGGGCTTGCGACCGGGAAATCCACCGGAGGTGGATTTTTTCCACAGGCACCGAGCCGCGGATTCGCCACGGTCCGGGCCATACGCTAGGATGCATGCGCCGCCGCGTCCGTGCGCGGCCCCGTCGGCACCATGGCGCGACCGGCGTATCAGGCCCTTTCGATACACGAGGTTCAGCGGGTGCGCAGCGCCACCATCAAGGATGTCGCGGAACGTGCGGGCGTCTCACTGAAGACCGTTTCGCGCGTGATCAACAACGAGCCGTCGGTGCACCCGCGCACGCGTGCGAAGGTGCAGCGCGAGATCGACGCGCTCGGCTACCGGCCCGACCCTTCCGCGCGCAGCCTGCGCAGCACCCGCGCCTACGCGATCGGGCTGGTCTACGACAACCCGAACGCGCACTACGTGATCAACCTGCAGCACGGCGTGCTGGCGGCATGCCGCGCGAACGGCTTCGGCCTGCAGATCCACCCCTGCGACTCCTCCTCGCCGAAGCTGGCCGACGAGCTGCGCGACCTGGCGCAGCGTTCGCGCCTGGCCGGGCTGGTGCTGGCGCCGCCGATGTCCGAGCAGCCGGCGCTGATCGAGGCGCTGAGCCAGGCGCAGGTGCCGTTCATCCGCATCATCTCGGCGCGCCGGGATCCGCAGGACGGCCACCCGTGCGTCTACGTGGACGACCGCGATGCGGCCTACGCGATCACCGAACACCTGATCCAGCTCGGCCACCAGCGCATCGGCTTCCTGTGGGGCGGCCTCGGGCACCGCTCCAGCCAGGAGCGCTACCAGGGCTACGCCGATGCGCTGAAGGACTACGGCATCGCGCTCGACCGCAAGCTGATCGTGCCGGGCGACTACACCTTCGACGACGGCTTCCGCGGCGCGCGCAAACTGCTGGCGCTGAAGGACCGCCCCAGCGCGATCTTCGGCTCCAACGACGAGATCGCCGCCGGCGTGCTGGCCGCGGCGCATTCGGACGGCATCAACGTGCCGTACGAGCTGTCGATCGCCGGCTTCGAGGACAGCCCGTTCTCCAAGCAGTCGTGGCCCGCGCTGACCACCGCGCGCCAGGCCACCGAGGAGATCGCGCGGCACGCCGCCCAGCGGCTGATCGGCGACCTGCAGCGCGTGGCCAACGGCGAGCCGGTCGGCAGCGTCAACGAAGGCTTCAGCCCCGAGCTGGTGGTGCGCGGCTCCACCGCGCCGCGGCACACCGCGCCCTCCGGACGCGGCGGCGGAAGGCGCAAACCGGCTACTTGACGTTGTCGGTCTGCCCGATGAAGCGGGCCACGTTGTCGTGCAGCAGCTTCAGCGACGCCTCGTGCGCGTACACCATGTGCCCGGACGGGTACCACGCATAGCTGATGTTGTGCTCCAGGCTGGCCGGGATCGGCAGGTGGTGCATCTCGTAGTCGGCGGCGAAGTACGGCGTGGCCAGGTCGTAGTAGCCGCCGTGCAGATAGACCTTGAGGTTGGGGTTGGTCTTCATCGCCATGGCCAGGTCCGGCATCACGTTGGTCGACGACTGCAGCGCCTCGCCATGCACGCCGGGCGCCTTGTGCGAGAAGTCCCAGTGGTCGATGTCGGCGAACAGCCGGTACTGCCGGCCCTGGCCGAACTTCAGGTCGCGCCGCACGTAGTCGTTGAAGGCGGCCACGTAGGCCGAACTGATCGCCGAGGACTGCGGGTCGTATTCGGAGCCCTTGCTCAGCGGGTCGATCGCCGGGCCGGAGAAGCGGCTGTCCAGCCGGCCGGTGGTGATGTCGCCGTCGGTCTGCAGCTCGTGCTCGAACATGCCGCCGGTCACGCGCAGGTCCGCCTTCAGCAGGTAGGCCACCGGCAGGCCGGTGTACTCGTGCAGCTTCTGCGCCACCGCCTGCTTGCGCGCATCGTCGAGGCGCGAGCCGGCCATCAGCGCCTGCGCGTAATCGCCCATCGCGTACTGCTCCACCTCGCGCAGGAACGGCTCCAGCGCAGCCGGCTGCCGCGGCAGCTTGTGGTGGTAGAACGCGGTGGCGGCGAAGGTCGGCAGCGCCAGCTCGTACGGCAGGTCGATGCCGGGATTGAACTCCGGCCCATCGATGCTGGTGTCGAAACTGAGGATCTGCGAGAGCAGGATCACCCCGTTGAGGTCGACGCTGTCCTCGTTCTCCAGGATGTTCGCCAGCACCGCCGAGCGGGTGGTGCCGTAGCTTTCGCCGAACAGGTACTTCGGCGAGTTCCAGCGGTCGTACTTCGACAGGAAGCGGGTGATGAACTGGGCGAACGCGTGGCCATCGCCGTCGACGCCATAGATCGCCTTCTTGCGCTCCTTCATCTGCTCGTCGCGCTTGGCCTTATCCCCGTCGTCCGCGATCAGCCGGCTGAAGCCGGCGCCGGGAGCGTCGATGAACACCAGGTCGGAGGCATCGAGCAGGCTGTAGTCGTTGTTGACCAGTCCGTACGGCGCCGCCGGCGTGTGACTGTCGTCGCTGGTGACCACGCGCTTCGGCCCGAACGCGCCCATGTGCAGCCACACCGTGGCCGACCCGGGACCGCCGTTGTAGATGAAGGTGACCGGCCGCTTCGTCGCGCTCACTCCCTTCTTGAAATAGGCCACGTAGAACATGCTGACCTGCGGCTCGTCCTCCTTGTCACCCGTGCCGTGCAGCACCAGCGTGCCGGCCACCGCCTTGTAGTCGACGCGATGCCCTTCGACCGACACCGAACCCTCGCTGGCCGACGACTGCGGCTCGACCAGCGCCGCATCGGGCTTCTCCGGCTTGGCCTTGTCGTCCTTCTTGTCCGGGGCGGCGACCGCGACCGCGCTCAACAGCAGTGCGGACAGCGCTGCCGCGAAAGGGAGTTTGCGCATGGCCGGGGTTCCGATGGCTGGGACGCCACCGCCCCGAAGCTGCCAGCATAGGCAGCGTGCCATGGCGATTTCATAGCCCAGAAGTCACTGCTCAGCCGCTGGCGATCAGCCCGATCGCCAGCAGCGCCAGCGCCACGCCGGCGAGGTTGAGCCGGCTCAGCCGCTCGCGGAACAGCAGCAAACCGACCAGCGCGCCCAGCACCACCACGCCGAGGTTCATGCTGGCGAACACCAGCGCCGGGTGCTGCGGCAGCGCGCGGTGGCCGCGCAGGTAGAACAGGATGTTGCCGAAGTTGGCCAGGCCGAGCAGCAGGCCGGCCAGCGGGCTGCGCGCGGTGAAGCGGGTGTGCCCGCGCACGCGCCGCCACAGCTGCAGCGCGAAAGCGACCAGCAGCGCCAGAGCGAACATCGCCTGCAGCGCGGCGCCCAGCGGCACGCCGGCCTGCGCCACACGCTTGAACAGGATATCGATCACGCCGAAACCGCCGAACACCAGCAGCGGATACAGCCAGCCGGCCGCGCCGCCCGCGCCTGCACCATGCCCGCCGCGCCAGACCATGCACAGCAGGGCGAGCAGGCCCAGCGCGATGCCGAGCGCCTTGAAGGCGGTCAGCTGCTCGCCGAACAGCGCGAACGCGGCGAGCAGCGAGAGCAGCAGGGACAGCCGCTGCGCCGCGTCGCTGCGCACGATGCCGGCATGGCGTACCGAGGCAGCCAGCGCCAGGAAGATCGTCGGCAGCAGCACGCCCAGCGCGGCCAGCGCCAGCCACGGCGAGCCCGGTTCGCGCAGCGTGGCCAACGACGGCTGCAGCAGCAACGCGGTGAGCGCGCCGGCCACCACGTAGTTCCAGGCGATCGCCTGGCCCACGTCGACCTCGAAACGGCGCGCCAGCTTCAGCAGCACCGAGACCAGCACGCTGCACGCCACGCTGAGCAGGACGTAGATCATCGGTCACTCCGACGACGGCAGACCGTCGGGTTGCCGCCGCATCGACGCCCGCTCACAACGCATCCAGCGGAATCTTCAAATAGCGCACGCCGTTGTCCTCGGGCGGCGGCGGCCGGCCGGCGCGCATGTTCACCTGCACCGCGGGCAGCAGCAGCGCCGGCACCTGCAGCGTGGCATCGCGCGCCTCGCGCAGGCGCACGAACGCGTCCTCGTCGATGCCGTCGCGCACGTGGATGTTGTCGCGGCGCTCGTCGCCCACGGTGGTCTCGTGCACGAACACGTCGCGGCCGGCGGGCTTGTAGTCGTGGCAGAGGAACACCCGGGTTTCCTGCGGCAGCGCGAACAGGCGCCGGATCGAGCGGTACAGCGTGCGCGCGTCGCCGCCGGGGAAGTCGCAGCGCGCAGTGCCGTAGTCGGGCATGAACAAGGTATCGCCGACGAAGGCCGCGTCGCCGACCAGGTGGGTCATGCACGCCGGCGTGTGACCCGGCGTGTGCAGCGCCACCGCCTCGATGCCGCCGACCATGTAGCGCTCGCCGTCCGTGAACAGGTGGTCGAACTGGCTGCCGTCGCACTTGAAGCCGGCGCCCGCATGGAACAGCCGGCCGAACGTGTCCTGCACCTCGCGGACGCGTTCGCCGATGCCCAGCCGGCCACCCAGCTGCTCCTGCACGTACGGCGCCGCCGACAGGTGGTCGGCATGCACGTGGGTATCGATCACCCAGTCCACGTCGAGTCCTCGCGCACGCACGAACGCGATCAGCGCATCCGCCGACGCGTGGCCGGTGCGGCCAGCGGCCGCGTCGTAGTCGAGCACGCTGTCGAACACGGCGGCCCTGCCGCTGGCCGGGTCCCAGGCCACGTAGCTGAAGGTATGGCTGGCTTCATCGAAGAAGGCCTGCACGGCGGGACGCGGCATCGTCATCTCCCTCCATGGCGCGGTGACTTGGGCGCGCGAGGCGCCGGGATGGGAGCCATGATTTCGTTTCCTGTGTGCACGGGCGTGGAGATTATCGCCGTTGTGCGACCGGCCGCCGCATCATGCCGGTTGCGTGGCCTGTTCCGCGGCGAGGCGCCGGGCGACGCGCGCGAAGCTCGCGGCGGTCGCGGCATTGGCCGGCGCGAAGAAGAATGCGGTGGCGCGGTCGACGTGGTCGCTGTCGCGGACCGGCAGGCGCATCGAGTGGATGCTGAGGTCGCCGAACGCGGGGTGGAAGAACGGCACCGTGATCGCGCTCAGCGGCGCGGTGTGGCAGCGCTGCCACAGCTCGACGAACTCCGTGCTGGCCGCGTTCAGCGCCTCGACCAGCTGCTGGAAGCGCGGGTCTTCCGGATGCGCGGCCTGGTTCATGCGGAACATGCCGAGCAGGTTCAGCGCGCCATTCTCGAAATCCGGGTACAGCCGCCGCCGCGCCGGGTTCATGAACGCGTTCCACAGGTGATTGTCGGCGAACGGCCCGCCGAACTCGCCGAAGTCGTACAGGCATTCGGCCATGCGGTTCCACGCCAGCACGTCGAATACCGTGTCCAGCACGAAGGCCGGCGCCTGGTACAGGTCCAGCACCTCCTGCATCACCGGCGGCAGGCCGAAGTGGTGCTCCGGCACGTCGGTGCGCGCCAGTCCCATCAGCGCGAACAGGTAGGCCTCGTCGGTCGGCGACAGCGCCAACGCGCGGGCGATCCGCGCCAGCGCCGCGGCCGACACGTTGATCGCGCGCCCCTGCTCCAGCCACGTGTACCAGGTGACGCCGACCTGGGCCAGCGCCGCCACCTCCTCGCGACGCAGACCCGGCGTGAGCCGGCGCGGCCCGCGCGGCAAGCCGGCCACCTCGGGCGTGAGTGCGGCGCGGCGTGCGCGCAGGAAGGCCTTCAGCTCGGCGCGTTGCATGGAGGTGCTCATGGACATGCCCGGGTGGTAGTGGGAGTACCAGCAGTGGGGACTGCCTTCCCATGCTAGCGGCAGCGATCTACCGTCGCCTGTCCCCCAAGTCATGCGCCCCGCGTGACCGTGACGCCGGCGATGCAGCCATGCCCGTCCGCGGCGCACCTCCCCAGCCGCCACAGCCCGTACTGCAACCGCCTGTCACAGCGCGCCGCGCGCAGACGTCCTTGCGTCAGCCCATGCAGGAGATCGACATGTCGTTACTCCCCGTACCCACCCCTGTCCACGCCTCGCGCGCCGATGCGCTCACCGATTTCGTGGTGCACGCCCAGTTGATGCTGGATCCGGCCACCCCGGAATCGGTACGCCGCGAAGCGGAACCTCGCCTGCTGGCGCAACTGACGACCTTGCAGGCGCTGGGCGTGTTCGAACTGTTCACCATCCGCGACCCGGCGTTGCGCGCGCTGGTGCACGACGAGCTGCAGGCGCACCGGATGCGTGCCGCCTGACATCTTGCTGGAGCAAATACATGCCAGAATATATTTGCCTTGACAAATATACCTGAGGCAATAGAATGCGCGGCCATGAACACCGAACCGCTCGCCTTCGCCACCCCCAGGGAAAGCCTCGGCGTCCTGCTCGGCCTCGTCCGCACGGAGATCGTGCGCGCGATGGAGGCCGAGCTGGCGGCCAAGCAGCTGGACCTGCGCTTCACCCAGTTCCTGATCCTCAAGCGGCTGGCCCGGCTCGGCCCGATGTCGGCCAGCGAGCTGGCCCGCTCGGTGGAACTGGACGGCGGCGCGATGACCCGCCAGCTCGACCAGCTCGAGCACAAGGGCTACCTGCGCCGCTGCCCGCATGAGCTGGACCGCCGCGCCCTGCGGATCGAGCTGACCGACGCCGGCAACGCGCTGTGGCAGGAGTTGACCGACTGCAACGACCGCGTGCTCACGGCAGCCCAGCGCTCGCTGGACGAGACCGAACAGGTGCAACTGCACGACTACCTGGAACGCGTGCTGCACGCGCTTCGCGACAAGAACTGACCCTTTCCCCCCCTGGACTCTTCCATGCGTCTGCATCGACTTGCGGCTGCGGCCGCCCTGACCCTCGCGCTGGCCGCTTGCGCCAGCGGTGGCGGCCTGCACCCGGACGGCAGCCCGATCGATCCGTCCACCCTGAACGCCGAACGCAGCCTGGCCGGGGTGAACGTGTCGCCCGCCGGCTGGCCGGCCGGCGACTGGTGGAGCGGGCTGGGCGACCCGCAGCTCGACGCGCTGATCGCCGAGGCCCTGCACGACAACCCCGGCCTGGGCGTGGCCGACGCGCGGGCCCGCGCCGCCGAGGCCGAAGCCGGCCTGGCCGACGCCGCACGCGGGCCGGTGGTGAACGCGGGCGCCAGCGTGGCCGGCGCACGCCTCCCCACCACCGTGCTGCCGGCCAAGGCCGGCGGCGGCCATTTCGCCCTGGCCAAGTACGCCGATCTCAGCTTCAAGTGGGGCCTGGACCTGTGGGGCGGCAAGCGTGCCGCCTGGCAGGCCGCGCTGGGCGCCTCGCGTGCCGCCGAGGTGGATGCCCGCGCGGCGCGCATCGAGCTGTCCGGCAACGTGGCCCGCGCCTATGCCCAGCTCGGCTACGCGTTCACCCGGCAGGACCTGGCCGCCAGCGAACTGCGACGCGCGCAGCAGTCGCGCGAGCTGACCCGCCAGCGCGTCGCCGCCGGCATCGACAACCTGATCCAGCTGAAACAGGGCGATGCCGAAGTGGCCGGCGCCGAGCAGCAGGCGGCGCTGGCCAGCCGCGCGGTCGACGCCGCGCGCTCGGCGCTGGCGGTGCTGCTGGGCAAGGGCCCGGACCGCGGGCTGCAGATCGGCCGGCCCCGGCTGCTGCCGCCGGCCGCGCTGGCGGTGCCGGCCGACCTGCCGCTGGATCTGGTCGGCCACCGCGCCGACCTGGTCGCCGCACGCTGGCGGGTCGAGGCCGCCGGCAAGGACATCAAGGCGGCGAAGGCCGAATTCCTGCCCAACATCAGCATCGGCGCGATGGCCGGCGTGATCGCGATGGGCGGCGGCAACCCGTTCACCCTGCCCGCGCGCTTCTACCAGGTCGGGCCGTCGATCAGCCTGCCGATCTTCGACAGCGGCCGCCTGCGCGCGAACCTCGCCGGCAAGGACGCGCAGTACGACCTCGCCGTGGCGCAGTACAACCAGACCCTGGTGGGCGCGCTCAACCAGGTCGCCGACGAGCTGTCCGCGCTGCAGTCGCTGCAGCAGCAGATCGCCGCGCAGCAGCGCGCGCAGGATGCCGCGGCGCAGGCCTGGGAGCTGGCCGAGCAGCGCTACAAGGCCGGCATCGGCAGCTGCCTGGAGTCGCTCAGCGTGCGCCAGCAACTGCTCGCCGCCGAGCAGGGCACCGCCGCGCTGGAAGCGCAGCAGGTCGATCTCTCGGTGCAGTTGATCCAGGCCCTCGGCGGCGGCTATCGCCCGAACGAGCAGGCCGACCGCGGCGCCTCCCCGGCGCAGGCCGACACCACCCCGTCTCCCCACTCTTCCCGTTCCTGAGGCATCCCATGTCCAGCCAGACCCTCCCCGATCCGAGCGGCGCCGCGAGCGCGGGCACGCCGGTCGTGCCGCCACCGAAGAAGAACCCGCGCGGCCTGCTGCTGCGCCTGCTCGGCGTCGTGGTGCTGCTCGCCGTCGCCGGATGGGCGGCGTGGTACTTCCTCGAAGGCCGCTGGTACGAGGGCACCGACGACGCCTACGTCAACGGCAACGTGGTGCAGATCACCCCGCAGGTGCCCGGCACCGTGGTCAGCATCGGCGCCGACGACGGCGACCTGGTGCACGCCGGCGACGTACTGGTGCAGCTCGACCCCAGCGACGCCGACGTGGCGCTGGCCGAGGCCAAGGCGAACCTGGCCAACACCGTGCGCAAGGTGCGCGGCCTGTACTCCAGCGTCAACGGGGCCCAGGCCGACGTGGCCGTGCGCCAGACCGCGGTGGACAAGGCGCGCGCCGACTACGACCGCCGCGTGGCGCTGGCGAAGTCCGGCGCGATCTCGGCCGAGGAGCTGGCGCACGCCCGCGACGCGCTGACCAGCGCCGCGAGCAACCTGGTCACCGCGCAGCAGCAGTACCAGACCAGCAAGGTGCTGGTCGACGACACCGTGGTCGCCTCGCACCCGGACGTGCAGGCCGCCTCGGCCCGCCTGCGTGCCGCCTTCCTCGATGACGTGCGCGCCACCCTGGTCGCGCCGGTGGACGGCTATGTGGCCAAACGCTCGGTGCAGGTCGGCCAGCGCGTGCAGCCCGGCGCCGCGCTGATGGCGGTGGTGCCGCTGCGCGGCGTGTGGGTGGACGCGAACTTCAAGGAGACCCAGCTCACCCGCATGCGCATCGGCCAGCCGGTGACGATCGAGGCCGACGTGTACGGCGGCGCGGTGGCCTACAAGGGCAAGGTGCAGAGCCTGGGCGTGGGCACCGGCAGCGCGTTCTCGCTGCTGCCGGCGCAGAACGCCACCGGCAACTGGATCAAGATAGTGCAGCGCATCCCGGTGCGCATCGTGTTCGACGACCCGGCCCAGCTGGACAAGCACCCGCTGCGCATCGGCATGTCGCTGAACGTGGACGTGAGCCTGCACGACCAGAACGGCCCGATGCTGTCGCAGCAATCGCCGACCCAACCCGCCTTCAGCACCGACGTATACAAGCAGCAGCTGGCCAAGGCCGACGCGGTGATCACGCAGATCGTCCACGCCAACATGGCCGGCGGCAAATAGCAACCGTGGCTCCCTCCCCTGCTTTGCAGGGGAGGGTTGGGGAGGAGTGCTCTTGATCTTTGAGTCAAGAGCTTCACCCCCTCCCAACCTCCCCCTGCTGCGCAGGGGGAGGAGCAGATCACCCATCACCGACCGATTCTGATGACCACCGAATTCCGCCCGCCCAACCTGGCCCTGAGCACGATCGGCCTGTCGCTGGCCACGTTCATGCAGGTGCTGGACACCACCATCGCCAACGTGTCGCTGCCGACCATCGCCGGCAACCTCGGCGTCAGCAACAACCAGAGCACCTGGGTGATCACCTCGTTCGCGGTGAGCATGGCGATCGCGCTGCCGCTGACCGGCTTCCTCAGCCGCCGCTTCGGCGAGGTGCGGCTGTTCACCGCCTGCACGCTGCTGTTCGCGCTGACCTCGTTCCTGTGCGGCGTGTCGCAGAGCATGGGCATGCTGATCCTGTTCCGCGCGCTGCAGGGCGCGGTGGCCGGGCCGATGTACCCGATCACGCAGAGCCTGCTGATCGGCATCTATCCGCCGGCCAAGCGCGGCATGGCGCTGGCGCTGCTGGCGATGGTGACGGTGGTGGCGCCGATCGCCGGCCCGATCCTCGGCGGCTGGATCACCGACAACTATTCGTGGCCGTGGATCTTCTTCATCAACGTGCCGATCGGCATCTTCGCCAGCATGGTGGTGGCGAACCAGCTGCGCGCGAAGGAGGAGAAGACCGAGCGGCCGAAGGTCGACTACGTCGGCCTGATCACCCTGATCATCGGCGTGGGCGCGCTGCAGATCGTGCTGGACAAGGGCAATGACGAGGACTGGTTCAACTCCACCTTCATCATCGTCACCAGCATCGTCTCGGCGATCGGCATCGCGGTGTTCCTGATCTGGGAGCTGACCGACAAGGATCCGATCGTCGACCTGAAGCTGTTCCGCCACCGCAACTTCACCGCTGGCACGATCGCGCTGATCCTGGCCTACGCGGCGTTCTTCGCGATCGGCCTGCTGGTGCCGCTGTGGCTGCAGCGCAACCTCGGCTACACCTCGACCTGGGCCGGCTTCGCCACCGCGCCGATCGGCGTGCTGCCGGTGCTGCTGACCTTCTTCGTGGGCAAGTACGCCACCCACTTCGACCTGCGCACGCTGGCCTCGATCGCGTTCATCGTGATGGCCGGTACCTGCTTCATGCGTTCGGACTTCTTCATCGGCATCGACTTCTACCACGTGGCTGTCGTGCAGCTGTGGCAGGGCCTGGGCGTGGCGCTGTTCTTCATGCCGATCCTGACCATCCTGTTGTCGGACCTGCAGCAGAACGAGATCGCCGCCGGCTCCGGCCTGGCCACCTTCCTGCGCACCCTGGGCGGCAGCTTCTCCGCCTCGCTCACCACCTTGCTGTGGGAGCGCCGCGCAGTGGCCCACCACGAGCAGCTGACCGAACACATCACCGCCTACAGCCCGACCGCGCAGGCGGCGATGGGCCAGCTCGGCCACGGCGACAACCAGCTCGCCGGCGGCATCATCAACGACATGATCACCCAGCAGGCCTACCAGATCTCGTTCAACGAGGTGTTCCACGCGCTGGGCTGGATCTTCCTGGCGCTGGTGCTGGTGATCTGGCTGGCCAGGCCGCCGTTCACGCCGAAGGCGCGCACCGTTTCCGGCGGGCACTGACGCGGGCGGCCCCGTTGGGCCGCCC